>CAZMMI010000111.1:0-12447 GCA_964567255.1 uncultured Anaerolinea sp.
ATGTCCGTTCACCTCAAAACTGTAGCGATAAAACCAGGCGTTCAGCCCCTCAGCCTTCAATTCCGCAGCCACTTCCGCCACATTACGATAGGCCTCCCGCACATTGATCGGTGCTACCGCAAACAGAAAGGGCAAATCGCCAGCGCCGTGCCGGGCGTGGATCTCGCGCACAATGCGTTTGTAGGTTTCCTTCCACAAAGGCAAATCATCAAAGCCGTGCTTGCTCTGGTCGTTCACCCCCATCGCCATCAGCATCAGGTCGGGGGTGTAGCGCGAAAAATCCCAAGGGGTTTTGTTCGACCCACAAGGATTGAGCTTATCAAAGGTGGTCTCCAGGCCCATTTCGCCGCTCTCGTACCAGCCGGTATGGTCGCGCACCGCCAGCCCGCCCACGCCGTTGTTGTGAATCTGCACGCCCAGCGCGCGGGCCAGCCGGTTCGTGTAAGAGTGCCAGCCGCTGTTCGCTCCGCAGTCATGGGTCTCCTCTGGACACAACGAGCCTTCGCCTTCGGTAACCGAATCGCCGTAGGCTTCCAGCTTACGCGCCGGGAGGGCCGGCGGCGGTAGCAGTTCTCCATCCGAGCCCAGTTCCAGCCCATGCAAAGTCAGGCTGCCGCGCCCGTTGCCGGGGCCTTGCAGCTTGTAAATCTCCAGATCATGCTCACCAGGCTCGCAAACCATCTCCACGGTCTGGCGCGCTCCGCCTTTCACCAACGGGCAGATGGACAATTCTCCGTCCACCACCAACCCAACCTCGTTGGCCCGCTCGTTCCAGCCGCCCTCGTCCGAGACCGTTAGCCGCAGCGACATACCCCGAAACCGCATGCTCAAATAACTACCCGCATAGTGCAACACCGGCCCGCCCGATCCGCCTGGATCGATGCGCCCAATCAGGCGAGTTTTGTCTAAATTCTGCGAAAAAGCAATCATGCCTGCGCCTCCAGTGGAAGAAACCCAAAATTGTGGTGTTTGCAAGCTCTTTGAGCCCGTAAATGCTTCAAATTTTGGGGACTTCCTTTTAACCTCTGAGTAGTTACGTTGTATACTTATTATATGTCCGCCTATGAAATCACTGAGGCTCTTCCCAGCGCGGAAGAATACAATCAAATTCGGCAGAAAATCGGCTGGCGCATCCATGATCTGGTGGTTGTCCAGGATTCCCTGCCCCGCTCGCTGTATGGCGTATGCCTGCGCTGTGGCGAGGAATTGGTGGGGATGGGGCGCGTGGTCGGTGACGGTGGCATGACCTTCTATATTCAAGATGTCATTGTCATACCGGAACACCAGGGGCAGGGCTGCGGCGCGCTGCTCATGGAGCGCCTTATGAACTATATCCAAACACATGCTCAGCATAATTCAGTGGTAGGATTGATGGCCGCTTACGGCAAAGAAGGTTTTTACGAACGCTATGGTTTTACTCGCCGCCCGAATGAAAAGCTTGGCGCTGGGATGACCATCTTCTGGCGGAAGGAAAACCAGGCCAACCCTACATCCCCTATTCAGGCGGATGTTTTATCCCAATAGAGGAGAGAAATTCATGAACCAGGCAAATAACAACAATATGAAATGGTGGTTACTGGGCGGCGCGGGCTGCCTGATAATCTTGTGCTTATGCGTTGTTGCCGTGGGGGCTTATTTCCTGATCACCAGTGAAAGCATTTCGCTGCCCTTTGCGGAGCCCACTGTCGCAGCCGCCACGCCGACCATTAGGGTGTTCGAGCCTCTGACCACTCCGACCACCATCGCCGAGCCCCCCACGGGCGAAGCGACAGTGATTCCAGAATCCACAAACGAAGCACAAGCTCCTACCGAACCGGCTCCGGATTTCACCGGCGGTCAATGGTCCGATGAGAACACGCTGGTGGATGATTTCTCTACCAAAGACATGGGCTGGGTGGAATATGACGACGGCAGTACCATCATCCAGTATCAGGACGGCGTCTACAGTTTCAAGATCGCCGAGCCGGATTTATACGACTGGGCCTATGCGCCGGTGGATTTTTACCCCACCTATATCGAGTTTGATGTATGGGGGCTGCCCGGGGAACAGAATGGCACGGTGGGCGTGATGTGCCAGATTGAAGACGAAGACAACCACTACTACGTTGAACTCGACCTGGGTTACCGGGAATACATTGTCGCCACCATCATCGACGGAGAGACAACCTACCTGACCGGAGCGGGAACCGATGACGACGCATGGTCTTCCACGGACGCCATCAAGTCTTCGCCCGAAGAGGTCAACCGGGTCATGGTTGTCTGCACCCCCGACATGCTCAGCCTGACCGTCAACGGCGAGCAGGTCTACTCAAAATTCCTGGACGAACCGCACCTTCCCGCCAATGAAATGGGCCTCTTTGTTTTTGCGAACGAAGACGCCACAGATGGATACCAGGTCTTTTTTGACAACGTCACGATCGTCAAATAGCTCTCCCTCCAACGGTGCTGACCATGCCCATCAAGAGATACCCGCCAGATATCAACATTGCCCGGCAAATGCCAGCCGAAGAACTCTCCACGCTGCTCAAGGTCAGCAGTGCGCTGGCGTCGTCGTTGGATCTGCCCACCGTGCTCCAGACAGCCATCGATAGCGCCGTGACCGTGCTGCATCTGGAATCGGGTGCTATCTACACTCTGGAAGGCGACCAGTTGTTCCTGGGCGCCACCACCCCACCGCTCGGGCCGGAGTTGGAGTGGCTGAGATTGCAACCCGAACAATTACAGGATCACCCCCACATTGTGACCTCCTTTAGCAGCGGGCGCCCGGTGCATGTTCCGGACACATTGGAAGCTGAGCTATCCCCAACAGAGCGAAAGGTCATTGAAGCTCGCAATTTGCGCTCGATCCTCTTTATCCCCCTGCTGCTGGAAGGGAAAGCCACTGGCGCGCTCATCGTCGGCTCGACCAGCAAGGCGCACGAGTACAATCGACACGAAGTAGAACTGTGCCGAACGCTGGCTTACCAGGTTACGCTGGCAGTTGCCAACGCCCGGTTGTTCAAGACCCTGAAGTTATCGAATGAGGAACTGGCTCACGCTTACGATGCCACCTTGCAGGGCTGGTCGTTGGTGCTGGAACTGCGCGACGAAGAAACCCAGGGCCACACATTGCGCGTGACCGAACTCACCGAGCGATTAGCCCGGCAGATGGGCGTTCCTGAAGAAATAGTGCAGCATATCCGCCGGGGAGCGCTGCTTCACGATATCGGCAAGATGGGCATCCCTGATACGATCCTAAAAAAGCCGGGGCCGCTAACGGAAGAGGAATGGACCATCATGCGCCGGCATCCCGAGTACGCCTACCAATTCCTGGCTCACATTGATTATCTGGTCCCGTCTTTAGATATTCCCTACTGCAATCATGAGAAATGGGACGGCAGCGGCTATCCACGCGGACTAAAGGGCGAAGAGATCCCCCTGGCGGCCCGCATATTTGCGGCGGTCGATGTCTTTGACGCGCTGACTTCTGACCGGCCTTACCGTAAAGCCTGGGGAAGACAAGAAGCGCTGGATTACATTGGCGAGCAAGCCGGGAAACACTTTGACCCGCGGATTCCGCCTGTCTTACTCGATTCGCTGAGCTAAGTTATTTTGGCGCCGGCACAAACCGAATCCTGTCCAACTCCAGAATAATCGAGCCAATTCAATTGCAACGCTGAAGGCTGCTCGCTCATGATGAGCAGAACTCGCAAGCGCGGCCCTGCGCCGCGGCCCTACAAGGTTAATCACCGAAAATGGATCGTTCCTTCACCCAAAAGTTTCTACGCCTGTTCATTCCGGCGGCGATACAGAGCCTGTTCTTCAACCTCATCTCCATCCTGGACGTGCTCATGATGGGGCAACTGGGCGACGTGCCCGTGGCTGCCGCCGGGCTGGCCGGTCAGTTCTCCTTCTTGCTCAACCTGACCCTCTTTGGAGCCACAGGCGGCGCGGCAGTTTACATGGCCCAATATTGGGGGGCGGACGACCGCCCCAACTTGCTGCGCGTGCTGGGCATGACTCTGGTACTCTGCGCGGGCACTGCCGCCATCTTCGCCGCCCTGGCCATCGGCCTGCCCACCCAGGTGCTCAGCCTGTATTCGCAAGATCCCCTGGTCATTGAGGCCGGAGCATCCATTCTCCGCATCGTCGGCTGGAGTTATCTCTTCTCGGCGATCACCACCACCTTGTACGCGGCAGTGCGCTCCACCGGCAACACGCGCCTGCCCATGATCATTGGCGTAGCCTTCCTGACCCTGACGGTTGCGGCCAATTACGTGTTGATCTTTGGCAAGTTAGGCCTGCCCGTCCTGGGCGTTCGGGGTGTGGCCCTTGGGCGCACCATCTGCACCATCGCCGAATGGTTCGCGCTGATATTCATCCTATACCGGCAAAAATCGCCTGTGGCGGTGCATCCGAGGCGTTATTTCCAGTTCAACTTCGGCTTCTTCCGGACGCATATCGTCCAGATCATCCTGGTGCTGGCCAACGAATTCTTCTGGGCACTGGGCGGCAATGTCAACAACGCCATCATCGCCCGTCTGGGCACTTCGGCGTATGCCGCCTATAACATTGCCGCCACCATTATCAGCATCGGCTTCTTCATGACGATGGGCAGCGCGTCGGTAGCCGCCATCATGATCGGACATGCCATTGGCGCAGGCCGGCTGGAAGAAGCCTATCAAATCGGCAAGCGCATCCTCATCATCAACCTGGCGGGCTCCTTTGTCATCGGCATGGTTCTGGTGGCGATGCGCTCCTGGGTGGTCACGCTGTACCAGGTGGAAGACAGCACCCGTGCAGCCGCGGCTGCGATCATCCTGGTGGGCGGGCTGTTTTTCTGGCTGCGCAGCCAGGATGCCATCTTCATTGTCGGCATTCTGCGCGGTGGCGGCGACACACGCTTCTCAGCCATTCTGGATGTGGGCGGGGTGTGGCTGGCTTCCATTCCGTGCGTGGCCATCGCCGTGCTGGTGCTGCGCCTGCCGCCCCACTGGGTCTACGCAGCTATGCTCTCTGAAAACCTGGCCAAAGCCATCGGCGGCACTATTCGCTTTACCTCTCGGCGTTGGATCAAAAGGCTCGTATCGACCCAGCCAGGTTGAGGAAAGATCCTGAATTTGAGGTATATGTGGGGGGCTTCGCCCCCCACATATACCTCAAATTCAGGCTTTTCATCTCTGCGTGAGTGGTTAATAATTGTCGCGGGCGAGACAAACGCCTCGCCCGCGACATACCACTAAAACTGGGAGGAGACCCGGTTTACTTACCGCGATTGCGGGTGGCAACGTCGAAGATCACCGCTGCCGCCAGCACAGCCCCGCGCACCATGTACTGGTACGAGATGCCGATGCCCATCAAGTTCATGCCGCTGGTCAGCGACATCATCACCAGCGCGCCGATAATCGAGCCGACCACCTTGCCCACCCCGCCTGCCGCCGAAACACCGCCGACATAAGCCGCTGCAATGGCATCCAACTCCCACAGCGTGCCCGCCGTGGTGGTGGCTGAGCGCAGGCGCGAAGCAAACAAGATGCCCGACAGCGCCGAGAGCATGCCCATCGAACCAAAGACCGTATAGGTGATCTTCTTGACATCGATACCGCTCAGTTCGGCTGCCTCGGGATTGCCGCCGACTGCATAGATATGGCGTCCAAGCACGGTTTGGGTGGTAACGAAGTGATAAACAGCTACCACCAGCAGCACAACCACCGCGGTCCAGGAGAGACCCTGGTACCCAGACAGCAACCAAGCGATCCCACCGATGATGGCTGACAGGAATAGCAGTTTTAGCACAAACACATCGCCGGGCAGAACTTCAAAGTTATACTCCATCTTCTTGCTGCGGCTGCGAATCTCGCTAATCACCAGTGCGATGATGGCAACCAGCCCCAGGATCAGGGTCAGCTTATGCCGCTCGGGCAAGAAAGCGCCCATCGATATATCGGGGATGAAGCCGTTACCAATGGCGGCGAAAGTTTCATCGGGGATAATGATGGTGCCCGTCGCCTCGGTGACCACCAGGATGGCCCCACGGTAGATCAGCCAGCCGGCCAGCGAAGCCACAAAAGCCGGGATGCCCAGCTCAGCCACCAGGAAAGCGGTGAGTAGGCCGGCGACGACGCCCAACGCCATGGTCATGGGAATGACCACCCACACCGGCAGCCCCCACTGCACCATGCCGATGGCTGCAATGGCGCCCAGGAAACCGCCCAGGAAGCCTACCGAGAGGTCAATGTGCCGGATCACAATCACCAGGGTCATACCGACTGCCAGAACAGCGATATAACCGGCCTGGTTGACCAGGTTCACAATATTACGTGACGAGATGAACGTGCCCTCGGTGGTGATCGTGAAGATGATCATGATGGCGAACAAGGCAATGAACATGCCATATTCGCGGATATTTTCGCGCAACACTCGGGTGATATTGTTAAAAAATGAAGCCGAGTTAGCTTTTTGAGCGGTTGTGACAGATGACATCTTTTCTGACCTCCTCAATTCGTCGCCAGATTCATAATTTTTTCTTGTGTAGCTTCTTCAATGGGCATCTCGCCAGCAATCGTCCCAGAAGATACAACGTATACCCGATCGCTCATTCCCAGAACTTCGGGCAATTCGGATGAGATCATGATGATGCACATCCCTTGCTCTACCAGCCTGTTCATAATGGTATAAATTTCGAATTTCGCGCCGACATCGATACCGCGCGTCGGCTCATCCAGGATCAGAACATCCGGCTTGACAAACAACCACTTGCCCAGAGACACTTTCTGCTGGTTACCGCCGCTCAGGTTTTGCACCGTTTGTTCGATGCTGGGGGTCTTAATATTCAGGCTCTTGGTGTAATGATCGGCAACCTGGATTTCGGCGTTCGAGTCAATAATCCCACGTTTGGCGATCTCGCGCAGGTTGGCGATGGTGATATTCTGTTTCACATCTTGAATCAGGATCAACCCATCGCCTTTGCGGTCCTCGGTCACGTAAGCCACCCCCGCCTTAATCGCTTGGCTGGGGTGATTGAATCGTTTTTTCTCACCCCTAATCGTTAACTCGCCGTTGACACGATACTTATCGGGGTTTCCAAATATGCTCAAGGCCAGCTCGGTGCGCCCCGAACCCATCAACCCCGCTAATCCAACAATTTCCCCTTTGCAAACATGGAAATTGATGTTTTTTAAAATAGTCCGACCCAGAGCCGGGTTGTAGGCGCTCCAGTTCTTGACCTCAACCAGCACCTCGTCCGAACGGACATGCTCCCGCTTCGGATAAATATTATTTATTTCGCGCCCAACCATGTGCTTAATCAACACAAACTCGTTCACTTCGCCTTTATGCGCGTCCAACGTGCAGATGGTCTGCCCGTCGCGTAAAACGGTCACTTTGTCGGCAATGGCAATGACCTCTTTGAGCTTGTGGGAGATTAAAATGCTGGTTACGCCATGCGATTTCAAATCGCGCAACAGGTTCAACAGGTTTTCGCTGTCACCCTCATTCAACGCCGAGGTCGGCTCATCCAAAATGAGGATCTTGACATCTTTGCTGAGCGCCTTGGCAATTTCAACCAGTTGCTGCTTGCCCACGCCCAGCGATTTGATCTTGGCGGCAGGGTTCACATCCAACCCCACCCGTTTCAGCACTTCCCCTGCTCGCTTGACCGTTTCGTTCCAATCCACCAGTGGACCTTTGCGAATTTCGTTCGCCAGGAATATGTTTTCGTAAACGGTCATTTCAGGGACGAGAGCCAGCTCCTGGTAAATGATGGCAATGCCGGCTTTTTCACTGTCGCGAATATTGCGGAAGATTTGCTCCGCGCCGTTGATGAGGATTTCGCCGGTATATTCCCCGTGAGGATAGACACCACTCAAAACCTTCATCAGCGTAGATTTCCCCGCCCCATTCTCACCAACCAAACAATGAATTTCACCTTCCCCCACCTCAAAACTTACGTCACTTAACGCTTTGACGCCTGGGAAGGTCTTGGTGATGTTGCGCATTTCTAACAGGGGATTTGCCATAGTTGACTTCCATTGAATGATTTTCCGGAAGGAGGGCGAAACCAATTTCACAGAAACTGGTTTCGCCCTTTAATTTTACTCCGCTATGGGCGAAAAGTTTCGCTCAAACCGGGGCCATTACGGCAGGCCAGTGAAGTCAGAAGCCGGATAGTAACCGGAGTCAACAATGGCTGCCTTGACATTTTCAATGGTGACCGTCACGATCGCAGACGGCTTGGCGGGAACGTCAATCTTGCCGTTGTTATAGGTGTTGGTCTGTTCCGGAGTGCCGCCCTGCAGGTAAGCAATAGCCGCGGTGATGGCGTCAGCCACCAGGGTGCGGACGTCCTTGAGGACAGTCATGGACTGCTTGCCGTCGATGATGTATTGGACAGAAGCCTTTTCAGCGTCCTGGCCGGTCACATAGTACTTCGTCACGTCGCTGTCGGCGGCGAAAGCATCGGCGATCGAGCGAGCGGTGCCATCATTCGGGGCCAGGATGAACACGGTGCCCTTGTCCTCCACCTTGGCAGAGGTCAGGTTGGCTTCCGCCAGGTTCTTGGCCACGTCAAACTTCCACTCGGTGGTCACCTGGCCGATGATCTTGGCCATCTCTTCGCGGGTCAGGGTCGCCTTGTCTTGCAGGGCAATCGCTTCGCTCGAGTTCTTGATCACGAACGTGCCATCGGCAATCTTGGGCTGCAAGACATTCCACGCGCCTTCGAAGAACAGGAACGCGTTGTTGTCGGAAGCAGCGCCGGCGTACAGGTACAGGTTGTTGCCCGTACCGGTCGCGTTCGCCACCAGGTAATCACCCCATGCCTCACCAACAGCCACGCTGTCAAAGGTCACGTAGTAATCCACGGCGTCGGTGTCACGGATCAGGCGATCATACGAAATGACTTTCACGCCGGCAGCCTTGGCGGCTTCAGCGGCGGCGGCAGCAGCAGTGCCGTCCTGCGGGCAGATGATGAGAACCTGAATGCCCTGGCTGATCAGAGATTCAACATTCTCTTTCTCTTTGGCCGAATCGCCCTGGCTGAACAGGATCTGAACTTCATAGCCTGCAGCCGTCAAAGCATCCTTGAAGCGGGTCTCGTCCTGGATCCAGCGGGGCTCGTCCTTGGTCGGGAGCACGATGCCAACCTTGCCGGTGATGGCAGGAGCAGGTTCGGCAGCGCCATCCAAACCGGTGAAGTCGGAAGCAGGATAGTAACCGGAGTCAACAATGGCTTCCTTGACGTTTTCCTTGGTCACGGTCACGATCGCAGACGGCTTGGCGGGAACGTCAATCTTGCCGTTGTTATAGGTGGTGGTCTGCTCAGGAGAGCCGCCCTTGAGGTAAGCAACCGCCGCATTGAAGGCATCGCTCACCAGGGTGCGGACGTCCTTGAGGACGGTCATGGACTGCTTGCCGTCGATGATGTACTGGACAGAAGCTTTTTCAGCGTCCTGGCCGGTCACATAGTACTTGGTCACGTCCTTGTCGGCAGCGAAGGCATCGGCGATCGAGCGAGCGGTGCCATCATTCGGGGCCAGGATGAACACGGTGCCCTTGTCCTCCACCTTGGCAGAGGTCAGGTTGGCTTCCGCCAGGTTCTTGGCCACGTCAAACTTCCACTCGGTGGTCACCTGGCCGATGATCTTGGCCATCTCTTCGCGGGTCAGGGTCGCCTTGTCTTGCAGGGCAATCGCTTCGCTCGAGTTCTTGATCACGAACGTGCCATCGGCAATCTTGGGCTGCAAGACATTCCACGCGCCTTCGAAGAACAGGAACGCGTTGTTGTCGGAAGCAGCGCCGGCGTACAGGTACAGGTTGTTGCCCGTACCGGTCGCGTTCGCCACCAGGTAATCACCCCATGCCTCACCAACAGCCACGCTGTCAAAGGTCACGTAGTAATCCACGGCGTCGGTGTCACGGATCAGGCGATCATACGAAATGACTTTCACGCCGGCAGCCTTGGCGGCTTCAGCGGCGGCGGCGGCGGCGGTACCGTCCTGCGGGCAGATGATGAGAACCTGAATGCCCTGGCTGACCAGAGATTCAACATTCTCTTTCTCTTTGGCCGAGTCACCCTGGCTGAACAGGATTTGGACATCGTATCCCGCTGCAGTGAGCAGCTCTTTGAAACGAGTCTCGTCCTGGATCCAGCGGGGTTCGTCCTTGGTAGGAAGGACAATACCTACACTCAGCTTCCCGGCGGGGGCTGCGGTAGCAGCGCCTGGCTCTTGGGCGACCGGGGTGGGGGTAGGCTGGCAAGCAGCCAACACCATCGCCGCGATCGAGAAGAGCGCAACCAACATAAGGATTGACTTCTTCATCTCTCGAACCTCCTTGTTCGATTCACAAAGAAAATAGGGGATACAAACTTACAAGTTTCATTCTAACGAAAAACAGGTGAGGGCGTCTCATCATTTACCCTCACCTGAATAGGGGGATTCCCCCCTAATCCGTGCTATTTTGATGATTATTCAAGAAACCTGAATTTGGGATGAGCGTGGGGTGCTTCGCACCCCACGCTCACCCCAAATTCAGGGACTCTTCTTAAACTTGAGTTAATTAACGGGCTGTGCTGCGCTTGCGAGAAGTTTTCGGCGGCTTCCGATCGGATGATTTGATTTCCACATCCACTCGCGGGTGCGGAATCTCAACCAGCAGTGCCAGCCCGCCTTCTGGCTGCCCCTGCAAGCGGAAGCGCCCCCCTAGCAACGCCACCCGTTCACTGATTCCCTGCAACCCATAGTGGCCATTGGCGGCCATGCTGCCCAAATCAAAATCCTCCCCAATCCCTTTTCCGTTGTCGCGCAGAGAAATGGAAAGCGAGCGGGGCGTGGAATGTTGCAAGATGATCTGCACACGAGTGGCTTGCGCATGGCGGCGGACATTTGTTAAGCCTTCTTGAATAATGCGGAAGATGGACATCTCGGTGGCTTCGGGCATCCGCCCCAGGTTCTCGTCCAGATCAAGCTCCACCTGAATATCCCAGCGCGCCGACCACTCTCGCACAAAGGATTGTAAAGCCGCGCCCAGGCCCAGGCTGTCAATGGTTAGTGGTCTCAGCGTGCCACAGATCTGGCGCAGGCTGGTGACCAGCGCGCGAATGCCCTGCCGGACTTCGGACAGGTTGTTGGCCAGTTCACCGGAAATTCCCGTTTCCAGTTCCAAACCTTCCAGTTCGTAGTTGATGCTCAGCAGGTCTTGAATGACCTGATCATGCAGCTCGCGTGAAAGGTGCTTGCGCTCTTCCTCGCGTTCGGTCAGCAAGCGGCGCTGCGCCTCAAGCAGTGCGCTGTTCATTTGATCCAGAATCTGCACCTGGTCGGCAAGCTGTTTGGTCAACTGGCGATTCAGACTGTCCTCGCCGGCCAGGTTTTTTTCCAGCAGCATCTGGTGAAAGCGCAGCCGCTCCGTGTTCTTGCGGAAATCGTCGTAACTGTCGAAATCCCAGATGGTTGGAGCCGCCTGCTCGGCCAATTCGCCTCCCAACAACAGGTTCACCACATCTTCACGCGTGGTCTCATCGGTGCGCAGGTCGGCAACAATGTGGGTCTGGTGCAGAACCACAATGCGGTCCGTCACGGCAAAGAGATGGTCGAGGTTGTTGCTACTGAACAGCACGCCAAAGCCTTGCTGCTGCCAGTTTTGAATCAAGTTGAACAAACGCTGCTGGTTGAGGTAGCTGAGCAGCATATTTGGCTCATCGATGATGTACATTTGCGCGGGAAAAGTGAGCACGCGGGCAATAGCAATGAGTTGGCGTTGTTCAAAGGAAAGTTCGGAGACCTTGGATTGAAGCGAATCAACCTGCACGCCCAGGCGCGCCAGGATGTGCAGGGCCTGGACATTCATTTCATCAAAGTCTAGAATGCGCAGCGAGCCCAGCCCTTTTTTAGGCCAGCCAATTTCGCTTCCCAAAAAGATGTTGCTGACCACGTCAAAATGCTCCACCAGCGCCGGGCGTTGGTGAATAACACCAATGCCCAAAGATTGCGCCGAGTAAGGCCAGGCCAGCCGCTTGTCGTTGAAGTGAATCTCGCCACCATCCGGCTCGTAGAGGCCCGCCAGCATCATCATTAAGACCGACTTGCCCGAGCCAATGCTGCCCGTCAGGCCAACCACCTCGCCGCGGTGAACATCAAAATTTACCCGTTGGAGAATGGGCAATGCGCCAAAGGATTTGGAAATATTTCTCACCTGCAACAGAGGTTCCATATACACCAGATTATACCCACATTCCGACGGTTCGCCTCAGGCGTGCTCCCCTGCCCCGCTGTGCTTGATGCAATGGACGGGCAAGGTTTTGCGACAAAATTTGCCTTATTTATTAATTTTTGTTATAAATAGCCAGGCTCGCCATTCACAAAGGCCTCGCCCACTTTATGAGGAACATTATGAAATCGACCAATCGCAAGAAAAATCTTCCCACCAAAACCTCTGCGCGGCAAAAGAAACGCTCGCAGAGCAACCTCC
>CAZMMI010000112.1:0-12428 GCA_964567255.1 uncultured Anaerolinea sp.
CGTCCAATCGGGGAGGCTTCCGATATAGGCGCTGACGAATACCAACCACCGGCCCCCACCAGAGTGAGTAACCTGCGGGTAAGCCAGGCTAACGTCTCCGGCGATTCTGTCACCCTGACCCTGGTATGGACCGCTCCTCTCCGAGCAGAATCACAAACATTGCGCTACGCTTCCAGTTCCATCAACGAACAAAGCTGGGCTGCTGCCACAGTGCTAGCCGAAGGTCTCAGTGGCAGCACAACTACTTTTTCAGATAACATTCCTTACAACGGACAGACCCTGTACTTTGCCCAAAAAGGCTATAATACCGAAGGTGGCTGGTCACTGGTATCAAACAATGGTTTTTGGCCCACATTTGAGACCTACCTCCCTCTCCTGCGTCGGTAAAACTTTCATCCAAGAGCAAACCCTATGACCCTCATCATTCGACAAATCCACGGCGAAGAAATGCTAGAAGCTATCTACGCCCTGACGGAATACGCATTCCACAGTTCCCCGCCCTTCCAAAACAAAGACGAGTGGCTATCTATCGTGCGCGAACGCAAGGGTGTCACTTGCTTCGCGGCAAGCGAGGACAACGAGATTGTTTCCGTGGTCTCCGGAGTTGACCTGACGCAAAACATTCGCGGAAAGCTGTTTCCCGTCTCCGGCATTTGGGGTGTCTCCACCCACCCCTCTGCGCGGCGCAAAGGTCTGGTGAAGAAAAGCATGATCGAATTGTTGTCTGCCGAGCGGGATGCAGGCAAGGTTTTCTCAGCCTTGTATCCCTTCCGCGAATCGTTCTACGAACGCATGGGCTACGTGTCCTTCCCGCTGGGAAAGATCGCCAAATTTTCGCCCGCCGCATTGGCTCCGCTCTTGAAGATGGATCTCGGCGGCAAGGTCGAGCAAATGCTGATGGGCCCTGCCTACACGCCATACCGTGACTACCTGATCGAATTGCGTAAAACGCAACACGGCATGGCTGTCTTTGATCATGGCAACCAGGTCTCCGCCAACCGCAACAACTTCTGGGTTGTTTTCGCCCGCTTCGACCAGCAAATTGAAGGCGTGATGCTCTATCAGTTGAAGGGCGATGAAGCGACCCGCTTCAACTTTGTCGCTACGCGCTTCTATTACCACACGCCTCGAGCCCGCTACCTGTTGCTCAATTGGATCGCCCGGCATGTCGACCAGGCCGATCGAGCCGAAATCTGGCTTCCGCCTACCGAAACCCCTGAGCTTTGGTTATCTGATCTCAAAATGAAAGTCGATTCTACCCCGGATATGCCCATGGCCCGCGTGCTGGATATCGAACGGATGGGCGGCATGGAAGTTGGCGTAGGCAGTTTCACGGTCAATATCACAGATCCGCTCTGCCCCTGGAACGAAGGCTTCTGGCAACTGGAGTCCCTGGATGGAAAACTGGTGGTAGCCAAATCATCGCAGGCAGAGTGCACGCTCACCATCCAGGGATTAACCGGCCTGGTTATGGGAACGCACGCTCCGGAGTGTTTCACCTTCCGCGGATGGGGCAACCCCGATGCTGCACAATGCGCTGTTCTACACAGACTGTTCCCCGAACGGATTCCTTCCATCCACGAAGCTTTCTAACAACTTTACTCTTCTGCGATTGCGGCGCGGGATTTCACAAACGCCTCTGGGAGGTCTCGCTGGACTTGCCTCATATTTCGGGACACAACACCACCATTGGCATTATTCTCTTGCAATAAAAAGGGGCGAAGGCCCGTTCAACCTTCGCCCCAACAACCCGTTACATGCTGTGCGCTTGCATCAGCATGCCGTCCACCATCTCCTCAGGTGGCATGGTCAGTGCCGCCTGGTTGAACAATAAGACGCTCACCAGGGGCATGTCCATAAACATATCCATGACATTCATGCCCACACCTTCTGTGCTGTCATCGCCAAATGCTTGCTTACTCATCTCTTGCATCTTTTCAAGCAACGGCGTAATCAAAGCGTGCCCACGCGGATCGGCGGTCCACTCCCGAATGGTCGACTCTTTGTCGAGCATGCAGGGCAGATTCAAAGTCGATTCCAACTGAACGGTCAATTTCGCCCGGATATCAGCTGCCGAGGCCGCCACCAACAGATCAAATTCGCCGCTTTCGGTGATCCATTGCTTATACTCCGGGTGATAATACGCAAAGGCTCTGAAATCCAAGGAGATGGACACGGTCTTCGTCTCGCCCGGCTGAAGCTCCACCTTGGCAAAACCCTTCAATTCTTTCTCGGGCCGAACCAGGCCAGACTTCTGATCGTGAACGTACACCTGCACGATTTCCTTGCCGGACACTTTCCCTGTATTGGTCACATCCACCGAAACGGTCACGCCATCGACATCTTTAAAGGACGCCGCCGAGACACGCGCATTGCTATACGCAAATGTGGTGTAGCTTAACCCATAACCGAAGGGGAACAGCACTGGCACATGTTTGGCGTCATAATACCGGTATCCAATAAACAAGCCTTCACCGTAGCGTACTACACCAGCCCCACCAGGCCAATTCAAGTACGCAGGGGTATCTTCCACTTTCAGTGGGAAGGTCTCGGCCAATTTTCCCGAAGGATTCACGTTACCGACCAAAATGTCCGCAATCGCCGCCCCACCGGCCTGGCCCATCATGTAAGACTCCAGGACCGCAGCCACATCGTCAATCCACTCGCTCATCGCCACAGGCGAGCCGTTATTGAGCACCACCACCGTCTTCGGCTGCACCTTGGCAACAGATTTGATCAAGGCCACTTGCTGCGCGGTCAAATCCAGGTCAGTGCGATCGTATCCTTCACTTTCCTTGTAGCTGGGCAAAGCAATGTATAAAACAGCCACATCGGCGTTTCCGGCCAAATCTACGGCCCGGTCGATCAAATCCTGGCGATATGTGTCGTCGGTAGGATACCCTTCTGTATAGGTAAACTCGGCATCACCGGCGCGAGACTGTAACTCCTTGAAGGGAACTGCCACGGCAGTCGGGTTGATGTGCGAGCTGCCGCCGCCCTGGAAATGAGCGCTTTCTGCCGCGCGGCCGATCACGGCTACATGCTGCATGTCTTTTAGGGGCAATAGGCCATTATTCTTGAGCAGAACCATGCCTTCAGAAGCAACCTGGCGAGCCAATTGGTGATGCGCGTCCACATCGAATGTGCCTTTCTTGGGGGTTTCGGCAGCCTTGCGCACGATCCCCAACACCCGGCGCACCGCTGCGTCTAATACCGCCTCATCCATCTCGCCAGAGCGAACCGCGTCCACCACCGCCTTCACCCGGCGATCCATCGGTCCGGGCATCTCTAAATCCAAACCTGCCTTGAGAGAGGCAACCCGGTCGTGCACCGCGCCCCAGTCTGACACAACCAAACCCTCAAATCCCCATTCATCTTTCAGGATTTTAGTCAGCAAGGTATGATGCTCTGAACCGTACGTACCATTCACTTTGTTGTAGCAGCACATCACTGTATAGGGCTTTGCCTTCTTAACAGCCTTTTCAAAAGCAGGTAAGTAGATCTCTCGCAGTGTGCGCTCATCAATTTCCGCATTGATGCTAAAGCGTTCAAATTCCTGATTGTTAGCCGCATAATGCTTCAACGAAGTGCCCACACCTTTTTCCTGAACGCCGTTGATCAGGCTGGCGGCCATTTCACCGGCCAGGAAGGGGTCCTCAGAGAAATACTCAAAGTTGCGTCCCCCCAGAGGAGAACGCTTCATATTTGCGCCCGGCCCCAACAGGACGTCTACGTTCAGGGCAATACATTCTTCAGCAAGGGCGTGTCCCATTGCCTTTACCAGATCCACATTCCAGGTGGAAGCCAGGCTGGATGCCGTGGGGAAGCAGGTCGCGGGGAGACTCTTTTGAGTCAGCGAATTAATCTCAGCCACCCGGCGAACACCGTGCGGGCCGTCTGAAACGAACATCTCTGGCACACCTAGCCGCTCAATGGGCGTGGTTGACCACGGAGAAGCTCCAGTGCACAATGCCGCTTTTTCTTCCAGTGTCATCTGGGAAAGAATGGTCTCGATATCCTTCATTTCAATCTCCTTTAGAACTACTAATCCGGTTGTACCAGACTCTTCTGGGCTTCCACAGAGGCAACAGAAGTTGATGCATATTTTTCAGAGCGCAGCGTGATTAAGAAGACCACCAATAGCAGCGCAAACACCCCAAACTGTGAGTAAGGAATCACCTCCAGCGAAACCTGCCGGGCAAACACACCCATCAAACCAGGGATGAGCGCTGTTCCCAAACCAGTCGCAGCCATCTGCATACCAATGGTGTTGGCGGCAAAATGCGCCCCCACCCGCTGACTGGTACCCGACATCATCGCCGGGAAGATCGGCGCAATCGCCAGTCCGATAATCGCTACCGCGATCACGTTCGCAGCCGGAAACGGGTTCCAGACCAGCAAACCTGCCCCCACCAATGCCCCCACCAGGCCGCCCACCACCAGGGATTTAGCTCCTACACGCTTGGCTATGATACCTGCCACAACCCGGCCAATGGTGAAGGTGAACCAATAACTGCCCGCAAAGAAACCTGCCACCGTCGGATTAATCCCCCGAGACTCAGTCAACAATGTATAGGTCCAGGTGCCCAGCGAAGTTTCGGCGCCTACATACAAGAAGAACAGAAGAATGCTCAACCAGACCATGGGCTGCTTGATTGTCTCCGCCATAGGGGTTTTGTAATCGGTTAGAACCTTAGGCTCATCGCTGCCTTTAGAGGTTTTCGTCTGATTCCACATCGAAAGGGTCAGTACGAAACCGAGCGCCAGCACAAGCTGGAATATTCCCACCGCCCGGTATCCCGTTCGCCAGGAGTTTGATACAGACAGCCCCAGGGTCATAATGATTGGTCCAAGAGTCACGCCAATTCCCCAACTGGCGTGCAGCCACTGCATTAGCCCTTCGCCAAAATGCGAAGCCACATAAGTATTCAGTCCGGCGTCAATCGCGCCCGCACCCAACCCTGCAATCACGCCAAACAGTACCATCATCCACCATTCCGGCACCAGGGTGTAAACAATCAACGCAGTCCCGGTCATGGCGCAGCTGGCTGCCAAAACCCGCCCAACACCAAAGCGCGAGATCAGCGGGCCATTGAGGAAGCTGGATGTCATATAACCCGTCACGCTGGCTGCCAGTAACATGCCAATCGCATCCAATGGGATGCCAAAGCTACCTCGGATGGAAGGCCAGGCCACGCCCAGCAACCCATCCGGCAAACCGAGGGCAACAAACGCAATGTAAGCCAATAAGATCAGGCCTATTCTTGGATACTGAGAGATTTTTTTCCAGAGGTTCAAAATGATGTTTCCTTTTTGTGATTCAATGGAATCTGGCGACGCAATATAACATTTGGCAGAATACAGGTAGTACGTAGCATAAGAATACCTTCCACCTGGCGGTTTGAGAATCAGGTATTTGGACGATTTTTCAAGACTGGAGGGCCTTATTTACGATCATGGGGAGTATGGATATCTTGCAATAGTTACCCAACGGGTTATAATAATAAGTGTTGGGTAACTCCAGTAGGGTGATTTTTTATGCCAAAAAGTACAGCGAACACAATCGTCAATCACCAGCTTATCGTAGGCGCCTCCCTAATTCAGGTTGGCTCCACCGAATGGCAGGATTGGCTGCTGCACAATAACAAGTTCGCCTATCAGGGAAACGCCGGACACTTCTATGCTCAGGCAGAGGTTCGCCGGCAGAAGAAATTCTGGTATGCCTACCGGCGTCGTGACGGGAAGCTTTATAAGTATTACCTGGGAAAAACCGAAGAATTGACCATCGAGCGCCTGGAACGGGCCGGTCTTTCCCTGGCAGGGCAGAATTTATTTGACCAATTTACCATCCAGCCCCCTTCAAACCATCCTTCTGGTGAAGGCCCGCGTATTGATACCTCTTTCGGGCCAATGACCAAAATCAACTTGCCAGTATTGCCACCCCACTTGATTTCTCGCCGGCGCCTGACCCAACTCATAAATACGCCCGTTTCCCTCCTCTATGCCTCGAGCGGTTTTGGAAAAACCACATTGCTGAACGAATGGGCACAAAACAGCACTCAACCAATCGCCTGGCTGTCCATCGATAAGGAAGATAATCAAACCATTCGTTTTTGGCGCTCTGTCATCGCTGCGCTCCAGGTAGTTCACACTGAGCTATGCCAGGACTTGCTGAATTATTTGCGTACAACTTCAGCCATCCAAACCTCAGAAATCATACCGAAGTTATTGGGTGATTTGACAAACATACAATCCACGCTTCCTCAGCTTGCTCTGGTGCTCGATGATTTTCACCATATCACCCAACCCGAAATTCTCACTGCCATGCAGACATGGCTGGAACACTTCCCCCCCCATTTCCAATTAGTTATTTCCGGCAACACTCGTCCGTCCCTTTCTGTCGCTCAATTGCGCGCCAAAGGTTTGCTCACCGAACTGGATGCAAACAACCTGCGCTTCACATCCGAGGAAGGGATCCAATACCTTCAACAGTACCCCCAGGCGGCCCACTTGGCCTCTGCCGATCTGGAGAAACTTGTCCGGCACACCGAGGGTTGGGCTTCCGGCCTCACCCTGGCGGCCCTGGCCCTGGATAAAGAGGAAAATCGTCGGGAATTCATCGACTCCTTTAGTGGCGCGCACATCTACCTTCGCGAATACTTCATTGAGACGATTTTCCGCAACGCGCCACCAAAATTACAGGAGTTTCTACTCAAAACTTCCATCCTCAAGCATCTCAACGGCAGTCTCTGTGACTCCGTTTTGGATCAATCCGGCAGCGACGAAACCCTATCTCACTTGTGGCAGGAGAACATGTTCATCGTCCGACTGGAAGAGCCAGGCTGGTATCGTTACAACGATTTGTTCGCCGAAATGCTCCTCAGCCAGCTCTCGTCTCGTTACCCCACAGATATCCCCTTGCTTCACCGCCGGGCAGCAGAGTGGTACACGCGTCAATCTGCATCCGCAGACGCAATCTTCCATTTTTTGGCCATCGATGCCTGGGATGAAGCCGCTGGCCTGATCGAGAGCATGGCCCTACGCGAGCTTTCACAATACGGCGAAGATTCGCGTCTTTTGCGCTGGCTCCAAGAACTCCCAGAAATGATCGTCCAAAAGCACAAGACGTTGTTAATGGTATATCTCAGGTTGGCCTACGTAGCGCTCCCAAAGCAGAGCATCGAAAGGTTTATTTCGCATCTGGAAGACAACCTTGCGAGTAAAAATGCCGCCCAACTCACGGAAGATGAACAAGAAGTGTTGAATGAAATCCAAAATATACGGCGCAGCTGGGCGCAAGGCCAATTATTTCCAGACGCAACATCTCCACACGCCGGAGATGACACCCGGTGGGATCTGCTAAATGGGTTGCGTATCCTCAACCAGGGAAACAACTCAGACCCTGATGATCTTGAAAGGCAATTAACGAACCTGCTTCATGCTGCTCAAGCTCAGAACAACCTTTTTGTGCTGTTGATGGTTGGAGGCGTGTTAGCCCGTCACGTGTTTGTTACCGGCCAATTGCATCGCAGCGAAAAGATTGTCCGTCAGGTCTTGGAACAAGCCATCCTCCGGCGAGGTAAATTACCCGAAACCGCCAGTATCGCCCTATCAGTGCTCTGCCACATCTACCTGGAGCGAAACGAATTGGCCCTGGCAAAGAAATATCTTACTCAGGCCCAAGAAATCGACCCCAATCCCACCAGCACCAATATGGTTGTGCAATTCGCTATCTTGCGCGCCAAAATTGAACTAGCAGAAGGCAGGCCCGCTGAAGCACTTGTCACCATGACTACCATCCGCGACATTCATCTACGCCGCCCGTCTGGAACGTGGACGGATCAGGACTTGCGCGCCCATCAGGCCGTGATACACCTTCACAATGGCGAAATCACATTAGCGCAGCAGTTGATCAACGAGATTGAAAACAGCGAAGGCAATCTTTTTATTGGCGTGGCACAGGCAGAATATTATCTTAGGAAGCACCAGCCTGATATTGCCGAGCAAATAATTACCGATCTTCTTGCTAAATCTCCGCGCGGATACGCCTTTGATCCGATGCTCTACCTCAATGTCAAACTGGCAAGGGCTTTTTATGCCCAGCACAAAGTCAACCAGGCAGTTCATACACTCACAGAGGCTCTCCGCCAGGCCGCTCCCGAGCACCTGTTACGACCATTCGTGGAATGCGGTCATGACAGCGAATTATTACTCCGCTTAGTCGCTCAAACCCAAAAGCTCACCCTGGAAGCCAAGAAATTTCTCCAGGAACTCCTTTCCATCTCGGACAGTTCAGGCACCCGCCCCAACCCACAGATGGAAGCTTTAACCATATCGGCGACCATCAGCCAACGGGAGCAAGACGTGCTGCGCCTGCTGCGAGAAGGATTCTCAAACCGCCAGATGGCCTCAAAGCTATCGGTATCCGAGAGCACGATAAAAACCCACTTGCGTAACATTTTTGAAAAGCTCGGGGTGAACAACCGCTTACAGGCGGTCAGCCGCGCCCTGGAACTGCACATCCTTCGCTAATAGAAAAGAGCGGCCACTACTGCCGCTCTTTGTCGTTTCATCATGCCGGATCGCTAGACTGTAGAGAGGTCCCACTCTTCGTAAATCTTGGGCACGTCGCTGATCAGGCGTTTGGTATAAGGTTCCTGGGGGTTCAAGATGACATCATCTGCCGAGCCTCGTTCAACAAACTTGCCCTTTTCCATAATGTAAACACTATCGGAAACGTAATAGGCCAGCCCAATGTCATGGGTAATGAAAATCAAGGTTGTGCCAATGTCATTCCGCAAGCGCATGAGCATATCCAGAATCGTCGCCCGAGAGCATGCATCGATCATCGAAGTCGGCTCGTCGGCCAGTAGGATCTTTGGCTGAAGCAGGAAGATACGTGCAATCATCAAGCGCTGCATCTGCCCACCCGATAATTCAAAGGGGTACTTGTTGGTCAGTTCCTCAAACTTCAGGTTCACAAAGCTGCATGCCTGCGTCATCATCTCAACCTTGGTCTTATAGGCCAGGTTCCGCCCACCGCGCATGTGGATGCAGTCCAACAGCACCGCGTCGATTTTATTAAAGATGTTGTAAGAAGAGAAAGGATCCTGGAAGATGGCTTGAATATTTTTCCAATACTCCTGTTTCTTCTTTTGGGAGCTGATATCGCGCGGCTTGCCCTGGAAAGAAATTTCACCCTCGGTCGTGCTGATCAAACCCAGCAGCATCTTCGCCAGGGTGGTCTTTCCGCTGCCCGACTCGCCCACGATGGAAATGATCTCGCCTTCATAGAAATCGAAATCTACACGGTCCACCGCAAGGGTTCTGGTGCGGCCAAAGCCAAAAACCTTGGTGACTCCCCGACCACTGAGGCACAGTTTGCGTTCTTCACTCATTTTGATAAGCCTCCCTCAGCTCTGCTTCCTTATAAATACACCGGTAAGTGCGCCCATTCTCAAGTTCGCGGAGATTCACGGTGATTGCGCGGCATTCCGGTTTGACGTACTTACAGCGTTCGGCAAAACGGCATCCAGAAGGTGGATTCTTGAGGTTGGGCGGAACGCCCGGGATAGCGGCCAATTTGTGCCCGCGCACTCCACTCTCCGGAACAATAATGGAGCCCATCAGACCCTTCGAATAAGGATGCAATGGATCAAAGACGGCATCGCGCGCATTGGCCCGTTCCACAATTTGCCCCGCATACATGACCATAATATCATCGGTCACATTGTATAGCAGGGGCAGCTCATGGGTGATGAAGATCATCGACTTGATGATTTCCTTCTCCATCAAATCCCGCAGCATCTTAATGACCATTTTCTGCGAGGTGACATCCAACGCCGATGAAGGCTCGTCTGCAATCAATACCTTCGGCGATAGGATCACCGAAATAGCGATCACGGTGCGTTGTTTCATGCCGCCCGAAAGCTCTACAGAGTACTTCTGCAGTACTTCTGCTGGAAGCCCTAAGCGCTCGAAACTGAAGCGGGCAAGATCATAAATATCTTTCTTCGTGGCAGACGGGTCATGCGCTTTAATGACATCTTCAATGAAGCTAATCACCTTCTGAGTCGGGTTCAGCGCATTCATCGCCGCCTGGGGAATGTAAGAAATTTCGGTTCCCAGGATGGTTTTTCGGATATCATCCGGCTTCATCCCCGAAATATTGCGCCCGTCGATAATGATCTCCCCGCTTGTATAATGCAGCGGAGGGAAGTAGTAGCCCATCAAGCTGAGCGCCAGCGTAGACTTTCCGCACCCCGATTCACCCGCGATTCCCAGCGATTTTCCTTCTTCGACCTGAAGAGAAACGTGGTCAACCGCATACACATTCTCGCGGAAGCGGGTGATGTATTTGGTGGTTAGTTCTCGAACATCTAATATGACTTTTCCCATGTTGACCGCCTAATCTCGGAGCGCCGGATTGAAAACCTGGTCGAGCCCGGTGTTCATCAGGTTCATAGAAAATGAAATTGTGGCTATCGTCAAAAGCACTGGCAGGTAGGCCCACCATTTATTCAAGATATGTGCCTGATAAATCATCGCCCAGTTCATCATCAAACCTAGAGTAGGCACTTCGGTTGTTCTGGGACCTAACCCAAGTACCGACAACCCTGCTTCAGCCAGAATGCCGGAAGAAATCTGCAGGATCAACGCCATCACTACGTAAGAGGCGATGTACGGCAGAATGTCAAAGATGATGATGTGAACAATAGAATGGCCCGACAGTTTTGACAGGTTCACATGATCGCGGTTGCGCAGCGATACCACCTGCGCACGAACCGCTCTGGCAGTCCACACCCAGGAGGTGAATCCGATCACCACAGCCACCGTCGTTGCGCCGCGTTGCTCTTGACTGATACTGAAGGAGATCAAAATCAACAGCACCATGCTGGGAATCACCGTAAACAGGTTGGTGATGAACATGATGAGGTCATCTACCCACCCGCCGATGTAACCGGCCAGCAGCCCCAATGTGAGGCCGATCAACGTAGCAATTACTCCAGCTACTAGACCAATGCGCAGCGAAACCTGGGTGGCTTTAACCAATTCTGTCAGCACATCCCGACCAAAGTTGTCGGTTCCCAACGGCAGCCAGCGCACATTCGCCACCTGGCTTACGTTGACGTAATCCTTCTGATCAACCTGATCGACTTCCTCCAGCACGCCTGTATCCACATTTGGGGCCGCGACGATTAGCGGGGTGGTGGCAAGTAAGCCGTCGATGTTGTTATCCAATCGCTGGAAGAAACGCAGGCGCGCATTTGTCATGCCCTGAATTCTTTTATTCGGGTCGTAATTGGCATTCCACAGATCCAGCAACTCTTCTGTATCCTCGAGATTGATTTCTTCCTTCGGAATTCCAGCCGCTAATAGCCACTCTTCCATCGCCAGGCGATCGTCAGCCTTCAATTTATTTACGATGCGTTTATCGCCGGCATCCCGCAGATTCAGGATTTTTGGTTCTGTGCTGATGCTGTCATAAACGTTGACGTAAATTCCCGGCTCAAAAAAGGTTCCCTGAGCAATAATTTGCAAAGGAGGATCTTTCACAAAAACGGGATAGATGAACACAAACAGAATAATGCTCATCAAAATCACCAAACCCGTTACGAATTTGCCAGAGCGGAAAATTTGTTGTAAGGTGTGTTTCATATTTGCCTCTCCGCCTTAATCCGCCTGTGCAGCCTTGATCCGTGGATCAATGACGCCATATAAGATTTCGATAAGGAAAGTGGCGACCAGAACCATGATCGTAATGAGTAAGGTTGACGCAGAAATGAGCGGATAATCCTGGCCCATCACCCCGCGCAACAACGTCGTGCCCAAGCCAGGATAGCTGAAGACAATTTCTGTCACCAGCGCGCCACCTGCCATCGTTCCGATTGACAACGCCAGACCAGTAATTTGTGGAAGCATCGCGTTCCTGAAGACGTACCCAACAATTTTCCTGTCTTTGATCCCCAAGAAACGAGCATATTTCACATAATCTGCGTTCAGCTCATAAATGGACATCGACCGCATACCAATCGCCTGTCCACCAACGATCACCGCTACAATTGACCAGAAAGGCAGTTGATAGTGAACAATCACCGACCAGATAAAATTCCAACTGAAATTTGGAATCAGGTCAAAGCCGTAACCACCCGAGGTTGGAAACCAGCCCAGGCCCACCGCGAAGATGACCACAAACAGGATCGCCATACCATAGGCGGGAAAGTTACTTAAGAACATCGTGAGAGGCATCAGCACTTTATCAAAGCCGCCCTTGCGATAAGCAGCCAGTGCCCCAAGCACATTTCCGATAATCCAACCCACGATAATCGCGGGGAACTGCAGCGCAATGGTCCACCAGATCGACGACCCAATCGTATCAGCAACCGTCCGTGGGTATTGGCTGAACGAAAAGCCAAAATCACCACGCA
>CAZMMI010000113.1:0-12413 GCA_964567255.1 uncultured Anaerolinea sp.
TGGCGTCCAACGGCATCAATTTCATCGACAAAGATGATGCAGGGCGAATGGCGCTTGGCCTGATCGAACATATCACGCACGCGGCTGGCGCCCACACCAACGAACATTTCCACGAACTCAGAACCAGAGATAGAGAAGAAGGGCACGCCCGCCTCTCCGGAAACGGCTTTGGCGATCAACGTCTTACCTGTGCCGGGAGGGCCCACCAGCAGCACGCCCTTGGGGATGCGCGCGCCCAATTGGATGAACTTCTGCGGCTCGCGCAGGAATTCCACTACCTCTTTGAGCTCTTCCTTGGCCTCATCCTCACCCGCCACGTCTTCAAACGTCACAGTCGGATGGTCGCCCGTGAACATGCGCGCGCGGGATTTGCCAAACGACATGGCGGCGTTGTTGCTGCCTTGCGCCTGGCGGAAGATAAAGAAGAACACCGCCCCCAGAATGATAAAGGGCAAGATGTAACCCAACATAGTCAGCACATCCAGCCATGCGCTGGGCGCTCGGATCTCTACCTTAACCCGGCTCGGGGACAGTTGATCGGCGGTCACACCCAGGTTCAGCAACTGCTCAACCAGTGTCGCATCCGGTTCGATGACGGCTTCTTTTTCCACTCCGTCGCTATAAACTACACGCAAGCGGTTCTCGTTTTCTGTAATCCGCTCTACATCACCGGCCTGAATATCAGCGGCGAGCTGATTGATAGTGAGTGTATCTTGCGTGTTGCCCTGCGACGTAAAGTTATAGATCAACATTGCGATGATCGCAATGAAGAGCAGCACATAGATCACATACGATTGATTTCGCGAATTCACATTACCTCCAATGCAGCCTGCTGCGATTCAGCGGCTGTTGATTGAGATTATACCAATCTCAACTCAGCATATCAAACAATTTGATGATATTTATAAGGAATCTAATCAAATTCTTATACAGCAGCCCGCAAAGTAGCCAGGGCCTGCGTTATGTGGCTGCGATCGTGGGCCGCCGAGAAGGCCAGCAACTCGCGCAGCGTGGTTGGGCCGAAAATGGAATGTCGGGCAGGGCGGTCCCAATCCTCGGGTGAAAGCTGCGCCAATTGATCCAGCAACACCGCCCGAGATTCCATGAATCCCCGCAGCGCAGCCGGTCCGTCTTCGCCGCAGTACCCTCGCTCTGTTGACCACGCATCCGCATTCACCGGGGAGATGAAGGGCACCGCTTCTGTCATGATCTTTGCCACCCTTGGCAGGTTAATTTCGCGATCGGAATCGCGCAGGTGGCAAAGAATTTCTGTGTAACACCATTCCTGTGGCGCAACGCGGCTGTTCCATTGCCCATTACTTAGAGATCTAGAGAAAGTATCCAGCGCAGCCGGCGCGGCCCGCATGACCGCCAGCAATGCCTCGGGGGTCTCCACAGGAGTAAACTCTCGTCCTTCCGCATCAATTCGCTCCACCCAGGCGGCAACTTCGGCCAGGCTGCCTTGCGCGCTACCGGCGGGCAGTCCATCTACCGAACCTTCCTGGCCGCCGCGCACCCAAAAACCGGGGATGCCCAGCTTGGCAGCCGGAAGCAGATCGTCTGACAGGCTATTTCCAATCATCACCACCGGCTGGGCCGGGCAGCCCAACTGCGCCAGAATTTCTGCGTAATAGGCCGGGTTGGGCTTGCTGAAATGGAAAATCTCAAAAGTGGTGATCAGGTCGAAGGGGTATTTTTCAACCGGCAGTCCAGCCCATTCCAGGCGGTGGGTAATGGCCCGGCGGGGGAAAAGCGGGTTGGTAGCAATCACCACGCGGTGCCCGCGCGCCAGCAGTTGGTCCATTACCGGGGCGGCTTCGGGGCGCAGGGCGGTCAGGTCTTTCAGCGAAGGGAACACCCGCTCGTAAAAATCTGTAATCAAGCCGCCCAATTCTTTTTTATCCTTCCCCAGAGCAGGGTAAAAATGGGCGTCAAAAGCCTCTTCCAATGTGCGGGCTGGGTCCAGGTTGGCAATCATCTGTCTGGTTCCGGCCAAAAGTTCCTTGGACATCAGCTTTGGATCAATGAAAGCGGACAGGTGTTTGCCCAGCGCGCCAATATACCCCGGCAAAAAGCGATCGATGTCATTTTCCAGCAGGGTATCGTCCAGGTCGAACAAGATGGTCAGGCTCATGATTCCCCTCCGCCAAACTCCGGCGGCAACGGGTGGCACTGCCCGCAGCCCACATGCGGCTCATCCACGGACTGCTTGCTCAAAGTGCAATACGCGCTCACTTTCACCACCTTCGACAATCCCAGCAGCCGTGATTGAACCTCGGCCCGCAAGGTCATGTTCTTGCAAGCATTGGCCCGCAAAATTCCAGGCACAGGGCAGGTGAGGCAAAGTTTTGGCGTCCAGTTACGCGGCGGTGACTGCCGGCCAATCAGCCGGCATTCCTCAACGCTGCGCCCGCGAAAATAGTTGCCGTAGAAATATGCGCATTCAATTCCATTGGGGGTCCGCATATCCACCATCCTCTACTAAAGCACCCCGCCCCCAATGTGAGGCAGGGTGCTCAAAACGCGATAAAGCTCGAATTACGCGCGCGTAATGTACGCGCCGGAGCGCGTGTCCACGCGAATGACATCCCCTTCGGACACAAACATCGGCACCGACACTTCCGCGCCGGTTTCGGTCTTCACCTTTTTGGTGACGCCCGTAGCCGTATCGCCGCGCACCGATGCTTCGGCGTAAACAACCTTCAAGTCCACCGTCAAGGGCAGCTCGATATCCAGCGGTTGCTCCTGGTAAAAGGTGAGCTTCACTTCCATATTCTCTTTCAAGAAACCCGCATAATCGCCGACCAGGTCGTTGGGAACGGCAACTTGCTCAAAGGTCTCCACATCCATAAAATGGAAGAAATTATCATCACTATATAGAAAAGTTGCCATGTTGTGGTCCAGGCGAACATCCTGAACCCGGTCGCCCGAGCTGAACGTTTTTTCAATGGTCGAGCCAGTGCGCATATTGCGCGCTTTGATGCGGATCACCGCGTTGCCGCGGCCCGGTTTGTGGTGACTATATTCCAAGACTCGCATTAAACTTCCGTCAAGTTCGAAAATCACACCCTTACGCAGATCATTTACGTCGATCATAACCAATTGCCTCTTACATATTTATGAGTTTACACGAAATGCTATTATAGTCCACGCTGCAACCCGTGACAAGGTGCGTATCATCCTTTACAATGGGGGTTGCAAGCATATTCACTTGACAATTCTGTCAGCTAAGCAAAAACAAACCGCTGGCAAAAAATTATGGAGGAAAGTAAATCTGATGTATAAGAAATCGCTTTTGAGCGCGATCAGCGCGATGATGATCTGCAGCCTGATTTTGTCTGCCTGCTCCAGCCAAACCACCCCCGAGGCCCCCACGCTGGATGCCAATGCTATCTACACCCAGGCCGCTTCGACCGTTGCCGCCGGGCTGGCGTTGACGCAGCAGGCCCTGCCCACCTCGACTGTCACGCCCATTCCACCTGCCACCGCCACTCCTACCGTCATCAACGCCCAGGCCACCCAGCCCGGGCCTGATACTACTGCGGCTGCCACGGAAGCCCTGCCCGGCGACGTTACCGCGACCCTCCAGCCCTCTCTAACCCCCATGGGAGCCGTCGCCACACTCGCTCCAGCTACCTCCGGCGACAAAATGGAATGGATCGCCAACACCCCCGCCGATAATTCAAAGGTCCAGAAAGGCTCGTTCATTGAAGTGTTCTTCACCATCAAGAACACCGGCACGACCACCTGGCACGACGAATATACCATTCGCTTCTTTGTTGGCGACACGCTAGGCACCCGCTCGGTCATCAATTTCCCGGTGCAGGAAGTGAAACCCGGCGAAACGATCAAACTCCCACTCGGCCTGCTCCAGGCTCCGCAAGAGGCCAAGACCACCTTCAGTTGGTGGAAGATCACCAACGCTGAAGGCCAGAACTTTGGCGATGTGACTCTCGCACTCGAAGTCACCAACTAGTTCATGCAACTCAGGCGGGGATGCCTGTACGTGACTGAAACCGTTGTTCTGTCTCATTCCGTCCAGTTATCCCCGCCCTCTTTAACCCAATGTCCCTGAAAGCCGACTTAAAAGAAGCGCTCCATCAGGCCGGCTTCCCCCTTGTCGGGTTGGCAGCTCCACTACCGCCCCCACACCTGTCTACATTTGAACACTGGATCGCTACCGGGCATCACGCCGCGATGGGCTATCTGTCCAATGATTGCGCGCGTACCAAACGCGCCGACCCGCTCCTCGTCTTTCCTTCAACGCACAGCCTGCTGCTGGTAGGCCTGCCATATGCAAAACCGCAAAAGTCCGCCTCGGACGGTGAAGGGCGCGTGGCTGCTTATGCCTGGGGCGCGGACTACCATGAAGTCATCCCCATTATGCTCAAGCAGGTGCTATCCAGCTTCTTCACCGAAACCCAATACCGCATCTACACCGACACGGGCCCTATCCTGGAACGGGACTTTGCCACGCAAGCCGGATTGGGCTGGATTGGCAAAAACACCTGCTTGATTCACCCGCGTCTGGGCTCATACTTCTTACTGGGCACGGTGTTTCTCGAAGCCGAACTGGATCCCGACCCGCCCTTTTCAACCGACCACTGCGGCACTTGCCGCCGCTGCATCGAAGCCTGCCCCACCGGCTGCATCCTGCCCGACCGTACCATCGACGCCAACCGCTGCATCTCTTACCTGACCATTGAAAACAAAGGCCCCGTCCCCGCCGAACTCCGTCAGCAAGTGGGCGAATGGATCTTTGGCTGTGATATCTGCCAGACGGTGTGCCCCTGGAACAGCCGCCCGCCCAGCTCTCCTGCCGCCGAATTAAGCTCTTCTCCCCCACAGATCCGTTTGATCGACGAACTCAGCCTTACTGCGCAAGAATTCAACCGCAAGTTCCGCGGCACGCCCCTCACCCGTGCTCGCCGCCGAGGTTACCTGCGCAATGTGTGTATGGCGCTGGGCAACCGCGCCGACCCCACCACCATCCCGGCGCTGGCGCAAACACTAGCCAACGACTCTGAACCTCTCGTGCGTGGTCATGCCGCCTGGGCATTGGGGCAAATCCATACGCCTGGCGCTAATCAAGCACTCCAGCAAGCGCTGCCCACCGAGCAAGAACCAGCCGTGCTCCAAGAAATCCACAACGCTCTTCAAATGCACAAACTCTGATCGGCGGCTCTATTCCGTCATGAGCTCCATCTACCCGAGGCCACTGCCTGATTTGGTAGTGGCCTCGGGAATTAAAGCATCTTTGGTCGCTGCTCTGAGCGTGGGGACCCTGCCACCTCTCTGTCCGAGTGGTTACCATCTTTGTTATAATCAACCCCGTTGCGTCCGCGTCACATGCTTTGGTCGCACCCCCTGGAGGTTGAAATGTCCGTGCCTCGTTTCCTGCGCTTACTGGATGCGCTCCGCGTCACCAAATGTTCCGGGGTGGCGCTCAATCCCGGCCCCACATTAGAATACTTGACCGGCCTGCCCTTTCACCTGATGGAGAGACCGGTCGTTTTATTGGTCAATGCAGCCGGAAAAGCCATTTTGGTGCTGCCGCAACTTGAAAAAGGCAAGCTGGTCGATTCTACCTTGCCCGTCACGGCTTTCACCTATTCCGATAACCCCGACACCTGGCAAGCAGCCTTTGACCAGGCAGCTTCCGACCTGGAATTAGCCGGCCCAACCATTGGAGTCGAGCCCAACCACCTGCGCGTGCTGGAATTGCAATACCTGCAAAACGCCATGCCCGACGTGCAATTTGTCTCAGCCGAGCTGGTTCTGGCTGGGCTGCGCATGAGAAAAGACTCCAGCGAGATTGCCGCGATGCGCCAGGCTGTGAAAATCGCCCAGGAAGCTCTCCTGGCAACCCTGCCCTTCATCCAACCAGGCCGCAGCGAAAAAGCCATCGCCTCAGAACTGGTGTCGAACCTGCTGCGCCTGGGCAGCGAGCCCACCCTACCCTTTTTCCCCATCGTCTCGGGCGGTCCCAACAGCGCTAACCCCCATGCCAAGCCCAGCGATCGGGAATTAGCCGAAGGCGACCTGCTGGTCATTGACTGGGGCGCCGCCTATGAGGGCTACTTCTCCGACCTCACCCGTACCTTTGCCATCAGCTCCGTCAAGGACGAATACCACCGGATTGCCGAGTTGGTGCTGCAAGCCAACGCCGCCGGGCGTGCCGCCGGGAAACCCGGCATCCCTGCCGGTGATGTGGACCGGGCTGCCCGGGGCGTAATCGCTGCTGCCGGGTACGGTGAATTCTTCACTCACAGAACCGGTCACGGATTGGGACGCGAAGCGCACGAACCACCCTACATGTATGCCGAAAATGGACTCATTCTTCAGCCCGGTATGACCTACACAGTCGAGCCTGGCATCTACCTGCCCGGTCGCGGCGGCGTGCGCATCGAAGATAACGTCGTTGTCACAGAAGCAGGCTGCGAAACGCTTTCCGACCTGCCCCGCGAATTGCTCCAACTCTCGCCATGACGCGCGACCTGCTCCTGATGGTCTTTTCCCTCTTCGCCTGGGGCATCGGCGAAGGCATGTTCACCTACTTTCAGGCCATTTACCTGCAAGAGTGGGGGGCCGATCCATTGCAGATTGGCATGATCTTTGGCGCGCTGGGCATCTCTATGGCGCTGGCTCAGGCCCCGGCGGGCTATCTTTCCGATAAAGTCGGCTCGCGCCCAGTGATGTGGGCTTCATGGATCCTGGGCACCACCGCCGCCATCGTCATGGCCCTGGCAGGCACGCTACCCGTGTTCATCGTTGGCATCCTCCTTTACGGGCTCACTTCCTTCGTGATCGCGCCGATGAACTCCTACATCACCAGCGTGCGCGGCAAGTGGTCCGTCGAACGAGCGTTGACTGTCCCTAGCTCAATGTTCAACGCCGGCATGGTCATCGGCCCCATTGTGGGCGGATTGATCGGTGAGAGTCTGGGGATCCGCCGCATCTACATGATCAGCGCCGTGCTGTTCGTCATCTCCACCATCATCATCCTCTTTGCGAGTAAGCCGCCGGTAGAAGTGCATCCCAGCCCCACCCCGCCGCGCTCTTTGGATCTGCTGCGCAACCCGCGCTTCCTCGGCCTCCTGGCGATCATCTTCATCACCATGTTTGCCATGTACATTCCCCAACCGCTAACCCCCAACTTCCTGCAAAACGAAGCTGGGCTGAACCTAAAAACCATCGGTCAGGTGGGTTCTTTTAGCAGCCTGGGCAACGCCTTGTTAGTGCTGCTATTCGGCGGCCTGCGCGCTCCAGTCGGTTTCCTCATCGGTCAAGCCCTGGTCGCCATTTTCGCCCTGCTCCTGTGGCAGGGAACCAGCCTGCCCTGGTACGCCGCGGGCTACTTTTTCCTCGGCGGTTACCGCCTGTCGCGCATGATGGTGCTGGCCTACGCCCGCTCCTTTGTGCCGGTCAACCTGGTGGGCTTCGCCTTTGGCGTCATCGAGACCGTCAACGCCTCTACGGTGATCCTGGCCCCCGTCCTGGCCGGCTGGTTATATACCACTGCCCCGCGCTCGATGTACCAGGCGGCCTTTTTCACCATCCTGGTCGTCATCCTGCTCAATCTGTTTACCGTTATCCGCCGCAGCAATATCCCAGCTCACGAAAAAAGCTTGCCAGCGCCCGATCCTGCGGCTGACGCTCCCTGACCCCGAAGGAGACCCATGCCCCTAGAAATTCTAACCTTCACCGTCGGCCCCCTGGACAACAACACCTATCTGCTGGCCGACACCACCGCTCACCGGGCCGCCGTCATCGACCCCGGCTACGACTCTCCCCAGTTGATTCTGGACACCCTGGCCCGCGAACAATGGGAACTGACTGCCATTCTCCTCACTCACGCCCACTTTGACCACATCGCCGGGGTTAAAGCGCTGGCCCAGGCTGCCCCTCAAGCAGCCATCGCACTGCATCCCCTCGACCTGCCCTTGTATCTCGACGCCGGCTGGGCCGCCCAATTTGGCTTCGACCTGCCCCAGCCGCCCCGCCCTCGAGTCTCTCTCCAGCACCAGCAGGTGTTGCAAGTAGGCGAGATGGAACTACGCGTCTTGCACACTCCCGGGCACTGCCCCGGGCACGTTGCTTTCGCAGCCCCCGCAGCCGGGGTGGCCTTCACCGGTGACCTGATCTTCTATCGCGGCGTCGGCCGCACCGATTTGCCCGGTGGCAGCGAACGCACCCTGCTCGAGAGCATCCGCAGCCACATCTTCACCCTGCCACCCGAAACGCGTTTACTCAGCGGGCATGGCCCCGAGACTACCGTGGGCGAAGAAATGGCTGAGAACCTATTTCTATAAATCTGAATCAAAAGATGCGGCATGTGCCGCATCTTTTGATTCAGATTTATTTTTCCTCGCGTAGATTACTTGGCGTAATCTACCGCGCGGGTCTCGCGGATCACCGTCACCTTGATCTGACCGGGGTACTGCATGGTCTCCTCGATCTTCTTGGCGATATCACGCGCCATGCGGGTCGCTTCCAGATCGTCGATGTCATCCGGGCGCACGATGATGCGCACTTCGCGTCCCGCCTGGATAGCATAACTCTGGCTGACACCCTTGAACGAATTGGCGACATCTTCCAACGCGCGCAGGCGCTTGATGTACTGTTCCAGGTCTTCGCGACGAGCGCCAGGGCGAGCGCCGGAAATGGCATCGGCAGCTTCCACGATCACGGCTTCGACCGATTCCTGGTCAACCTCGTGGTGGTGCGAAGCGATGCAGTTCACCACCCGCGCGCTCACGCCGTGGCGCTTGGCAAACTCTGCTCCAATGGAGGCGTGCGTGCCCTCGGTGTTGTGGTCCATGGCCTTGCCCAGGTCGTGCAAGAAGGCGCCCGCCTTACAAATCTCCATGTCCGCGCCTAACTCAGATGCGATCACCGCCGCCAGCTTCGAAACTTCCACCGCGTGGGAAAGCTGGTTTTGGCCGTAGGAGGTGCGGTACTTCAACCGTCCCATCACCTTCAAAATGTCCGGATGCAGCCCAGCTACGTTGGCATCAAACGCCGCCTGCTGACCAGCATCTTCGATGTCTTTTTCTACGGCGCGCTGTTCATCGTTGAGAATTTTCTCAATGTGCGCCGGGTGGATACGCCCGTCCAAAATCAATTTCGCCAGCGAGCGCCGCGCCACTTCGCGCCGCACCGGGTCGAAGCAGGAAATGGTCACCGCTTCGGGCGTGTCGTCCACAATCACGTCCACCCCGGCCACCTGTTCAAAGGCGCGGATGTTGCGGCCATTGCGGCCCACAATGCGGCCCTTCATTTCTTCGTTGGGCAGCGGCACCACCGATGTAGTCACCTCGGAGACATGCTCCGACGCCACACGCTGAATGGCATCCGCCACAATTTCGCGAGCGCGTTTCTCGCCTTCCATGCGCGCCTCGGCCTCGATCTGCCGGATGATACGCGCCATGTCTGAACGAGCATCTTTTTCCACTTCCTGCAGCAACAGCCCGCGAGCTTCATCCGAAGTCATTTCGGCGATTTTTTGCAACTCGGCCAGCTCCTGCGTGTACATCTTTTCAACATCAGCCGCGCGCTTGTCGAGCTGGCTTTGGCGCTTGTTGATCTGCTGCTCGCGTTGCTCAGACCGCTCGATGCGGAAATCCAGGTCGGCGCGGCGCTTCTGCAGGCGCTCTTCCTCGCGGGTAATCTCCTGCCGGCGGCTTCTCAAATCCCCTTCGGCATCTTGAATGATCTTGAGGGCGCGGTCTTTGGCTTCCAACTCCAAAGTTCGCGACTTCTCCGTAGCCGTAGCCACCACATTATCGGCACGGCTTTCCATCTCGCGCTGGTGTTTTGCGGCCAGGTTGCGGGTGAGCAAAACCACCACCACCGCCGCGATGGCCACGACCACCAGCAGCAATACAAAGAAAAGAACCAGACTGATTTGTCCCATACTTGCATTTCCTTTTTCGTTATTCGTTTTCTCCAGACCCCTCGCGCAGTTCTTGCCAGATGCGGCGTACCGTCACCGAGACCGTCTCGTACCCAAAACCTTTGCGGCCCAGATACCCGCTCAGGCGTTTGCGGAAGGTTTCCCAATCCGCCACCACCAGCTTGCGCGCATAACGCGCCCCGGCCTCGTATGCCATTGTCTCATCATCTACTGCGCCCAGAAGGGCCTGCTCAATTTCATCGTTCCCAACACCTTTTTGGCGCAGCTCGGCCGCCAACATGCGCTTGCTGCGCGGGCGAAAGGTTTGGCGGTTTTCCACCCAGGCTTGAGCAAATTGCTCATCGCCCACCAACCCTCCATTGCGCAGCCGCTCAATCACGGCTTGTCGAACTGCTTCATCGTATCCGGCTTCGGTTAGTTTGCGCTGCACTTCTTGTTCAGAGCGGGGCCGGTAGCTCAATGCCAGCAGGGCTCTTTGGTAGGCAGCCTCCAGCGCATCTTCCTGGCGTAAACGCTCGATCCGTTCCTCGCTGAGCACCTGGCCGATGTGCAGCCATGCTGCAACAATTCGTGCCAGCCCAAAAGCAAATTCGCCGTCCAAATAGACATTTATTCGCTCCGGGTTTCTTTTTTGTGCTTTCAGAGCCGTGATCGTTCGTTCCATATCCTTTAAATGCGCGCAGCCGCATCTCTACCCGGCAGAGCGCGGCTGAATTGGACTATTCATGAACTTGGAATCGACCGAATTGCCCCCAGGAGGCAGATCAGGATTTTACACCCTCATGGGCGGAGCTAATCCTGGTCCTGCCGTACACCGGATAGGTCCAGCAACGGTCGTCCCTGTCTGTTCGATTGTCTCAGATCGCGATTGGCAAACGGTTAGTCCCTGCCCTAACGTACCGGCAAGAAAATAAATCCACCAAAAACCCGCCAATCGCAACTCTGACAATTCACTTCCTCTTGAACCGACTTCAGAACACTCCCAAGGAGTGAAACCAAGTTTCCGAATTAACCAATTTATTCGCTACGTTCTGCCACTAATTCAAAAAGGCAACAAAACCTTTCCAAAATCGTTACTCTGATTATACCTGAAATTATTTAAATTGCGTATATAAATACAACCTTTAAAGTGATCTTTGACCGCGCAAGTTACATAATATATCACTTACTCACCTGCTGGTTTGGGAGTATTCATTACTCCATGAAACTCATTACTCGTGAAGACGCCCTTGCTTACCATCATCTGGGAGATAAACCCGGAAAACTGAGCGTGGTGCCCAGCAAACCGCTCAACGACCAACACGACCTGGGCCTGGCTTACACGCCCGGCGTGGCTTACCCGGTTTTGGAGATCGAACAAGACCCCACCTGTGCTTACGAGTACACCAACAAAGGTAACCTGGTGGCCGTCATCTCCAATGGCACTGCCATTCTTGGCCTGGGCGATCGCGGCGCGCTGGCCTCCAAGCCGGTCATGGAAGGCAAAGGGGTGCTGTTCAAGAAGTTTGCCGATATCGATGTCTTTGATATCGAAGTGGATACCCACGACCCCGAAGCGCTCATCCAGGTGGTGACCGCCATCGCCCCCACCTTTGGCGGCATCAATCTCGAAGATATCCGCTCGCCGGAATGCTTTGGCATTGAGCGCACCTTGCAACAGCGCCTGGACATTCCAGTTTTCCATGACGACCAACACGGCACAGCCATCATTCTGGGCGCCGGTCTGATCAACGCGCTCGAAATCACCCAGCGCCGCATCGACGAGGTCAAAGTGGTTTTCTCGGGCGGCGGGGCCGCCGCCGTGGCCTGCGCTCACCAACTGGTCAAAATCGGCGTGCCGCGTAGCCACATCTGGATGTGCGATCGCTATGGGCTGGTCTACCAGGGCCGCCGCGAAGAAATGTTCCCTGAGAAGGATTGCTTTGCCCAGGGCGAGCGCCCGGCCACCCTGGCCGAAACGTTGCCCGGCGCAGACGTTTTCATCGGTCTTTCCGCCGCTAACGTGGTCTCGCCAGAAATGTTGATGAACATGCGCCGCGACCCCATCATCTTTGCCATGGCCAATCCCGACCCAGAGATCAAGTATGAGCTGGCCCGCACCGCTCGCCCCGATGCTATTGTCGCCACCGGCCGCTCCGATTATCCCAACCAGATTAACAACGTACTGGGCTTCCCTTTCATCTTCCGCGGCGCGTTGGACGTGCGCGCCCGGGCCATCAACGATGCCATGAAAACCGCCGCCTCGCACGCTCTAGCCGAACTGGCTCGCCAGCCGGTTCCCCCGGTAGTCCTGCATGCTTATGGCCTGGATCACCTGGAATTTGGCCGGGACTATATCGTGCCCAAGCCCCTTGACCAGCGCGTCTGCCATTGGGAAGCACCCGCTGTGGCCCGCGCCGCACTCGAAAGCGGCGTGGCTCGCAAGCAAATCGACATCGACGGCTACCGCGCCTGCCTGGAACAACGCTGCCCTTGCGAAGCAATATAAGCAGTCATA
>CAZMMI010000114.1:0-12392 GCA_964567255.1 uncultured Anaerolinea sp.
AGAAGAGAAGCCCCGGCACAACTTGAGCAGTCATACCGAGGTTCATTGGGAAGTCGGCGTGGTGAAATCCGCATTTTGGGGGGTGAGAGCGGCTTCGCCGCTTTCACACCCCAAAATGCGCCACCTACCACGGCAGATCCCAAGGAGCCCATACCGAATCTCACGCCCAGTTTAATATTCTCGTTTATAATAAGGATGTTTGGACAGGAGCGGAAAACGGCCCTTCCATAGTTAACCAGGCGGGGCTCCTTTCCGCCGCTTTCCCAGGCAAAAACATGCGCACAAGCATGACACTCTTTTCCACTCTTCAGGAGGTTTTCAATGACGACGAAAGTTGGTATTAACGGGTTTGGCCGCATCGGCCGCCAGGTGCTCAAAGCCATCATGGAACGCTATCCGGGTGACTTGGAAGTCGTAGCAGTCAATGACCTGTTCGACTCCGCCACCAATGCCCATCTGTTCAAGTACGACTCCAACTACGGCATCTTCGATGGTGTCGTGGCCGTCGACGGCAATGATCTGGTGATCAATGGCAAGACCGTCAAAGTGTTGGCTGAGAAAGACCCCGCCAAGCTGCCCTGGAAAGACCTGGGCGTGGACATTGTGGTTGAATCGACCGGTGTCTTCACCGATGCCAAGGGCGATCCCGAGAAGGGCAAAGCCGGCGCGAACGCCCACATCATCGGCGGCGGCGCCAAGAAGGTCATCATCTCGGCTCCGGCCAAGAACGAAGATTTGACCCTGGTTTTGGGTGTCAATGATGCCGATTACGATCCCGCCAAGCATCACATCGTGTCCAACGCTTCCTGCACCACCAACTGTCTGGCCCCCGCGGCCAAGATCGTGCACGAGCGCTTCGGCATCGTCAATGCGGTGATGACCACCATCCACTCCTACACCAATGACCAGGTCATTCTCGACCAGGGCCATAAGAAGGAAATGCGCCGCTCCCGCGCCGCCGGCCTCAACATCATCCCCACCACCACCGGCGCCGCTAAGGCCGTTGCGCTGGTTATCCCCGAGCTGAAGGGCAAATTCGACGGTTATTCCCTGCGCGTCCCCACCCCCACCGTCTCGATCGTGGACTTCGTGGCTGTGGTTGAAAAAGCGACCACCAAGGACGAACTGAACGCCGCCTTCACCGACGCCGCCAACGGCGCCCTCAAGGGCATTTTGGGCGTCACCACCGGCAAGTACATGGATCCGCTTGTGTCCATGGACTTCAAGGGCGACCCCCGCTCCTCCATCGTCGACCTGCCCTCCAACATGGTCATGGGCGGCACGCTGCTCAAGGTTGTGACCTGGTACGACAACGAGTGGGGCTATTCCTGCCGCACCGCCGACCTGGCCGCCAAGATGGCGAAATCGCTCTAAATTAGCTCTAAGCCGTCAGCCATCAGCCGTCAGCCAATCCGTTGGCTGCGTGCTGATGGCTGATCGTTAATGAAGAGAGTCTATCCGAAAATTCGGGAGAGAAGCGATAGCTTCTTTTGGAGGGAACTATGTTCGCGAAGAAATCTGTGCGCGATATCGATGTGAAGGGCAAGAAAGTCCTTGTACGGGTTGATTTCAACGTCCCCATCAAAGAGGGCGTGGTGCAAGACGACACCCGCGTGCGGGCTGCGCTGCCGACGATTGAATACCTGCTCGAGAAGGGCGCGGCTGTGATCCTGTGCTCGCACCTGGGACGCCCCAAAGGCGGTCCCGATCCCAAGTACACGATGAAGCCGGTGGCCGAATACCTGGGCAAGTTGACGGGCAAGCCGGTGACCTTTGCCGAAGATTGCGTGGGCGAGCCCGCCGAAAAGGCTGCCGCCGCGCTGAAACCCGGCCAGGTGCTGGTACTGGAAAACACCCGCTTCCATCCGGAAGAGGAAAAGAACGACCTGGACCTGGCCAAGAAAATGGCCTCCCTGGCCGACATCTACGTCAACGACGCCTTTGGTTCCGCGCACCGCGCCCACTCCTCCACTGAGGGTGTGGCTCGCTTCCTGCCGGCAGTGGCCGGGTTCCTCATGGAAAAGGAAATCGAGTACTTGGGACAGGCGATTGACGAACCCAAGCGGCCTTTCGTTGCCATTTTAGGCGGCGCCAAGGTCAGCGACAAGATCGGCGTGATCAAGAACCTGCTGGCCAAAGCTGATGCCATTCTTATCGGCGGCGGCATGGCCAACACCTTCTTCAAAGCCCAGGGTTACCCGATTGGCGATTCGCTGGTCGAGGACGAGGTTTTGGATCTGGCCCGCGAACTCATCGCCCAGGGCGGCACCAAGCTGCGCCTGCCGGTGGATGCCGTCATCGCAGAGAAGATGGAAGAGGGCGTGGAGACCAAGGTGGTTCCGGTTGGCCCCATCCCCGACGGCTGGCGCATCCTGGACGTTGGCCCAAAGACCATCGAAGCCTACGGCAAGGTAATTGCCGGAGCGGCGACTGTGGTGTGGAACGGCCCGATGGGTGTGTTTGAAGTGCCGACCTTCGCCAAGGGCACCTTCGAGGTGGCTAAGGCGCTGGCTGCCAGCAAGTGCGTCAGCATTGTGGGCGGCGGCGATTCAGCTTCGGCTATCCAGAAGTCCGGCCTGGCCGACAAGATCACCCACATTTCCACGGGCGGCGGCGCCTCTTTGGAAATGCTGGAAGGGATTGCTCTGCCCGGCGTGGCTGCGCTACAAGACAAGTAAATCGCAGATTTGACCTGCAAATTAGACCCTAAGGGTTTTGAAAAACCTTAGGGTCTTTTTATTGCGCGTGCTCAAGAAACCTGAATTTGGAGTGAATGGGGTGCTCCGCACCCCATTCACTCCAAATTCAGGAACTTTACGCTTTTTATTCCCGTTTATCACCCATACGGGTAATTTGTTGCCGGAAGGGCGTCTTTTACCCATATGGGTAGTTGGAGCAGCACAAGCATGTCTATACAATGTCACCATATTCCTCAAGCCCTTCTGTTGGAGATTAGATATGGAACTGACCCTCGAAATGCTGCTGCCTCTTGCCGCCATCTTGATCGGCGCGCGCGCCGCCGCCCAGGCCAGCCAAAGGCTGGGGCTGCCGGCAGTGTTCGGCGAACTGCTGTTGGGCTTCCTTATCGGACCCGCCGTGCTGAATATCTTCCACACATCCGAAATCCTGGGGCTGCTCTCCAACATCGGCGTTATTCTGCTCATGTTCCTGGCGGGACTGGAAACCGACGTCCAGGCTGTGCGCAAAGTGGGCAAGCCCTCCTTCCTGGCGGCCCTGGGTGGGGTGATCCTGCCGCTGGCGGGCGGAACCTGGATGGGCACACTCTTCGGCATGTCTCTTGAACATGCGCTCTTCCTGGGCGCGGTGCTCACCGCCACCAGCGTGAGCATTTCGGCGCAAACCCTGCGCGAGATGGGCAAGCTGCGCAGCACCGAAGGCGCCACCATTATCAGCGCCGCCATCATCGATGACGTGCTGGGCGTGTTGATCTTCGCCGCTGTGATGAGCCTGACCGCGGGCAGCAACCTGTTCCTCACCCTGGGTCGCATGGCGCTGTTCTTCCCCCTGGCCTGGATCGTGGGCGACAAGCTGCTGCCGTGGGTCATGCGCTGGGAGCGCAAATTCGAACACCGCGAAGCCTCGCTGGGCATCCTGCTGGCCTTGATTTTTGTATACGCCTGGGCCGCCGAAGCACTGGGCAGCGTGGCTACCATCACCGGGGCTTACATCCTGGGCGTGCTCATGGCCCGCCACGTGGACCACACCCACATCGTCCACTCGGGCATCTCCGCGCTGGGATACGGCTTCTTCGTGCCCATCTTCTTTGTCAACATCGGCCTGCAAGCCAGCCTGGCCGGTCTGTTCCAGGCCCCGCTGCTCACCATCAGCCTGATCGCCTTCGCCATCGTGTCCAAAATCATCGGCTCCGGTCTGGGGGCAAAGCTGGGCGGGCTGCTGCCCTCTCAGGCCTTGCAGGTGGGCTGCGCTATGATCTCGCGCGGCGAGGTAGCCCTGGTCATTGCCGGGGCCGGGCTGGCTGGAGGTTTGCTGGATGCAACCACTTTTTCAACCCTCATCGTCGTCACCCTCGCCACCACGCTGGTCACGCCACCCCTGCTGCGGCTATCTGCCACCCCTCTGCCCACACTGGAGCCGGCCAAAGGGCTGCTGGCCAAACTGGGCCTCGCCGCATGGCAGGATTACGCCCTGGAAGATTGATTTCAGCCTATGAAGCCGAGCCCGAATATTTCAATGGTTTGTGTCGGGTTTCGGGGCAACTCTTGAATGAATATACCGGCGGAGCACTGCCCCTCAACCCGACCTACGCCTGATTAGCCATAACGTTTTTTTACTTTTAGTGAGAAGGAGAAATATCATGTTCCGTCAATTCCGTTTTTCTGTCGTTTTAGCAGCCATGCTGTTGGCTGCGCTGGTGGTGCCTGTCTTCGCCGACAGCCCCGACCCCACCGGCGGCGCTACGATTGAAGCCAACCCCAACGCCGGGCTGAACTTCTCGTGGACCTTGATGACCGGTTTCCTGGTCTTCTTCATGCAGGCCGGGTTTGCGATGGTTGAAGTTGGCCTCTCGCGGGCCAAAAACGCCGTGGCCGTGCTGACCAAGAACTTCATGGATGGCCTGATTGGCGGCCTGGCTTACTGGGCTTTTGGCTTCGCCTTTATGTTCGGTGGGTCTGCGCTGGCCTCAGGCCTGGGCGAAGGCAACGCCTTCATCGGCTTATCGGGCTTCATGCTGGGTGGTGACGCCTACGACGTCACCACCATGGAGTTGTGGTTCTTCCAGATGGTCTTTGCTGCCACAGCCGCAACCATCGTCTCGGGCTCGTTGGCCGAGCGCACCCGCGTCCCCGCCTATCTGGCCTACAGCTTCCTGGTTTCAGCCATCATTTACCCGATCTACGGGCACTGGGTGTGGGGCGGCGGCTGGCTGGCTACCCTGCCCTTCGGCGCGGGCGCCAAAGATTTCGCCGGTTCGGGCGTAGTGCACGCGGTGGGCGGCATGGTGGCCCTGGTGGGGGCGGCGCTGGTTGGGCCGCGCATCGGCAAATATGACGCCAAAGGCAAGGCGCGCGCTATTCCGGGCCACAACCTGACCATGGTGGTGCTGGGCACCTTCATCCTCTTCTTCGGCTGGTTCGGCTTCAATCCAGGCTCGACGATGGCTGCCACCGACCTGCGCATCTCTGTGATCGCGGTGAACACCTTCCTGGCGGGCGCGGCAGGCGCTGTCGCGGCGGTGTATTACAGTCTGCTCAAAACCGGTAAGATCGACGTGACCCTGGCCTGCAACGGCAGCCTGGCAGGGTTGGTGGGCGTGACGGCCAGTTGCGCCTACATTCCCACCTGGGCCAGCGTGGTCATCGGCGTGATCGCCGCCATCATCATGATCTGGGCGGTGGGCTTTGTGGAAAACAAGCTCAAGGTCGATGATGTGGTGGGTGCCGTAGCGGTACACGGCTTCGGCGGCCTGTGGGGCCTGCTGGCGGTGGGCATCTTCGCCGACGGCACCTACGGCGGCGTGAGCGGCCTGATCGTGGGCGACACGGGCCAAATTGTGGCCCAGTTGATTAGCATGGTGGTGGTGATGGCCTGGTCGCTGCTGACAGGATATGCGGTCTTCACGCTCCTCAAGCTAACCATGGGCCTGCGTGCTACGCGCAAAGAAGAATTGAAGGGCCTGGATGTTTCGGAGCATGGGCAAGAAGCCTATGCCGGGGATATTCTGGCCGAGGAAGCAGCCGTCTGAGCAGCTAGCAATATGTGAAAGCGGGGGGCCCGGCTTCAACCGCCCCCCGCAGATACCACATTGGTTCAACCAAGATTTGTTTCTTGAAAGGAGTTCCCGATGTCTACTGAAATGCTTGCCGGATTGATTGGCTTCGTCGCTTTCTTCGCCCTGTGGGTTGTTGTTCCTACCCTGGTTCACAAGAAACACAACGCCGAATTGGAAGAAGAGTAGACCCCGAAAATTACCCATATGGGTGATACCCCGGCAGGGCGAGGGCCGTTAGAATCGCATTCATGTGATCCCTAGCTCACCCTCGCCCACCGGGGAGGCAAACCCACAGTCGAGGAAGTAATTATTCTTAAGGAGATTAATCCGATGGCTCAATCCGTTGCTGACGTAATGAAGATGAAGTCCCAGGTAAAAATGGTCGACCTGCGATTTGTGGATATGCCCGGGACCTGGCAGCACCTCAGCCTGCCCGTCCGCGAGTTGACCGAGGAACTATTTGAAGAAGGCCACGGCTTCGATGGCTCATCCATCCGTGGGTTCAAACTCATTCATGAGTCCGATATGGTGCTCATGCCGGATGCTTCTACCGCCTTCATCGACCCGGTGTTGGAAGTGCCCACCCTGGTGCTCATTTGCGACGTTTACGATCCGATGACCCGCCAGCCCTACAGCCGCGATCCGCGCCACGTGGTGCAGAAGGCCGAAGCCTACCTCAAACAGACCGGCATCGCCTCCACCAGCTATTGGGGCCCCGAACCCGAATTCTTCATGTTCAATGATGTGCGCTACGGCGGCGGCACCAACAATTCCTTCTACTACATCGACAGCGTGGAAGGTTGGTGGAACAGCGGCGACTCTTCCAAGACGAATTTCGGCGGGCAGATTGGCCCCAAGCGCGGCTACTTCCCTGTTCCGCCCACCGACACGCAGCAAGACGTGCGCTCGCGAATCGTGCTGGCCATGGAAGCCGCCGGCATCCCCGTGGAAGTTCACCACCACGAGGTAGCCACCGCTGGACAGGCTGAGATCGATATGCGCTTTGACACCATGCTGCGCATGGCCGACAATGTGATGATGTACAAATACCTGGTCAAGAATGTGGCCCGCCAGAACGGCCTGACCGCCACCTTCATGCCCAAACCCCTCTTCGGTGACAACGGCTCGGGCATGCACGTGCACATGAGCCTGTGGGAGGGCAGCACCAACGCCTTCTATGATGCTTCCGGCTACGCGGGGTTGTCGGATATCGCCAAGTACTACATCGGCGGCCTGCTCAAGCACTCTTCGGCCCTGCTGGCCATCGCAGCCCCCACGACCAACTCGTACCGCCGCCTGGTGCCCGGTTTCGAAGCACCCGTGAAATTGGCCTACTCGCAGCGCAACCGCTCGGCCATCTGCCGCATTCCGCTGTATTCGAAGAGCCCCAAGGCCAAGCGCATCGAGTTCCGCGCGCCCGATCCTTCCTGCAACCCGTACCTGTGCTTTGCGGCCCTGCTGATGGCCGGTTTGGACGGCATCCAGAATCGCATCGACCCCGGCGATCCCTCCGACAAGGACCTGTACGAACTGCCGCCGTCTGAGGCCAAGCTGATCAAGGAAGTACCCGGTTCGCTCGAGCTGGTGCTGAAGGCCCTGGAAGACGATCATGAATTCCTGCTCAAGGGCGACGTGTTCACCACCGATATGCTCGACTCGTACATTGCTTACAAGTACGATACCGAAGTCAATCCGATGCGCATGCGCCCCCATCCCCATGAATTCACCCTGTACTTCGATGCATAGGTGAATCCACGAAGATAATTTCAGGCCCGGGAAGGCAAACCCTTCCGGGCCTGAGGTTACACAATTTATTGGTATTGCGGTGAGCCAAAGGTCGGGATGCCTGCCCCGGCCTTTTGGTTTAAGGTTCATTCAAAATTGGCGTGGTGAAACCTTGGGAACCTGGTTTATTCAAATCCGTTCAAACATGATATGATTTTATTATGACCACGAAAAAAGGCCATTTGTACATTGTTGCCACCCCCATTGGCAACCCCCGCGACATCACCTTGCGCGCGCTGGACGTGCTGCAGGAAGTGGACGCGGTTATCTGCGAGGAACAGCGCGTTGGCACCACCCTGCTCAAGAAGCTGGGCCTGCCCACCAAGGAAATCATCCTGCTCAACGAGCACAATGAGGCCGAGCAAACCCCCGCCATCGGGATGCGCCTGCTGCAAGAGCAATCTCTGGCGCTCATCTCCGACTGCGGCACGCCGGTGTTTGCCGACCCCGGCGCCACGCTGATCAACTACCTGGTGGAACAGGAAATTCCGGTAGTGCCGGTACCCGGGCCCTCCTCGCTCATGGCAGCCCTCTCTGTGCTCAACCTGAAACTCGACCGCTTCATCTACGCCGGGTTCCTGCCCCGCGACCGCGAAGAGCGCCGCAAAGCCATCAAACACCTGCGTCACCTGCGCATCCCCATCATCATCATGGACGCGCCGTACCGGCTGGGACCCGTGCTGGAAGACGTGGAAGCCACCCTGGGGGGCGGAGCCCCCGTGACGCTGGCCTTCGACTTGACCCTGCCCGGCGAGGCCATTCTGCGCGGACCGGTCAGCAGTGTGCGCAAGCGCGTCAACCAGCGCAAGGGAGAATTTGTGCTGATTGTGCATTAGATGAGGTATGCTTATGCTTTCTGAACGCTTGCACCTTGCCCAAGACTTCCTTCTGCACAACGCCCGCCTGCTCGAGCGGCGATTGTTCGCCTACCACTTCACGGGGGGGCCGCTCCAATCCGCCGTCTCGGCCCTGCGCGCTTACCAGAACCCCGATGGAGGCTTTGGCGACGCGCTGGAGCCGGATAAGCGCGACCCGCACAGCCAGCCGGTAGACACCGAGATGGCGCTGCAAATCTTGGATCAGTTGGGCGTTTTCCCAACTGAAATCGTGTGCCCGGCTGCCGATTTTCTATTGAGCATCTCCACCCCTGACGGCGGTGTGCCCTTCGTCTTGCCCAGCGCCAACGATTATCCGGGGATGCCCTGGTGGCGGACAGAACCTAACCCGCCCGCCGCGATCAACCCCACCGCCACGCTGGCAGGGCTGCTGCTCAAGCACCACGTCGAGCATCCCTGGCTGGAGCGGGCCGTACCTTTCTGCTGGAAAGCAATCGAAGAAACCGAGACCACCCAGTTCCATGACATTATGCCTATGCTGACCTTCTTGCAGCACGCGCCTGATCGCGAGCGGGCCGATGCCCAGATCGAGCGCATCCGCGCGCGGCTGCGGGCGGCGGATGTCATCGCCTACGACGCGACTGCGGCGGGCTATGCCAAGTTCCCACCGGATTGGGCCCCCGTGCCCACGCACCCGCTGCGCAGCCTGTTCAGCGATGAGATAATGCAGGCGCACCTGGATGCGCTGGCCCAGCGCCAGCAGCCCGACGGCGGCTGGACGATCAACTGGGAGCCGATCAGCACGGTGGTGGCAGCCGAATGGCGCGGGTGGGCAACCCTGCAAGCGCTGCTCACCTTGCGGGCGTACGGGTACGGCAACTACTCAGACAGAGGTTAAAAGAAACCCGAGTTTGTGGTGTCACGATTAAAGAAAAGCCCCCTCAACCGATTTGAGGGGGCTTTTATCTTCTGGCGGCCAGGCTATCGTACCTTCCCAGGTTACCTCTAGGGCTTATTTCTTGCTAACCGGTCTAGTATCTTTTGAGGGATTCAAGTTCCTGGTTAGGGCACCCTATTTTGTTTTCCTGTTGGCTCTAGATCCTATGGCTTTGCGTCACCGGTTTTCGCCGGTTTTGCCTTTTCTCACCCGAGGTGGCCGGGCAATCCTGGCGGACTTGACTTACTTGTGTCCGCTTTAGACCCCTTAGCTTTGCGTCATTAGCTTTCGCTAATTTTGCGTTTTCAGAGATAAATTTATCGTAGCAGAAATTGTGGAATAAAACAATCGAAAATATGTTTGAAAAACCATTTTTTAAGGAAACCAAGTCAGGACTGCCTTATTGAGATATATTTGCAGTTACTACTCAGCCAGAGGTGGAAAAAACTAAATTTGCGGCGGCAGGTTCCCAATGCACCAAAGTTACATTTGCCTTGCGGAATTAGCTTAACGATAGACAATCACGGCAACCAAATGATATAATTTCCGCATGTCGAGTAAACGAAAAAAGACTTTGTTGATCATCGTTGCTGTTGTAGTTCTGTCGGCAGTGACACTGAGTCTCCCCCCCGTCTGGTCAAGAGTAAGCTACCATTCCCGCGTAATATACCGGGAAATTAAGTACTGGCTTAAACCGCCCAGTGAAGCGGTGTTCGTCCCTTCTACCCAAAACGGTGAAGCCACGCCGACCCCTGCTGCCATCATCGCAGACACCCCCACCCCGCAACCCACAGCAGCGCCCACCGACCTCCCCGCCGAACCCACCGCTGAAGCCACTTTGCCCCCCACGCCCGAGCCCACGCCGTTGCCAACCGCGGTTTTACTGACGGGCTTCATGCCCGAACGGCAGTTTATGAACAACTGCGGGCCCGCAACTCTGTCGGTTTACCTTTCCTATTACGATTGGGGCAAAGATCAAAACGCGACGGCCGGGGTACTGCGCCCCAATTGGATAGACGTGAACGTCATGCCCTATGAGCTGGCGCAATACGTCAACGAACACACCGACCAACGCGCCCTGTGGCGCTATGGCGGCGACATGCAAACGATTAAGAACCTGGTCAGCATTGGCATTCCGGTCATGTTCGAAAAGACCTTCGAGCCGTACACCTTGCGCAATGATGGCTGGCTGGGGCACTACAACCTGGTAGCCGGTTATGATGACGAAAAGAGTTCTCTCACCGTCCAGGATGCTTATTTGATGAGTTACCCCCCATGGGGCGGCGAGATCCCAGTGGAAACATGGGATACCTTCTTGGGCTTTGATTTCGCCTACAGCCTGTTGGAACAAGAATGGCGTTCGTTTAATTACGTCTTCATCGTGGTTTACCCTCCGGAAAGGGAATCCGAGGTGCTCCAGGCGCTGGGTCCATTGGCCAACGAAGAAGATGCAAATCGCATCGCCTATGAGCGCGCTATGGCAGAAACTGCCTCGCTAACCGACGTTCGCGACCAATACTTCGCCTGGTTCAACGCCGGGACCAGCCTGGTGGCTATGGAAGATTACCAGGCCGCCGCCGACGCGTACGACGAAGCTTTTGCCATCTACCCGAGCATTCCGCAAGATATTCGCCCCTACCGCATCCTGTGGTATGAATCCGGCCCTTACGCCGCTTACTATCACACAGGCCGCTATCAGGATGTGATCGATCTGGCCAGCCAGACACTGAGTAACATGGCCGAGCCTGTATTGGAAGAAAGCTATTACTGGCGGGCATTATCCTATCAAGGGCTTGGTGATACCACCCGCGCCATCAACGATCTGCGCACCAGCCTCAGATATCACCCAGGTTACGCGCCCAGCGTGGACATGCTCAAAGAGCTTGGTGTCACTCCCTGATTCCTTACTGGATTGGGAAAGTGACCATGCCAGGCGGTTAACAAACTTTAAGAGGTACCTCGAATGATCCCCTCATCCAAAAAGACCCAACGCCAGCACCGAAAAGCTTTGTCGGCGCACCGCTGGATCACCATCCTTGCATTATTGGCCTTCCCGCTGATCTCTGCTTTTGCTGCTCACCCCGGTGACTTTGGCCGGGCGATGCCGGACCAAAACGCCGATTTGCCCGCTCTGGCCAATGCGGCCGCCACCCCTACCCCTACGCCCGAGGTTACCCCCACGCCCAAGCCAACGGCGGTGCAAGCTGCGCCAGAAACGACCGTCAAGGTAACTTTGAACGCTTCCAAGCTGCGCGAGGGGCCTGAAACCAGCTATGCAGAAGTCCAGTCGCTCGCGTTGGACGATCCGCTGCGGTTATTGGGGCGGTTGAGCGATAATAACTGGCTGTATGTGGAAACGGCAGGCGGTAAAAAAGGCTGGATTAAAACGGTCTTGGTCAACATGGCCGGGGTGAACCTGGACGACTATCCCATTCTGACAGCCCCCGAAACCGAGAAAACAACCGTTAAGGTAGTCGGTGGCACAGTCAATATGCGTTCCGGCCCCCATCTCAATTTCTCCAAAATCGATGACCTGGAATATGGCGATTTACTGACCCTGCTGGGACGCTCGAGTGATAATGTCTGGATTAATGTTGAAACGGAAGATGGAAATCAAGGCTGGATTTACACATCGCTGGTCAGTCTCACCGGGATTAACCTTTACTATTATCCCGAAATTCCTTCGCCTGTTGTTCCAACAAAGACGCCTGTGCCCGTTGAAGGCGCAAAAGGCCGCTGGATTGACATCGACATCACCGAACAGCGGCTTTACGCCTTTGAGGACGATCAGGTGGTAAAGTCATTCCTGATTTCCACCGGCATTGCAGGCTACAACACAGAGCGCGGTCAATTCCGCATTGACGTGAAATACCGTTTTGACGATATGGTAGGGGCAGGATATAACCTGAAAGATGTGCCTTATACCATGTACTATTATGAATCCTACGCGATCCACGGCACCTATTGGCACCGCAATTTTGGCACGCAGATGAGCCACGGTTGCGTCAACCTGGACACCGATGACGCAAAATGGTTGTACTACTGGGCCTCCGTGGGCACGTTGGTGAATATCCACTGGTAA
>CAZMMI010000115.1:0-8286 GCA_964567255.1 uncultured Anaerolinea sp.
GTTTGTTCGTCTTTTTTGCGGCGGAAGATGCTGTCTAGCATAATAGTCTCCTGATAAAGGAATTATAACGATTCTTGTCCGAAAATTCCAAGCGGGCGGAGAAATGTATAAGCTTGAGATCATTGGGCAACAAGCAAAAACTTAACGAAAAGGGTAAATTCAGGTAAAATAATCCGACAGGAAAGTCCAAAATGGATACCAGCGCTCTCACCCGTGAACAACTCGAAAACCGCCTGGTCGCTTTACACCGCGCCAGCCTGGAATTGGTGCGCGATGTTTCTCCGGAATCGCTGATGGAACGAATTGCCAGCCTGGCGTGCGAGCAGGTATCTGCCCGCTATGCGGCAGTGGGCATTCTGGATGAGAACGGCAAGTTGGAAAAATTCATCCCGGTGGGGGTGAAGGCGGAGGAAACCCAGCGCATGGGACACCCGCCGGTGGGCAGCGGCTTGATTGGCCTGTTGATGCACGGCTCGGAGACAGTTCGCGTGGCAAATATCGCCACAGACAGTCGCTCGGCTGGATTCCCCAGCCACCATCCGCACATGACCTCTTTCCTGGGGGTGCCCATCCGTTACGGCGACGAGCAGTTGGGACAAATCTACCTGACCGAAAAAATCGACGCGCCTGAGTTCACAGCCGACGACCAGGTGGTGATCGAAACGCTGGCGGGGTATGCGGCGGTAGCATTATTCAACGCTCGGCTGGTCAAACACCTCACCGAACGAGAAGAAAGCCTGACGCGGCGTACCGAAACGCTGGCCCTGCTCAACGACCTGGCAACTTCACTTGCTTCCGCGACGGATATTGATCGCATCATGGAAAAAGCGCTCAGCCATGTGACCGAATACCTGCACCTGGACGCGGGCGAGATTTTCCTGCGGCAGGAGGCGGGCAAGTATCTGCAAATGGCGTCACATCAGGGCGAGTCGGTGACGGCTTTATGGTCGAAAAACCAGTTCCAACCTGGGGAAGGCGTGGTGGGAATGACCGCCGTCAGCGGGCAGCCCAGCCTGATCGACCTGCCCCAACTCGGGGGCGGGCTGGCCTATGACGGTTACGGGTTCAGCCCGGAGTTGAACGAAGCCAAAATTCACCAGGTGGCTTGCTACCCACTGAGCGGGCGCAGCGAGGTGTTGGGAGTGTTGTGTGTGGCTGCCAGCCGGGAGAACCCGCTGGGCGAACTGGAGATGCAGTTCCTGACGGCGATCAGCTTCTGGGTGGGCACAGCGATTGAGAATGTGCGTCTCAACTTACAGCAGCGCAGATTGGCAGTGCTGGAAGAACGCGAGCGCATCGGCATGGACTTGCATGACGGCATCATTCAAGATATTTACGCGGTGGGGCTGACGCTGGAACATGCCCGGCTGTTGCTGGCTGAAGACCCAGCCTCCACCCGCACACGCATCGAACAGGCCATCAACGATCTGAACAGCACCATCCGCGACATCCGTTCGTACATTCTGGACCTGCGACCGCGCAAGCTGCATGAAGAAAACTTGATGGACGGCCTGCGCCGCCTGGCAGCCGAATTCCGCGCCAACACATTGGTTGAGGTGAGCATTCAAGGCCCGGCCAATGAAAAGATTCCCCTGCCGCAGGCGCGGGCGCTGGTGTTATTCCACATCTGCCAGGAGGCCCTGGCCAACACCGCCAAGCACGCCCACGCCCGGCACGTCAACATCAGCCTGTGGACCACTTCGGATCGGGTCTTGCTAGAGGTGAGCGACGATGGGCGCGGGTTCGATCTGGACGCCGTCACGCTCACCCTGGGGCATGGTCTGTCCAATATGCAAACACGGGCTCACTCGGCGGGCGGAGAGATTGAAATCACCTCGGAAGCCGGGATGGGAACGACCATTTTGGTGTGGGTACCGTTGTGAGCGTGACCCCGCAGGACCCGCAGAAGCGCGCCCTGGGCGTGCAACGCATGTTCGCAAGCATTGCGCCGCGCTACGATCTAATGAACCGGCTGATGACCGGGGGCATGGATCTGCGCTGGCGGGTCGAAGTGATTCGGCGGGCGCGCATTGAGGCGGGAGACCACCTGTTGGATTTGGGCGCGGGAACGGGCGATTTGGCCCGCGAAGCGCTCAAACAGGCGCCGGGCGCGAGCGTCGTAGCGGCAGATTTCACAGTGGAGATGATGCAAACCGGGCGCAGCCGCTACGGAAAGCCACAGGATTGGTCCGGAGCAGACGCGCTGAACCTGCCTTTTCCCGACCAATGCTTCGACGCTGTGGTTTCGGGGTTCCTGATGCGCAACGTGGTGGACGTGCCGCGGGCGCTGGCCGAACAGTACCGGGTGCTGAAACCCGGCGGGCGGCTGGTGACATTGGACACGACCCGGCCACGCGAGAATCTGCTGAGCCCCTTCATTCGCTTCCACATGCGCAAGGTTATTCCCTGGCTGGGCGGATTGCTTTCAGGTGACCGCTCGGCTTACACCTACCTGCCGGAGACCTCGGAGAACTTTCTGCCTGCCGAAGACCTGCTGGCGCGCATCCGTGAGGCCGAGTTCCACGAGGCGGGTTTCCGCCGCCTGAACTTTGGCACAGTAGCCATTCACTGGGCCGAGCGCTAGGTCAGGCTCGCCCCTCAAACTCCTCGATCAGGCGGGCAAAGTACTCGCCCAGGTAGCGCTCGCGTTCTTCAGCCAGGATCACGGCCCGGCGGGTGAAGAGGCGCGCCTTGACCTTGCGCAGCTTGAACAGGTACTCGTGGTAGGCGCTGTGCGGCTCGCCTTCTTCTTCCACGCCTGTTTCAAGAAACTTCTGCGAGGGGGGGGCATAGAAGGGCGTGTTGCGAATGGCCGCGTAAGCGATAACACGCGCCACACCGATAGCGCCCAAAACATCGAGCTTGTCGGCATCGAAGAGCACTTTGGCTTCCAGGGTGACCGGGGTCTCACCGTCGCTGCGGTAGCGGTGCGCACGGATGCAATGCTGGACGGCGGCAATGCGCTCGGCGGGCCAGCCCTCGGCGGTCAAAACTTCGGCGGCAAAGGCCGCGGATTCGTGGTGATGACTCTTGCGTCCCTCGCCGGCGGGGTGGCTGCCTTCGGCGTCGTGCAGCAGGGCCGCGGCACGCACAATTTCAAGGTCGGCTCCTTCTATATGGGCCAACTCCTCGGCCAGATGGTAAACGCGCAAGACGTGATCAAAATCATGGACTGAGTCAGATTGAGTGTACCAGACACGAGCTTGTTGAAGGGTAGGCATTAGGGCAGCTCCGGGGGCAAGATAGGCTGATTATACATTCTCAACCTGGCCCATGCGAGACAAAAGCGCCTATAATCCATTTAATGATACTACTCAGAGGGTGAGAGAAGTTCTTCCTCTCCCAGTTGAGTAGTTACAATCGCTCTTCGTAGGTCGCGTTGAGGGGCATTTATTCGACGATCGAATCAACAGGCAGGTGCCTCGAAACCCGACAAAATATCAGAAGGTAAACCTTCAGCCCGAAGGGTTTCCATGACCTGAGCAGGGGCTTCAGCCCCGCGAAGTGGAGAGAAAATAAATGAATATCCGCTCGCGCGCATTATCGATTTTCGTCCTGGTCGTCTTTCTCTGGAGTCAGAGCCAACCCAAGCTACTCAGCCAGGCAGAGGCGCCGCTGCCCCCAGAACAAGTTGAAAGCTACAGCGCATCGTTCCTCACGCGGCTGTCGCCCGAACTGCGCGCAGCGGCGGAAACCGGGGGAGATGAACCGGTCACGGTGACCGTGATCATGGACCCTGGGGCTAATCCCGGCAAGTACATGCAACGTTACGCTCTCAGCCGCAAGGTGGCGGGAGTGCAATGGGCGGTAGGCGACATCCCGGCCTCACGCCTGGAAAAGCTGGCTTCGGCGCCGGGGGTGCGGGCGGTCGTCTCGCCGGAAACCTTCCAAACCACCGAAGCCCCGGTCTGGATGAACTGCGCAACGCCCCACAGGTCCCGAGCGCGGAGCAGGCCCGCCAATGGCTGCTGGGCGGGCCTGAATCCGACCGCGAAATCCAGGCGATGGCAGGTGAGTGGGTGCGCGAGCCGCAGCCTGCCGCCGGGACCACCGCCCTGACTCCCGGCACGCTGACCCGACCCATGGAGATCCACGGCGCGCCGGCGGCACACGCGACTGTCACCGGCGCAGGGGTCCGCGTGGCCATTGTGGACACCGGCGTGGATTTTGGCCACCCCGACCTGCAGGGCACGCAGCACACTTTGACATCGGGTCCGTATGCGGGTTGGCCGTTTGCCTATGACACCATCTCCGGCGCGCGCTACGCCATCGAGCCGGGCTATGCCTTTGACCCGGGCAACCAGATGGCGGTCTACGGCTACAGCCGCTATGCGCATACCCTGCCCGTGCCCGCGCCAAGTTGCAACGGCGTGACCTGTTCAGCAAATCTGCCCTTTGACCTGGGCAGCGTGCAAATCACCATCCAGGCCGCGTGGCCGGACGATTCGGAGAGCCGGCAGTACTACTACACCCTGCACCCCGATTACCTGCTGCCCTACGCGGCTTATGAAATGGGCCTGGGTTACGCCGAGCTTTCTTTGGGCTCGCCCCTGGTGATTGTGGCCGACCGCGCGGCCAGCGGAGTCTACGACACCGTCTATGTGGACGTCAACTATGATCATCAACTGGGTTCGACGGACGAGACCATGACTCAGGCACGCCCGCTGGCAGGAGCCGACCTGACCGGAGACGGCGCCTGGGACCTTTCTGCCGGGCTGCTGGGGTGGATCTCGGACGGGCAGAACCACCCGCCAGGCGTAGCAATGCTCTACCCGGAAGTGGCTAAAGCGCCCGTGCCCGAGGCAGGCCGTCTGCTGGCTTTCATCAACGATGAGAACAGCCACGGCACCAACTGCGCCGGTCAGGTGGTCAGTCAGGGGGTGATCAGCGACCCGACTCGCATCGGCCCGCGCAGCAGCTTTTTGAGCGGCGCGGTGGTGCAGGGCATTGCGCCGCAAGCGGAAATCATTGCCATCGAAAACGGCTTTGAACTGCCTCTGGATGCGTGGACGCTCGCGGCATTGGGCCTGGATGGGCTGCCCCAGACGGGAGACGAGGCCCAGGTGGTGAGCAACTCGTGGGGAGCCAGCGCGCTCATCGAAGACGGCTGGGATGAAATGTCACGCTTCGTGGCCGAACTCAATCGAACCGACGCGCCGCAGGTCAGCTTCCTGGCGGCCACCGGCAACGGCGGGCACGGTTATGGCACGGTGACAAGCCCCGGCGGTGGGACGATCATCGACGTGGGGGCCAGCACGTTCAACGGAGACACGACCTATTTTGAAGATGTGGCCCCCGCTCAATTCCTATACGGGGACGTGCAGCCCTGGTCTAATCGCGGAGCAGGCACGCAGGGCGACATCGCCCCCGACGTGCTGGCGGTAGGCGCCTGGGGCCTGGGTCCCAACCCGCTCAACTACTATTACGGCAACGGGCAAGCCGCCTATGATATTTTCGGCGGCACATCCATGTCCACACCGCTGGCAGCCGGCGGGATGGCGTTGATCTATCAGGCCTTCCAGCAGGCTCACGGGCGCTGGCCCACCTGGGCCGAGGCCCGCGACCTGCTGCTCAACGGCACGGATGATTTAGGTTATGACGCGCTCACCCAGGGCGCGGGCAACCTGCGTGTTGACCGCAGCGTGGATGCAGCACTGGGCACAAGCGTGACCGTCTCCCCTGCGCAGTGGACGCCCGGCGCAGCCTATCCCGCCTACCCGGCCGTGATGCAGGCTGGGGAAAGCGCCACCGGCACATTCACCCTCAGCAACCCCACCGCCAGCCCAGTGAGCGTGACGGTGACGGGCAGCCAGCTCAAGGCGGTGCAGGTGGTAAGCTTCCAGGTGCCCTACACCTACCCGAGGCCGACCATGCCCGCCATCTACCCCCTCTACCTGGAAGACCTGACTCATCTGATCGAGACAGTCGATCCGGATTTGGTGCGCGCCGAGGTGATCCTGCCCTTTGATTCCTTCGATTCCAACGAGGATTACTATTTTGAGCATTCCTGGGAGATCTTCTTTTACAACTGGACTGACCTGGACGGCGACGGCAAGCTGTGGGACGACCTGAACCACGACGGGCAGATCGGCGCGGATGAGATGGATATGGACCCGCTGACCAATCTCTCTGAGTACAACCGCTATACCTCGGCTTACCCCGGCGGGACCGCTCTGCAAGTAGAGGTGGGACGCGAATCACTGGAGTTGGGTCAACAACGCGGCGATGGCGTCTTCCTGGGTCTGGACTGCTCCTTCTGCGGCGAGTCCACGCCCCTGCAGGTACGGGTGACGTTTTATCGCGAGCAACCCTGGTCCTGGCTGACCCTGCCCAACACACCCATCGATGTTCCAGCGGGGGGATCGGCTTCTTTCCAGGCCGCGTTGAACGTGCCCGCCAACACCGAACCCGGCTCGTATCAAGGCATGATCCGCCTGGCGCTGCCCACCCACACACAGACCCTGCCTGTGCTGGCTCATGTAGGGGCCGAAATTGGCAACCTGCAATTTGGCGAAACGATCTCTGACCCCGACACGCCCTTTGAAAATGCGCGCCTGGATGGCAGCTTTAACTGGCGCTGGCGTTACGAGTCGGGCGATTGGCGCACTTTTTACTTCAACGTGCCGGAAGGCAGCGCAGGAGTCAACAGCCGCCTGGTGATCGATACAGGCTGGAATTCGCTGCGCACGGATGTGGACTCGTGGGTCTTTGGCGCCACGGCAGACGCATTCAGCAGCGCAGCCCCCGATTTCTTCGGCCCTGTGGGCATGGAAACCACCGGCGGCAGCGCAGATACATATATCACCGATGGGCGCTTCCGCCGCGAGACGACCACCGGCTATCAACGCGAGGTGGTGGGCGCGGAAGTGCGCGAGGGGCTGGGCATGTTGGTGCTGCATAACGTGCTCTACGGTGGCGACCAATTCTCCGAACCATTGACAGGCAGCGTGTACCAGGTGCAGGTCTCGCCCTCGCCATCCGATCTGGTTGCTCCGGCGATCTCGCTGGACCCTGCCCGCCTGAGCGGCAGCACCAGCTTCCAGTTCCTCTCCACGGGCGACATTGCCGACGGGCTGCGGGTGCAGGCGTACGGCTTCACCCCACGCATCGAAATGACGGACCAGCTCATCACCCAGGATGAAACCTATAATATTTGCGACGGGAGTTGGATCTACAACCAGGCAGGGGGCGGGCTGCCCGTGCATGGTGGGCTGCTGGATGTGACATTGAGTAACGCTCTCCCCGAAGAAAGCGACCTGGATTTGTACATCTTTGAAGACAACGGCAACGGGCGCTTCGAGTGCGGGCGCGACTCGCTGCGTTTTTATTCCACCACAGCCGGGCCGGAAGAACGGGTCAAGGTCAGCTTCCCGCAGGACGGGGATTATTGGGTCATGGCGCATGGGTACGATGTGCCTGGCGGGAGCAGCACGTTTGACATCACCATCCGCGCAGTGGGCGGCAATGAGATTGCCCTGCGCAACCTGCCCTTCGGCGCGGTGCAGGCGGGAGTGCCGGAGGACTTCGACGCGGTCTATAACGCGGCTTACCCCTTTACAGAGCCGGTGACGTTGGAGGGTGTTATTTTTATCGGCCTACCGGGCGTGCCGGATTTGTTGGTGGTACCACTGACCCTGCGGCCCGAGATTCTGTTACAGCCCAAACCGGTACTTTGGTTTGACACCCCCTCAATCTACGATGGTGAAAATGCAGCCCTGACCCTTTCGGTGCGCAACCTGGGCGTTGCCGATGAAACCTTGCAGGTCACGCTGAACTTACCTGCCGAGTTGCAATATCTGAGCAGCCCGCCGGAAGGGTTCGTATACAACGCCGGGCCGCGCACCCTCACCTGGAACGGCACACTGCCCGCCGGAAGCGCAATTCTGCCGGAAGCCCTGTTCACCCCGGCGCCGGGCACGTACTCCGGGCCGGTGACCGTGAGCGGAGAGGTGAAGGGTCTGCTCAGCGGGCAAACCTGGCCCGTTTCGGCGGCGATCCGCGTACGGCAGTCGCAATCCTTCCTGCCGGTCATCAACCGATAAACAAACTGGGAAGTACCCAAAAAAGAGGTGCTGGCGGAGTTTCACTTCCGCCAGCACCTCTTTTTGGTATTTTAATAGAATCAAGCGGCGCCAGGATCATTTACGCCCAGCCAGAGGTGGTTGGGGAGAACCTGCTTGCTGGTGCGCAGTTCGATGCTCCCGGCGCGAGGAGACGGGGCCGGCAGCATGCTGGGGTGAACGAAACACAGGTTGGGCTGCAAGCCGTACTTCTTCTGATAGTAAG
>CAZMMI010000115.1:8386-12264 GCA_964567255.1 uncultured Anaerolinea sp.
CTGGGGTGAACGAAACACAGGTTGGGCTGCAAGCCGTACTTCTTCTGATAGTAAGCCGCGGCGCGCAGCACCTTATCGCTCAATTCGGCCTTGGGGTCGTTGTCAAACCATAACATTCCGGTACGCATAGGTTACTCCTTTCATTCCAGGGGCACGCGGAATTTGAGCCAGGTATCCCCGACCTTGACCGCAAAGCGGTCTTCCGCGAGAAAATTTTTCGATTCTTGTTCGTTGAGCGGGGCCAATTGGCGATATACACTCTCGTCGAAGGCGCGGCCCAGGACCCGGCTGCGGAACAGGCGCAGCCAGCGCGTGAGATGGGGGGTCTGGTGCGCTTCCATCGCCACCACCGGCCAGATTTTGACAGAGGGGCCGTCCTTGATCAACCAGTCGAAATTGACCCGCGCGTCGTATTCCAGATCGAGCATGGCGGCCAGATCATCCACCACCAGCAGCACCGCCGGGCCGCCACCGGCGCCCTTGCGGCGCTGATCGGTCCAACCGGCCAGCTTGACCAGCCAGCGCTCGGCATTGCCCTCGGAAATGTGTTCGATGCCCAGGCAGTGACGGGCAATTTGCATGTCCTGCAAGCGTTCCTGCCATTCCTCGGGGTGAGAGCTGAGCACCAGGAATTGCACGCTGCGCGGTGAGTTGAGCATGGCCGAGGTTTCGACCAGCACGCGCAGGAGGGCCTGACGGTACTCGCGCTGGTCGCTGGCCACCAGCAGCGCGCCAGGGGCGGGGTCGGCCAGGTCCAGCAGCACAGGCAGGCGGTCATCACACACGCCCAGGATAGCCGTCTGCGGCGGCAGCCCGCGCAAGCGCTCGAGTACTTCGTTCAAAGTGGGCGGCGGGGTGAGCGAGGTAGACGCCGCAGTCGCGGGGGTTGCAACCGGCGGAACCGGGCGAGCAGGCGCAGGAGGAACCGCAGCGGGCGCGACCGCAGCGGTCACCGCCGAGGGCATCACGCCACGCGGGAGGGGGTTGACCCGGCTGCCGTATTCTGGGCGGCGGGCAGGCTCGCTGCGAGTCGGTGGAGGCGGCATGGGAACCCGGACGCGTTCCGGCACCCTGAAGCGCGGGATGCGCAACCTGGTTTGGGGTGGCCGCTGGATGAACAGCGGGCGTGGGGTGCGGGGTGGGTAGGTGAACTCTGCCATAGGTAGTTTAATCAGAACACATGAACTTTTGTTCTAAAAGCAGTATAGAGTAAAACAAATGTTCTGTCAAGACTCAGTTTTTTGTCCCACCGAGAATCGGCGGGGTGAAATCCACATTTTAGAGGCAAAATACGGGAACTACCACGACAACTCCCACAGAACCCTAAACTTTTTGGAATGCTACTCGTCTAACTTACAGATGAACCGATTCCACTACTTAACGAGGATTGTTGGTGTAGACGTGAATACAAAAAACAGAAAGAATGCTCACGCTGAATCTACCGCCACCGCAGAACCTCAACCCAGCGAAGAACCTGCCCAGTCTCACTTCTCGGGCTACCTCACCTTTGACGATCTGATGAATATGCCGCAAGACCCTCTCAGCCGGGAGAACGGCTTCACCTCTCCCGATCAGCGCCTGTTCTTCCAGGCGATTCTCTCCCAGGTTGGCCCGGGCGAATCGCAGCCCGGCGCGCCCCGCCCGGCGGTGTCCCCGCTCTCCACCTTTGGCCTGTACGTGGGCGGGTGTCGCCGGCGCAAAGGGCTCAACCTGGTGCAGATGGCTGAACGCAGTGGTTTGGCGGTGGAGAAGTTGGTGATGATCGAATTGGGCCAGGTGAACGTTGATGAGGTTGCCGCTGCTATCCCGCAAATCGCAGCCGCGCTGGAAACCGACCCGAGGACCTTTTCCGCCCATCTGGCCGGTTTTTTGTTCCCAACCAAAAAGGGTGTTCGCTCCTCGAAACGGCGCGAACACCCTTTGGGTTAACCCGGGTTCACACCAGCCATTTGCGGGCCTTTTCGCGCACCGCCTGGATCAATTGGGTGACGCGCGGCTCGCTGACTTGCAGACTGGCGGCAATTTCAACGGCTTTATAGCCCTGGTAGAGCAGCTCGACCACCTCACGCTCGCGTTTTGTCAGGCGCGAGAAAAAGCGCGGCCAATCGGTTTCGTCCACGCGGTCGTAAGCCGAATGTCGCTCGGGGTCGAGCTCAGTCGAGCGCGTCTCGAGGCGCAAAAGATCCAACGCTTTCCGTTCGGCGATGCGCATGACCCATCCCATCGCTTCACGCTCGGTTTGCCCGCGGAAGGTGGCTGCTTTTTGCCAGACTTGCAGCATGGTTTGTTGGGCAGCGCCTTCAATTTCGCCCTCGTCCAGGTTGTCGAAGCGCCCACGCAAATGTGAAACAACCCTGGGGAACAGGGCTTCATATAACGCGGCTAGAGCTTCGGCATCCCCCGCGGCAACGCGGATCAAGTTGTCTAAGACCAACACAGGCTCCCGCCAGACGCCTAGTATCCCCTCTGGCAGGAGCTGGTACGATCCATGCGTAAGGTATTGGTGGGTGACATTACGGCCTCCTCAAGATTGTGAACTATTATGAGGACAGGAAAACCGTTAAAAAGTTAAGACCCCATTTGGGTACTCTTTTAGTAACTACTCAGGCCCAAAAGGGGCTGAGTAGTAACCTCTTTTAACATCATAGCACAATTTGACGCCTCCGCAGACGCCCGCTCGCTAAAAATTGAGGGCGGTGAAATCCGCGATTTGAGGTGTGAGAGCGGCCAAGTCCCTCTCACACCTCAAATTGCGGGACCTATCCCGGCAACTCCTCGAGAACTCAGTCGACGGGCGGCGATCAGCGCCGCTTGCGCTGAGACCGGCAAACGGCGTGATAGTAGGCGCGCTCATCGGCCAGGGCCAGCCAGCGCGGCTGGCGCGAGAGAATCAACGGATGTTTACGGCGGCGGTAATGATGCCAGAGTTCGAATGTGGCCAAGGGCAGTCCACCGACCACCAACAAAACCACAGGAACGAGCGGCAGCGTGAATACCGCCTGCGCGCGTGCCGATTCTAGCTCGGCAGTCAGGGTAGACACCTGCTGGCGCAGGCTGCGCACCAGCGCTTCCTGATTAGCCAATTGAAATTCCAATTCCTGGACGCGCCGGCGAGCGCCGGCCAATTCCATGTCGCGGGCGGCCAGGCGAGCCTGGGCATCAACCAGACGGTTCTGCAAATCTTCCAAAGCCAGGTCTTTCTCGGCCATGCTTTTCCGCAGGGCATCTACCTGCGCGCTGAGCTCGCCGTTCTTAGCCACCGCGGCAGCGAACTCCAGCGACAGCCGGTCGCGCTCGGCAGTGAGGTCGTCGAGGGCTTTGCTCAAAACGGCGATTTGGTCCGATTTCTCGCGGCGTTCTTGTTCCATGCTCTGCGTCAGGCTCTTCAAATCCGCGCTCTCTTTCTCAAGCTCCGCGACGCGAACCAACGCGGCATCGCGTTCAGCCACTGCCGCGTCTGCCCTGGCGCGTTCAGCCGCTTGCTGATTTTCAAAGTCAGCCGACTGCGTTCCCACGCTGAGAGCCAAATAGGTGAATGATCCCACTAAAATTACCAATATGAGGGTGCGCATTGGTTCCTCCCTGGCTGGATGGTTTGCGAAAATTTATTATCTTCCAGCCTTACACCTTCACGACGTTGATCCGCACAATAAAGTAAGCGGTTAATCAAAACTGCTCAGGCTTGTCTTAACAACGTTGCTATGCAACGCTTTGTTCCTGACCAGACGAGTATTCCCTATCTACCATGCAGGTTCTATGCCCAATTTCCGTAGTTTTTGTTGCAATTTGGTTGCAAACTAACGAGATATCTGGGTTCATTGTGAGTAACTACTCAGGCCCTGGTAGAAATGTCCCGAATTTTTGGTGTTTGGCGGGGC
>CAZMMI010000116.1:0-12212 GCA_964567255.1 uncultured Anaerolinea sp.
GCCCGGCGTATCGCCAGCTAAAAGGGGAAAGATAGGTGTTGTAATCAGGCATGTCCCCATTTTACCCGTGATCTAGCAATGGGGGTATAATTTGATAGTATTGTTCAGAGGGCAACGAAAGTCTGAGCCACATTCACTTTTGGTTAAGTAGTTGTAATCTGATTGATAATTGTAATTTGGGGGATGTGTTTTATAATTTAACCAATCGGTTCTGCCGAGAGAAAATTTAACATCTGTTCGATAGGTTTTCTCCGGTTTTTATTGGCAGGAGAGGGATGTGGATACTCAACGAATGACCCAGGGGCTGCCCCAAAACTCGCCATCGTCGGATCGTCAATTAGGCTCTGATTCTGTGCTGGTCAACCGGTACCTGATTCAAGAAGTGATTGGCGTGGGCGGGATGGGGTCGGTTTATCGCGCTCGAGATTTACATTTTCCGAATGTTGTGAAGTTGGTTGCCGTTAAAGAGATGATCATCCAGACTCGCGACCCGCAAGTGCGCGAGACGATTGTGCAAAATTTTGAGCGTGAAGCCAATATCCTGGCAACGCTGCATCATCCGGCAATTCCCAGAATTTTTGATTACTTCAGCCACGACGAGCGCTCTTACCTGGTTTTGGAATTTGTCAACGGCAAAGACCTGGAAGATGTCCTTTCGCTGAGCGATACCCCGCTGCCGGAAGAGCAAGTGGTGAGATGGGCGATTGAATTGTGTGACGTGCTTCACTATTTGCACTCGCACACGCCTGAGCCGATTATTTTCCGTGATATGAAACCATCCAACGTGATGGTCAACCAGGATGATCACATTGTGCTGGTGGATTTTGGCATTGCCAAGACCTTCCGGGTGGGGCAAAAGGGCACGATGATTGGCACGGAGGGGTACTCGCCGCCGGAGCAGTATCGCGGCGAGGCGACCGAGCAAGCGGATGTTTACGCGTTGGGAGCGACCCTGCATCATCTGTTGACCAAACGAGACCCGCGGATTGAGACGCCGTTTACATTTAACGAGCGTCCTGTGCGCAAGCTGAACCCGGCAGTGTCGGTTGAGGTGGAAGCAGTGGTCTCCACAGCCGTTCAGTATTCGCCTCAGGACCGTTTCCCCAGCGCTAACGCGATGAAGGAAGCGCTGATTTCGGCGGGTACCAAAACAGGCATCTTGAGCCGGTTGAGCTCATCGATTGTTAATGTAAAAAAAGAAGAGACAATTAAGCCAATCTGGACCTTTGAGACCGAGGATGAAATTCGCGGTGGACCGGTCTTTGATAACGGTTTGTTGTATGTTGGCTCTTACGACCACAACATGTATGCTCTGAATGCTACGGATGGGAAATTCGTGTGGAAATTCCCGACGGATGGCGGTATTGTCACCCGACCGGCTTTTTCGGAAGGGCTGGTGTTGTTTGGCTCGGAAGATGGGTTGCTTCACGCGGTGACTGCCCGCACGGGAAAGATTTCGTGGACTTACACGACCGGAGGGCCGGTGCGTTGTTCGCCAAAGGTGGCAGAAGGCCATTTGTTTGTGGGGTCGGATGACGGCTATATGCACGCGGTTAACGTGCTGACCTGCCGTCGGGTGTGGACCTATGATGTGGGCGGGCCGGTTCGCTCAATGCCTTTCATTCACGGTGATCATTTATACTTCGGCTGCGAGATCGGCGATATGCTGTGCATGGATTTCAGGGGGGGGATTCGGTGGCGGTTCAAGACCAAACGGGGTGTATCTGCTTCACCGGTTTTGCACAAAGGCGCAATCTACTTCACCTCTCTGGATGGGACTCTCTACGCCGTGGATGGGAAATCGGGGTGGGCGGTGTGGCGCTTCCGCATGAACAAGGGCTCCATTTCGACGCCGTGCATTGTGGATAACTTTGTTATTGCCGGGTCGGCGGATGGCTTCATCTATTGTGTGGACGCAGCAAACTCGAAGGAAATCTGGCGCTTCAAGGCCGAGCACCAGGTCAGCGGATCGCCCCTGGTACACAAAGACTCGGTATATTGCGGCGCGGCGGATGGGAATCTATACTGCCTGGAGTATCGCACCGGGCGCCTGCGGTGGAAATTCCCAACAGGCGGGCCAATTACTAGTAGCCCGGCTGTGTATAATGATATACTATACTTTGGTTCGGCGGACCACATTCTTTATGCTTTATTGGTTTGACGAGCCAGCGGGGGACCATCGTCGCAGGGAGGCAGTGTGTTAGATTTTATCCGCAAGATTTTTAAATCGGGTGACGATCGACAGGCTACTAAGCCTACCATTGAAACAGCTCCTTTATCGGATGACCAGTTGCAGGTCGTTGCAAAAGTTGAGATCTCACTGAACCCCGCACAATTTGCTGTTGGAAGTGGGCAATCGGTGGGAAGGCAGCGCGATCACAACGAGGACACACTGTTTGCCTTGACTGCGGTGATTGCGGATGGGCAGCGCGATTTGCCCATCGGCATTTTTGTGGTTGCGGATGGCATGGGTGGGCACCAGCATGGGGAGGTGGCCAGCAGCGCCGCCGCCCGAACGATGGTTGAGCATGTGCTCACCCGGCTCTATCCGGCTTTGTTCTCGATGAGCGGGAACGGGTTGGAAGAAAGCATTCAAGAAATTATGGAGGGGGGCGTGAAAGAAGCCCACCGGGCAGTGGTGCGCATGGCTCCTGGTGGCGGGACAACATTGACCGCCGGGTTGGTGGTTGGCGACCAGGTGACGATGGCGCATGTGGGTGACAGCCGGGGATACTTTATTTACCCCGACGGGCGCACCCAGGTGGTGACGCAAGACCATTCTCTTGTGCGACGGCTGCAGGAATTGGGACAGATCAATGAGAAGGAGGCGATGAATCACCCCCAGCGGAATGTCCTTTACCGGGCGCTGGGGCAGCCTGAGCCTTTCCGACCGGACATCAATACACACCAATTCCCTGTGCCTGGTTATCTGATGTTATGCAGCGACGGTCTGTGGACCATGGTGCCGGAAAATGAAATTTTCCGGATTGTGACTTCTGCGAAGAGCCTGCCCGAAGCCTGCAACGATTTGGTGGCGGCGGCGAACGAAGCCGGCGGGCCGGATAATATCAGCGTTGTGCTGGTAAAATACCTGCACTAAATTTTCTAACGGGGAAGGAATTTGGCAGATCACTATAAGACATTGGGCTTACCTTATGATGCTACGGCTGAAGAAATTCGCGTAGCGTATTTTGAGTTGGCTCGCAAATATCATCCCGATGTCACACAGGATCCCATCTTCACCGACCTTTTCTTAAAGATCCAGGAAGCGTACGACACCCTGTCAAACGCAGGGCGGCGCGCGGAATATGATATGACCATTCCGGAAAGCCTGCGCAAGCCTCCGGACGTTTCGATCAATGCGCGTTTCAGCCGCAATGTCATTCCGCTGTTAAACGAACAGCAATTGATGTATGTGCTGGTGGATTTGATATGCACGGCGGATCTGGAGCCAAACCAGCTGCCGCCTTTCCATTTATGCCTGGTGATTGACCGGTCGACATCGATGCAGGGGCAGCGTATGGACATGGTGAAAACCAGCGCCAGCCAGCTTCTGCGCCAGTTCCGGCAGCAGGATATAATTTCGGTAGTCTCCTTTAGCGATCGGGCAGATTTGATTGTGCCGCCAACCAAATTGACAGACATACCTCGCGTGGATTCGCGAATTTCGATGCTGCAAGCAGGCGGCGGGACCGAAATCTATCAGGGGCTGTCACTGGGTGTCGAGCAATTGCGCTCGGTGGACCCGCGTTACAGCCGCCATCTGCTGCTGTTGACAGATGGGCATACCTATGGCGATGATGATGCCTGTTTGGATCTGACCAATCAACTGGTGGATGACGGAATCACGGTGAACTGCCTGGGGATTGGGCATGAATGGAATGATGCGCTGTTGGATCGAATTGCCAGCATCTCGGGCGGAACCGCGGTTTTTGTCTCATCGCCTGCCGACCTTAATAAATTTATTGAGCAAAAGCTGGCCCAACTCAGCACCACCTATGCGCGCAACATCCAATTTGAATTCGTTTCGGATGCGGATGTCAAACTGCGCTATGCTTTCCGGTTGAGCCCTGAGGCCGCCCTGGTGGAATCAAAGTCACCCATGCAATTGGGCAGCCTGCAATATCGAAAGAGCATGAGCTTCTTGCTGGAGTTTACCTTGCCGCCGCTGGATGCAACCACTGAGGTGCTCCGGTTGGCCCAAGGGCAAATCAAGATGGAGATCCCGTCTCTGCGTTCAGCGCGAGCGAGGGTTGTGATAGACTTGAGTCGTCCGGTGTCGGTGAATCCGGAACGTGAATCACCCCCTCCGGTGATTGTTGAGGCAATGGCGAAACTTACGTTGTACCGGATGCAAGATCGGGTACGTAAAGAAGTTACGGACGGGCAGATCGATAAAGCGACCAAGCACCTGCATTATTTAGCAACCCACTTATTATCGCAAGGGGATCGTGAACTGGCGCATACGGTTTTGATTGAGGCAGAGCATATTCAACAGAGCCGCCGGTTCAGTAAAGAAGGCGATAAGCGAATTAAATACGGTACGCGAGCGTTATTATTGCCGCCCGGTTCGGAGCAAAAATCATGATTATTTGTCCAAGTTGTCACCACCAGGAAATGCCCGGTTCGCTGTTTTGCAGCGAGTGCGGAGCACAGTTAGTGCTATCAGAAGCGCCGACCACGCAGCACATCCAACGCAATCCCTCGGACATGCTGGCGATTCAACCGCCGCCGAAATCTCCGATCTCACCGCCGGTTCAAGCCGGGGCAAACGAGGCGGCGATTTCACTGCATATGGTGGACAGCGGTCAAGTGGTTCAACTGACCGGGCAAAATGAATTTACGCTGGGTCGGGTTTCCGAAGGGCAGCCCATCTTACCCGATGTAGACCTTTCTCATTATGAAGCGTATTCTCAGGGCGTTTCGCGGCTGCATGCGGCCTTGAAGATTTCGAACAACCGGGTGGTGATTACGGACCTGGGCTCATCGAACGGCACCCGGGTGAATGGGCAGAAGATTGTGCCACATGTGGATTATCCTTTGAACCATGGTGATATGATTGCGCTGGGCAAGTTCATGATTCAGATTTTAATTCGTAAATAGAAAAGGACTTACCAATGCCAACCATTCTTATCCATATCAGCAACGAAGACCCGGTGTTAGGCGAGATTGACAACCTGCCGTCACCGGCGGATATTACGATTACGGTGAAAAATCCTCGTCGCAAGGATGGGAAGGATTTGCCTTACCTGGATGCCAATGTTTCGACGGTGATCTGGCCATTTTCCCGGATTAATTTTGTCGAGTTGATGCCTTCCAGTGAGGAAGAGGAAATTATTTCCTTCATTCGTGAGTGAGCTAATGGCTGAAGAATTCAAAAATCGCAGCATCTTGGTTGTAGATGACGAAGAGCGGATGGTGCGGTTTATCCGCTTGAACCTGGAACATGACGGTTTCCAGGTCATTTCGGCGTTTCGGGGGCAGCAGGCGATCAATGCAATTCGAGAAGATATGCCAGATCTGGTGCTGTTGGACGTGATGATGCCGGACCTGGACGGCTTTGAGGTGCTGAAGATTGTGCGCGAGACCAGCAACGTGCCGGTGATCATGCTGACCGCCAAGGGGGAAGAGGATGACCGGGTGCGCGGATTGGAGCTTGGGGCCGATGATTATGTGACCAAGCCTTTCAGCCCTCGCGAACTGGTCAGCCGGGTGAGGGCTGTGTTGCGGCGTACCGAAGCGGCCAACCCGGCGACACGCTCGGAAGAGATTGTGGTGGATGAGCGAATGAAGGTGGATTTTGGTCGACGGGAAGTGTGGATTGAAGGCGAATTGGTGAAGTTGCGCCCCACCGAATACCGTTTGCTGTTCCACCTGATGCAGAATGCGGGCTGGGTGATGACCTATGACCAGTTGCTGGCCAAGGTGTGGGGGTATGAATACCGGGACGAGGCCCATTATGTGCGCCTGTATGTGAATTACCTGCGCCAGAAGATTGAAAAGGACCCGGCTAGTCCGAAGTACATTTTGACCGAGCGGGGTGTGGGATACCGGTTTGTGGACTTTCGCAAAGAGCAGGCATGATGCCGCCCTCTCCAGAGAGAAGTGAGTTTTCGGCGCTGGACTACTGGCCGATTTCCTGATATAAATTGTCTAAATTGAGAAAGGAACCGAAATGATCAACGAACCGATCCATGTAACGGATGCTGAATTTGAGAAGACCGTGATGCAATCTCCACTGCCAGTTATCGTCGATTTCTGGGCTCCTTGGTGTGGACCGTGCAAGATGGTTGGACCGATTTTGGACAAGCTGGCCAAAGAGATGGCCGGAACAGTGATTGTGGCCAAGGTGAACACGGACGAACAGGCCGAATGGGCACAGCGTTTTGGGGTGCAGGGCATTCCGACCATGCTGTTTGTAGCCAACGGGAAAGTGGTTCACCGCCAAGTGGGGGCGATGCCCGAAGCGGCTTTGCGGGGTATTGTGGCCGAATTTTTGGATGTGGTGAAATCGGCAGAATAACAGGTTACTGACAAAAAAGACCCTGCGGTGCGTTCGCACCGCAGGGTCTTTTTTGTCAGTATATGCTGAGGGTGGATGAGCGGTTGCTAACCGCGGCGTTTGGATGCCATTTGCTTGTGAAGAACGATGCCCAGGCGGGAGATGCCTTCGTTGATCCGTTCAGGCGTGGCGTTGGAGAAGTTGAGGCGCATGGTGTTCAATCCGCCGCCGCAGGGGAAGAAAGACTCGCCGGGGACGAAAGCCACTTTCTGTTGGACGGCTTCTTTAAACAGATCCACGGTGTTCATATCCTCGGGCAGGGTGGCCCACAAGAACAAACCGCCTTGGGGGTGTGTCCAGTGGATGCCTTCGGGCATGTGCTCTTCGAGGGATTCGAGCATTACGTCCCGGCGCTCGCGGTAGACGGCGCGGATGGTTTCGACGTGCCGATCGAGGAAGCCGCCGCGGGCCACTTCGTAGGCGACAATCTGGTTGAAGGTGGCGGTGTGCAAGTCGGCGCCTTGTTTGGCCATGACCATTTTGCGGATGACTTCGGGCGGCGCGATGACCCAGGCCAGGCGGATGCCGGGGGCGAGGGTCTTGGAGAAGGTGCTAAGATAGATGACGTTGCCAGTATAGCAGGAACCGTTGTGGTTTTTCTGGCTGTCAAGCACTTCCAGGTTGGGGATGTGCTCGCCTTCATAGCGCAATTGACCGTAGGGATCGTCTTCGACGATGGGAACGCCGTAATGGTCGGCCAATTCGATGAGCCTGAGGCGTCGCTCGAGGGGCATAGTCACGCCGGTGGGGTTCTGGAAGTTGGGCAGGGCATAGATGAATTTTGGGCCGGTGCGCAGCGCGGACTCCATTTCATCGGTGACCAGCCCATCATCATCGGAACGGGTGGTGACGTATTCGGTTCCGTAGATGTTCCAGGCTTGGAGAGCGCCTAAATAGGTGGGGGTTTCGACCAGAACGCGATCTCCATGGTTGATGAATACTTTGCCGAGCAGGTCGAGGGCTTGCTGCGAGCCGGAGGTGATCATGATATTGTCGATCGTTACCTCAATACCCAGGCGGGCGGTGTAACGGGCGATCATCTCGCGGAGAGGGGTGTAGCCTTCGGTGGAACCATATTGTAGAGCTCGTGGGCCGTTTTCGCGCAAGACTTTGTCGCAGGCTTCACGGAATTGCTCGACGGGAAATACTTCTGGGGCGGGCATTCCGCCCGCGAAAGAAATAATTTCCGGGTCTTCGGTTAGTTTGAGCAGTTCACGGATGGCAGAGCTTTTCATCCGCTGGGTGCGTTGAGCGAACCGATGGTCCCAAAGTGTTTGCATACAGAATCTCCTTCTAGCGAATGTGAACGAATAAAACGATTGTGGGCGCACATTGTGCGCCCACAAAAACTAACCTAGTTTGGGAAAGCGGCTAAGGATAAAGGCGGGGGTTGGCAAAGTAACCCGATCCCCGGTTTTGAGCTCGGCAGGCGCCTTGCCGGGGGCTTTGGGCGCTCCCTGGAAGACCCAGATGGGCGTACCCTCGACGGCGTACTTTAGCTCAACGAAAGCCTGACCGGTGAGGAAGCCTTCGCTGTCTACGGCGCAACTGGAGACAGCGCCGATGACGCGGCCCTTCGCATCGACGACCGGATCACCGTTGTGGGCCATGCGCACGCCTTTCTCGGTGAAGCGGAAGCGGGTGACTACGCCCTTGCGGGATTGCTCGCGGGCCATGTAGGCGGCGCGACCGATGAACCAGGGTTTGTAGGCTTTGACGTAGGAGCCAAAACCGGCTTCCGCAACGCCCAAGCCCAGGTCGCCCATCATTTCATGCCCGTAGAGGGGCAGGCCGGCTTCGGTGCGCAGTGAGTCGCGGGCTCCCAGGCCGCAGGGCTTCATGCCCAGCGGGGTTCCGACCGCAGTGAGCGCATTCCAGAATTCGGCAGCGCGATCGGGGTGAACGAAGAGCTCGAAGGCCATGCGCTCGCCGGTGTAACCGGTGCGGGAGACGACCAGGTCGAAGCCGCCCACGGTGGCATCGCACAGTTCGGTGCGCTTGAGGGCCATAATGCGCTTGCGGGTGGCGGGGTCGCAGCCCAGGGCCAGGAGGATGTCGCGAGATTTGGGGCCTTGCAGGGCGATGTCGACACGCATGTCGGGACCGGCTTGCGGGTCACGCAGGTTGCGCAGGACAGCTCCGGCGCCAAAAGCGCGGGCGGCGGGGGCGGCGCGGTCGACCAGCACCTCTCCGTGCAGAATGGCGTTGAGCCAGGCCCAGTCCTTATCGTCGTTGGAAGCGTTGACCACCACCAGGTAGGCTTCTTCGGCGCGACGGTAAATGAGCGTATCGTCAATGACACCGGCATCGGGATCGAGGAATTGCGTGTAGCACGATTCGCCCACAGCCAGGGCAGCGATGTCGTTGCCGCAGACGCTGTCGAGGAACGCGGCGGCCTGGGGGCCTTCGGCTTGATAGACGCCCATGTGGGCTACGTCGAACAAGCCGGCTGCCTGACGGGTAGCCAGGTGCTCTTCGACCACCGAGGAATACCAGACCGGCATTTCCCAGCCGGCAAAGGGCACCATCTTGGCGCCCAAAGCGCGGTGGGTCTCGAAGAGGGCCGTGCGGCGCAGGGGAGGATTTTCGGGCTCGGTCCAGGTGAACTCGGGCAGGGGCGTCGCGTTGGAAGCGGTCTTGCCGATGAAGTAGACCTTGCGGGCATCCACGGCTGTGCCGGCAGCAGCGGTGACCGGTGCGGCGGAGCTTTCGCTGACGGTGACGGGGCCGGAGATGCGGCGAGTGACATCGGGGTCAAAGCTAATGTAACCGTCGCTGAGACCGCGCAGCCAGGCGGAGGCCAGCCCGAAGGAAGCAGTGGGCAGGCTGAAGCGGAAGAGGCCTTCCTTGACGAAAGTAAGGAAGCCCTCGACGGTTCCGCGCGGGGTGATGAGCTGGGTAGGGCTGCTTTGCCCGGGTTGGAGGGCCTCGGCGTTGCAGGTGAAGACCACATTGACATAGTGGCGCACATTTTGGCCTTGCAGGTCGAGTACGGCCCAGGCGCTCTGGGCAGCGGGCTGGTCATCGACGAAGAAGAAGTGCGGGTAGCCGTGACGCGTAGGCACGGTTCCGGCGGCCTTTTCGGTCAGGGCGCGGATGCGCAGGCGGACGTTCTCAAAGGTGTCAAAATCGACTTTGGCGCGCAGAGCGGGACCTTTGCGGGTTTCCACTGAGTAGGGGGTGCAGGCAAAGAAGATGTCGGCGATGGCATCGGCGACCTGAACCATATCGGCTTCTTGGAGGCCGCGCTGGGTCATCCAGGGGGTGCCCAGGCGAATGCCGGAAGCGGCGAAGGCAGTTTTATCGCCGGGGATGGTGTTGCGGTTACAGACGATCCCGACCAGGTCAAGGATGCGGGCAGCCATATCGCCGGACAGGGTGGTGCCATCGGGGCCGACAACGGTTTTGCAGTCCACATTGGTGAGATGGGTGTCGCTGCCGCCAAAGGGGATGCGCAAGCCGCGCTCGATGAGGCGGGCGTTGAGGGCCTGGCAATTCTTGAGGATTTGTTCCTGCAAGGCGCGGAATTGGGGCGTGCGAGCCAATTTGAAGGCCGTGGCTATGGCGGCAACGGCATGAATGTGCGGGCCGCCTTGCTCGCCGGGGAACACGGCACGGTCGAGTTTTTTGGAGAGCGCGGAATCGGTGGTGATGATGCAGGCGCCGCGCGGGCCGCAGAGGGTCTTGTGGGTAGTGAAGGTAATAATATGGGCATGGCCGACCGGAGAAGGAATGGTTCCGGCGGCGATCAGCCCAGCGATGTGCGAGACATCGGCCAGGAGCGTGGCGCCGACGGAATCGGCAATGGCCCGGAAACGAGCCCAGTCGGGCACCCAGGGGTAGGAGGAATAACCGGTGATGATGATTTTGGGTTTGTGCTCGGTGGCCAGAGCTTGAATGGCGTCGTAATCCAGGCGTTCGGTGGCGGGGTCGACGTTGTAACCGACGATTTTGAAGATTTTACCGGAGCGGTTGACCGGAGAGCCGTGAGTCAGGTGCCCACCGTGGAGCAGGTTGAGGCCCATGACCGTGTCGCCGGGGTTCACCAGGGCCGTGTAGACGGCGTTGTTGGCGGGGGCGCCGGAGAGCGGCTGGACGTTGACGAACAAGCGCTCGGCAGGAAAAGCCGGGGTGGCGAAGGCTTCGGCGCAGCGGCGGCGGGCCAGCGACTCGATCACGTCGGCGTATTCGACGCCCTTGTAATAGCGGGGGTCGGCATAGCGGCGATAGTTGGCCAGGCGCTCGGGGTAATCGAGGATTTCATCCTCGCTCATCACCCGCGTTTCATCGTCGGGGTAACCTTCGGCATAGATGTTCTGAAACTCAGAGCCCAAGGCCTGCCGCACAGCCGCGGGGGCGGTGCTTTCGCTGGGAATGAGAATCAGTTTGCGAACCTGACGTTCGGCTTCGATCTGGATGAGTTCGTCGACGTCCGGGTCGAGGTCGGACAGAGAACCTTGAAACAGGAAATCAGTCATAGGGTAAGAGCTCCTCAGTTAAATTGTAGCCCGGCGAAGAAAGCGGGTCAAGTGAGGTTTTTCCGTTCCGGAATTGACGACACGCGCTATTTTTCAGCAGGGCGCCAGAGAATTGACGTTTCTGGCGAACGTTTTGTCATAAATAAGATTGTCTTGTGCCGGTGTTGATGATGCAATCGATGGGCGGCATTTCCTGATTTTAAGATATGCGGGCAGAGATCCAATCGATCATGGTTTGAATGATTTCAGCGCGGTTGGTCTCGTTGTGCAATTCGTGGAATTCACCTTCCCACCAGCGGAAGGTTACCCATTTGGCAGGAGCGCTTTCGGCAAAGCTGCGCGTGGCTTGCGGGTTGACGAGGTGGTCGGCGCTGCCCTGCATGAGCAGGGTGGGCAGCGTGAGGTCGGCGGCGTGCTCGAGCATCCAGCGGCCGTTTTCAATCAACTCGAGGCCCAAACGGGCTGAGATGCGGTCGTGGACGAGGGGATCGGCGGAATACACTTCGGCGACTTTTGGATCGCGGGAGAGGTTGGCGCGGTCGAGGCCGTTGGGCAGGGTGAAGGCCGGGGCCAACTTGCTCATCACCCGGGCCAGGAACAGGGTGCCTGGAGTGACCGGGTTGCCGGTTGCCAGGCCGGGACTGGTGACGATGATTCCAGCCAGGTTTGGCTTGCGCTTGAGGGCGGTATAGAGCACCAGGGCTCCGCCCAGACTGTGACCGTAGAGGAACACCGGCAGGTTAGGGTAGCGTTTGCGGGCTTCGTCGACGAAGGCAAGAATGTCATCGGCGATCACGCTGTAGGAAGGGGCATGCCCCCGAGGCCCGGGGGTTTTGCCGTGACCGCGCAGGTCGAAGTTAAGCACGGCCAACCCGGCCTGAGTGAAGGCTTCGGCGACGTGAGTGTAGCGCTCGCCATGCTCGCCTAAACCGTGAACAAGCACAACGACTGCCCGGGGGGCTTCTGTGGGGGCCCATAATCGGGCAGCAAACAACTGTCCATCGGGAACTTTCCAGGAAAACTCAAGCGTATTCATGATCCTCCAGGTGAAACTTTTGGAGTAACTACTCAGCCAGAGGTGGATGAGCCCGAATTTGAGGTGCGTGTGGGGTGCTTCGCACCCCACACGCACCTCAAATTCGGGGACTTTCCCACCCTTTGAGTAGTTACCT
>CAZMMI010000117.1:0-5715 GCA_964567255.1 uncultured Anaerolinea sp.
TTGACTCCGGAGGAGTATGTGGCTCTCGAGCGAGCAGATGAAGAGCGCTTTGGCGCGCTGCAAAAGAACTGTTCTGTGCTGATAGACGATGCCTTTCTCAAATCCGATGGGGGCTATTTGTTCCGCTGCGGCGCGGGAATGAGCAGCTTCACGGTGGGGTATGATGGAACCTTTCGCCTGTGCTCCGCGTTGCATGCGCCAGGGACAACGGTGAACCTGCGGGAGGTTAGCCTGCGGCAGGCTTGGGTGGGATTGGTGCCGCAAGTGCGCGGCATGCGCTCAGATCGGTCTACTTATCTGGAAACCTGCCAGCGCTGCCCGATTGTGAACCTATGCATGCACTGCCCGGCCCACGCCCATCTGGAAAGTGGCGCAATGGATGGGGAAACGCCTTATTTCTGCGCGCTGGCGCATGCCCGTGCCAGAGCGATCCAGGGGCAGGATTGAGCCAGTTATGAATATCGCGGTGCCTGCGCAACAGACCCGCCAGGTTCTTCTGCGCTTGCTTCGCGCGGCAGGACTGGTCTGGAAGATTGCTCCGGGCTGGACTTTGGTAAATGTTCTACTGGTCGTGGTTCAGGGTGTGCTGCCGCTGGCAGCGCTTTACCTGATGAAGCGGATCATCGAAGCGGTCACGGTTGGCCTGGAAGTGGCCAACACAGCCGAGGCATTTCATCCGGTGATCATTTGGATCGGGCTGGCTGCTGCGATCGCCGTGTTGAGCGCGCTGGCGAGATCCTTGAGCGAATATTCCGCAGAAGAGCAATCTCAGCGCGTGACGGACGCGGTGGCGGATATTCTGCACGAAAAATCTATCGCCGTAGATCTGGGTTATTACGAAGACCCTGGCTATTACGATACGCTGCACCGCGCGCAGCGAGAGGCTCCTTTTCGGCCCACACATATTGTCCATGGGATCATCCAGGTCATTCAAAACATTTTGTCGCTGGCTGGTATCTTTGTGCTGCTGGTGACCTTCAACTGGTATGTGGCAGTGTTGCTTCTTGCGGCCGCGCTGCCGGGATTCTTTGCACGCATGTTGCATTCAAAAGCCTTATTCAGCTTTGACGTTGCTCAAACAGAAAAGGAGCGCAAGGCCTGGTATTACCACGACATCTTGACCAGTACGAACTATGCCAAAGAGTTGCGCCTGCTGAATTTTGGATCGCTGTTCAAGAATCGGTACCGCGATCTTCGTCGAGAGATCCGTGACGGTAAACTGGCTATTTCTCGCCGGCGGCTGAGAGGGGATCTGGCAGCGCAGGTGCTGGTGAACGTCTTGATGTTTGGCGCGCTGGCCTGGCTGGCTTATCAGACCATATTGGGGCAGGTCACCCTTGGCGACCTGCTGGTGTATTATCTGGGTTTCCAGAGCGGGTTAGGATATGCCCAATCTACCTTTCGGGCTCTGGCTGGGCTTTATGAGGACAATTTATTCCTCTCGAACTTCTTTCGATTTTTGGACCTCCGCCCGAATACCACCGCGCCGCTCGCGCCTGTGCCTGTCCCTCGGCCCATGCCGAAAGAGATTGTTTTTCGAGGCGTAGATTTTGCGTACCCCAACAGGGATGAGGAGGCGGTACGCGATATCGACCTTACTATCCAACCTGGCGAGGTGATTGCCCTGGTGGGAGAGAGCGGCTCGGGGAAGAGTACCGTGATCAAATTGCTTTCGCGGTTGTACGACCCGACTCATGGGAGCGTCGAGGTAGGTGGTGTGGATTTGCGGGAAATGGACCCGGTGGATTGGCGCAAAGAGCTCAGTGTGGTGCTGCAAGATTTCGCACACTATCCACTGACTGTCTGGGAAAACATCTGGCTGGGAGATATCGCGGCTGATCCGGAGCGAGAGCGGATTATCGCGGCGGCGCAGCGTTCAGGAGCCGATAGCGTGATCCAGCGTTTACCTAACACATATGACTCAATGTTGGGGTACTGGTTTAGAAATGGTCAGGAAGTGAGCGGAGGAGAATGGCAAAAGATTGCCCTGGCACGGGCATTCTGGCGCCAATCCAAGCTGCTGATCCTGGACGAGCCAACCAGCTCTCTGGACCCGCTGGCCGAAGAAGAGCTTTTTCGCAATTTGCGCGAGATACTGGACGGGCGCAGCGCAATCCTCATTAGTCACCGCTTTTCAACGGTGCAGATGGCGGATCGCATCTTTGTGATGGAAAAAGGCCGAATTACTGAAAGCGGCTCACATGCCGAACTACTGGCATTGGGCGGGCACTATGCCCAGTTGTACCTTGCGCAGGCCCGATATTATCGGAACAAAGGCCTATGAAAGAACTTGATCTAACCGCTGAAGAACAACTGATTCTAGCGTGCATGCGGTCCGCTCTGGATCCTGAAAGCCCACTTCCGGTGTTGGATTCCAGGCTCATTGACTGGCAATGCCTGGTTACAACAGCCCAGACTCACCGCGCTTTGGGCGCGCTGCTGGCAGTAGAAAAGCTGGCTCCCGGTTTTTGGCCGGCGGAGTTCTCGCGGCGAATCTCGTCTTGGCGGCTGGCATTACTGGTGCATGCCGAGCAGGCAGTCGCTCAGGTGGCGTCCACGCTCGCGGAGTTGACCCGGGGAGGAATTCCGCTGGTGGTGATGAAAGGTTGGGATTACATCCATACCGTCTATGGCGGAGATTACAGTCTCCGTCCGTGTGCGGACATTGACATCCTCATCCGGCCTCAGGATGTTAAAGTAGCTGAGGAGGCATTGGCCCGCCAGGAGTATCAACCCTACGAAGAGCTTTGGCCTGGAATACGATTTCGGTATGGAAACGCGGCTTATCATTATCAGCGATCTCAAAAGACGCCCCACGAAACGCTGTATGGAGTGGATTTACACTGGAGCCTGTTCAACATCCGTAGTCTGGATGATCGCGTTTCGATAGCGGACATATTCAGCCGGGCGGGTCCGCTTGAGGTGGGTGGAATTCCTGTCTTGCACATGGGAGTTGAGGATCATATTCTACACGCGGCAGGTCATCGCAGTTTGCATCACGATGATGCCGGCGAGTTGTATCGCTTCTACGAACTTGCCTGGGTGATTCGCCATGCGCAGCCGGAAGTGGACTGGACAGAGGTGTTCTCCCGAGCGAAGGGATGGGGTATTCGTCTGGCGCTACGCTCGACCTTGGAAGAAATGGAGCTTTACTTTCCCGGCGCCTTACCGGTATTCTCTCCCCAAGAATGGGCGGCCTTGGAGCCTGACCCACAAGAAGCGCGCCTATATCGAACGTTATTGAAATACCACGTCACGCCTTTGGGACGCCTGTTGCCTATTCGTTGGACGCCGAAAGGCCTGTGGGAGACGGTTGGTTTTCTGTTTGAAGCCTTTGTTCCCGGGCCAAAATTCTTAGAGCATCGCTATGGGAAGACTCGCTTTTGGCCGGTGCTTTATTTACGGCGCGCAAGAAACGCGATGAAGCAATTAGCGGATTTCCTGGGCAGGAAATCCGCTTAATGCAAAGGGTGATTCAGTTACTTGTGCGCTGGCGCCTAGTCGATCTTCACCGTAGCGGTCATATTCCACATAAAGCGTTCATCCGCATTATCTAGCGTAATCGTCACCTGGAATGTCATATCACCCAGATATTCGACACCGACAGGGTCAATGGCGGTCACCTTGCCGGTAAACTCTTCGCCGGGGAAGGAGTCCAGCTTGATGACAGCGCCCTGTCCTAAACTGACTCTGGCTATGTCTACTTCTGCCAGGTCTTTGGTCTTCACAGTCCATTGAGTAGGATCGGCAATTGCGATCACCGAGAGACCAGGCGCTGCGATTTCACCTACCTTCAAGCGCTGGATGGATTGGACGGCGCCCTGGATTGGGGAGCGCAGTTCGTAGAGTGCTAAAGCCTCTTCAGCAGCCGCCGCGTGGCGGCTGGCAGCATCCAGGCGTGCCTGGGCGGTTTCCAACTTCTCAAGATCAATGTTTTGATCGTTCAGTCTGGATAAACTCTCACGGTTCGTCTCAAGCGCGGCGATTGCGCTCAGTAACGCGGTGCTCTTCTCGTCCAGCGTGCGGTCGTTTTCAGCCAGGGCCTCTTGAAGGTCAGTGTAGGTTTCGGAAAGTGATTCTAGCTCTTCATCATAATCCTCTTGAGCCTCTTTTCGTTCCCGATTGTCTTCATCCTCCTCCAGCAATGCGTCAAGTTTGTCTCGTGCCTCGCGGTAGGCTTTTTCGGCAACCTTATAATCATCCAGGCCCAGTTCCAGGTCGGTAGCGTTTTCCGCACTGCCCAGAGTCCAGCCAGGAACCAACAGATCATAGGCCTTCTGTGAATCCACCAATCCCTTTTCAGCTTGTGTGGCGCTGAGCATTGCGTTACGTTTCAATTGGTCCAGTGCTTGAGAGGCCTGTGTCTGTTCAAGACGAGCCGCTGCCAATTCGGCCTGGACGGCTTCAGTGCCAACCAATCTGGCTAGGACGTCGCCGGCAGAAACTTTGTCGCCGGGCTGTACAAACACTTCTGCAATCAGGCCGCCTTGCGCAAAGGACAGTTCGACATATGTTACCGGCAAGAGTGTGCCCTCGGCTGAAATGATCGTCGGGCTTGTGCTGGCTTCGGCCGTTTGCGCCAGCGCAGTTGGGGCTGGACTTGCTCCGCAGGCGGAAAGCAGGCTGCTGAGAAATATCAGCACGACAAGTAGAGAGATAGGGGTCTTTTTCATATATAAGCTCCTTTGATTTCATTGATTCGCTAGGTTATTCATAAGCCAGCACTTCCGTCACCGTCAGGCGTACGGCACGCAGAGCAGGGAAGACGCTGGCTACGATTGAGATGATAATGACCAGGGCCGCCCAGACAGCGATGCCACCGGGGGCGACCACGGCAGGTAAGGGGTAATCCATGAAAGATAAGCCAATGCTGCGAGCCAGAAGGGCTCCCAGTGGGTAGCTGAGGCCGATACTTAGCACCCAGCTAATCGAACCGATCAAGAGACCTTCCAGGATCACGATTCTGAAGACAGCAGCACTGGATGCGCCGTACGCGCGCATGACTCCAATCTCGCGGGTGCGTTCGATGACATTCAAGCTCATGGTTCCAGCCAATCCCAGCCCGCCGACCGTTGCCAGAACCAGGGTCATGACCATCAGCAAGGCGACGATAATTCCAAATGCGGCATTGATTTCTTCGCGCTCCTCGGAGATCAAAAAGTTGGAAGTGACTTCAATGTCTGCCTGGTCAAAGCGTGTTTCGACAGCGCTGGAAATGGCTCTTTGATCCGCGGTTGTGCCGGGAGCAAGGGTTAGGATGATCGTATTGGCCCGGTTGGGTTCGCGGACGTGGCGAGTGTAGGCGTCGTATTCGATGATCGAGAAGTATCCGATAGTACTGTTGCCCATCATATTCACGATTCCGACAATGGTGTATGGCTCTTCGCGACCTTCAATTTTGACGGACATCTGACTGCCCAGGCGCAATCCAGGTTCCGCAGCGAGCAGGCCCGGACTGACCAGGATGGCGTTTGTGTCTCCGGGTAACAGACCGCGTCCGGCGATAATAGGCGGGTCGAGAAGTTGGGTGCCCGCGGGCGGGGCCATTAAGTATAGATTGTCGCTTTCGCTTCCGTCTGGGCGGACATATCGCGCCAGGGAGAAGCCCCAACCTTCGGCCTCCACTACGCCAGGTACGGCTTTTGCTTCGGATATTAATTTTTCCGCAGGAACATGTCCTTCAACAATCAACCAGGCGTCATATTGCCAGAAAGC
>CAZMMI010000117.1:5815-8074 GCA_964567255.1 uncultured Anaerolinea sp.
TTTCCGCAGGAACATGTCCTTCAACAATCAACCAGGCGTCATATTGCCAGAAAGCGAACATCTCATTCAGGGCATCATTCAACGCAGTTTGCAGGTTGATAATCGCCATAAATACAGCCCCGGCAAAAACCAACGTAGTCAGAGAGAGAATCAGGCGGCTGCGCTTGCGGAAAGGGTTGCGCAGTGCCAGCAAAGTTGCGCGAGTCAAACGGGGGACTCTGGAAAGGGCGCGGTCCAGGATTCCAGCGCCTGACCAGACCTGGCTGATGCCGTATTCACTCAGCACCTGAGCGGGTGAGACCCGCGTGCCGGTCAGGATGGCTGGGGCGGCCGCGATGAGAGGGATGATCAGGCCGACACCGAGCTGCAGGAGTAAGCCCTGGAGGGTGAAGTGCACGATGGGTGGGTCGAAATTGATCATCTCGGCGATAAAACTGCACAAGGCGCCTGCGCCCAGGTAGCTGAAGGGAATAGCAATCAGGCAGGCGACAGCGCCAAGGAAGATGACCATGCAGAAGTACATGCCAATGATCTGTCCTGATCGGGCCCCCACGGCTTTCATGATGCCGATTTGACGTTCTTGCTGCGCAATGAGCGCGGAGATGATGTTGATCACTAGCAGCGCGCTGAGCCCCATCGCCATGACGGCGATCAACCCGAGTAGAAGCAATACGGTGGTGATGATATAGTTGAGCGGGTGCTCGCCTTTGTTGGGGAGGGTCTTTTGGTAGACGGGCAAACCCTGACCTTCGATGCGATTGGCGACTTTATCTGCCAGGGTTGAAACCTGAGCGGAGTCGGAAGAAGTCAGATATAACTCGTTGTAACCCTCTGCTACGCCCATCCAGCGCAGAGTGTCCATGCTCACATAACCATACAGCCAGCCTTCGATGACGGGCGGAATGCGGTACAGGTCGTGGGCACGCCCGGTCACCGTCAACCGGAATAGCCGCCCGTCGGGTGTTTTGACGAGGAGTTCGTCTCCGGAATTCAAGCCGAGGTGATTCATGGTGGCGCGCTCCAGGAGCACCTGGCCTTTTTCGGGAGGCCACACGCCTTCTTGCGGGCGAATATAAAGCAGGCGTTGATCGTCGTAATCATTTAATGCGTAGAGGGTCAGATCGCGCCAGGTGTCTCCGCTGCCGTCCAAGGAGAGCCGCAGGGCCAATGATCGGCGTCCTTCGGCTTGATCGACGCCCCGGATATGTCGGATGCTTTCTACAAAATCTTCATCTAGCATCGGCTCGGTTAGCAGAATGGCATCGGCGGGTTGAATGGCAGCGAACTGGCTATCAAGAGATTCTGTCAGCGCCTGTTGCGCAGCGGCGATCATGCCGACAGCAAACACGCCCACGGCAATAGAGAGAATCACGAGGATCGTGCGAGAGCGGTTGTTCCACAAGTCGCGGAGGACTTTCATCCAGCGAGTCATAGCCCTCCTTTTCCATTGCCATTCACATCGTTGATGATTTCACCGTCTGCAATGTGGAGTTGGCGCCCGGCCCGGCGAGCCAGGTCGGGATCATGGGTTACCATGAGCACCGTCTTACCCAACCCGGCCAACCGTTCGAACAGGGCAAACACCGAGCCGGCAGTTTTTGAGTCGAGGTTGCCAGTGGGCTCATCGGCAGCCAGGATGGGCGGGTCGGTTGCCAGGGCGCGGGCAATGGCAACCCGCTGCTGTTGACCCCCGGATAATCGAGCCGGAAGTTTGGTCGCGTGCGCTTCCATTTCCATTAAGCTTAGCAACTCCATCGCTCGTTCGCGACGTTGGCTGGGCGGCGGCGTGGCGCAAAAATCCATAGGGAGCATGACATTCTCTACGGCGGTGAGCGTTGGCAGAAGCTGGAAGAATTGGAATACGACGCCGATGGTTCTTCCACGCCAGGCAGCCAGACGGTTTTCGCCCAGCTTTTCGACCATCGTTCCGCCGATCAAGACCTCCCCTTGGGTGGGGCGGTCGAGCCCGGTGATCATATTGATTAGTGTGGTTTTTCCGCTACCGGATTTACCGACGATAGCGACGAACTCCCCCGTTTCTACGTTGAGACTCACTCTCTGAAGGGCCTGAAATTCACCGGCATCTGTACGGTAAGTTTTTGTGACGTTATTCAGGTAGATTAGCGCGTTCACAATGCTCCTTTTGGCGAGTCTCTTCCTCTCACCTGGATCGGAATCAAAACTCCCCGGCTGTATCTGTTTAAATAAGGATACGCTGCGGGGAGTTAGTTGTCGGCACTCAAAAGGAGTAGAAAAGAG
>CAZMMI010000117.1:8174-10942 GCA_964567255.1 uncultured Anaerolinea sp.
ATAAGGATACGCTGCGGGGAGTTAGTTGTCGGCACTCAAAAGGAGTAGAAAAGAGGTATTTTTAAGCGATCCAGCCCTTCTTTTTCGCTAGAATCACAGCCTGGGTGCGGTTGGCAACGCCTAATTTTGCTAGAATATTGGCAACGTGTTTTTTTACAGTGTTAAGAGTTAACACCCGCTCGGCGGCGATTTCTTGATTGCTCATCCCCGCAGCCAAAAGGGATAAGACATCCAGTTCGCGGCGGGTGAGGGGCAGCAAAGGTTCGACTTCAGTGAAATGCGGGTTGTCCCTGGGGCCAGCGAGTTCTGAAATGTTTTTCACATAAACCGCGGGCACATTGAGTTTGCCGCGGTATTTTTTGAGGAGCGCGAGCAAGGGTTCCCCTTCATCTGCCAGAAGGCGGATAAATCCGCACTGAGCGCCCAGGGAAAAGGCTTGGTTAAGGGCAGCCGTTGCCTGGTCGGCCTTGCCGGCCAAATCTGAAGCATAAGCAGTTAATATCCATGCTTCTGTGAGCGTTGAGGCGCGTTCTCGCGCATCCAGCTTGGCACAGAGCTCTTCCAAATCTGCGGCAATATCCTCTGCCTTGCGCTCGGCGCGGAGAAGATCAGCGCGCAAAATGGTTAGCGAGGCCATATCTCTAAGATGGGTATACATGCTTGGGCGGGTGTCTTCAATTCGGTGAAGCTTCAACCAACGCTCAGCAGAGGCTAAATCACCTTGCATCAAAAGTGCGTGGACTCGTTGCACGGTTACAAAAGTGTCGTCAAGGATTGTCTCGGTATGTTCTGCGGTTTGGATGGCATGTTCGAAGTGCTCGTGACAGGCGGTCCAATTATGACGACCTGCCTCCAGATGGGCCAAGGATAACCAGCCGTCCATGCTGGCCATGGGTTGCCACAACTGGCAGTAAGCGATTCCCTGATGTGCGTAATCAACCGCCTCGTCGAGACGATTTGTTTCCCTTAACAGATCAGCGTAACTGACAAAGGGCATGCCCTGAAGAGGCGAACGTTCGCCAAGCGTTTCTTGCACGTAAGTAATGATCTGTTGGAAAACTCGTTCTGATCTCTGTAGTTCGCCATGAATTTGGAGTTGCTCTCCCATCTGAGTGCCAGCAACGATAAAGACCAGATGATTGTCAAGTTTATCCGCCAGCCGCATTGCTTCGGCCATAGAGTCCAAGGCAGGGGCAGTTTCGGCTTTGAGGATGTGGGATAAACCTTGGTTAAAGTGCAGCAAACAATGGAGGAAATCATCTTGCTCGGCTAAAAGAATGAAGGCCTCATCATATTCCTCTTCCGAGGGGATTTTCCCTTGAAATGCATCCATGAGAATGCGCATAGTAATCAATTCGCCGCGCAATGCTTCGTTGCCTGCACCAGGGGAGATTTTGCGCTCTGCCTGTTGGGCAGAAACGGAGGCCATGACCATATCGAACAGGATAACTCCCGACCAGCCTTTGGCTAAAGCCAGCCGAGGTCGTTCGGCGAGCATTTCTGGGGGTAACTCTCCCAGCCACTTTAGTAGTTGCGCTTGTTGGCCGTGCAGGAGCAGGTCGCGGTACACCGCCTCAATCAAGTTCGCGGCCCGGTCGTTCTCTCCCATTCGGAGGGCTAATTGGATAGCGTCTTCTATTAATCCATTATTCTCAAACCAATCTATGGCAGCCATCAGGATTGCAGCGAACTGACCTGGTTTACTCTGACGGCGGAGAAAATCAGTGAATAAGGCATGGTAGCGAAACCAGGCGCTTCCTGCGTCCAGGGGAACCAAAAAGAGATTGGCGCGCTCGATGTGAGCGAGTAATTCGCCCGGTGATTGTGCCAACCAGGGCTGGACAATTGGCTCATCAATTGTTGATGCGCTTACATTGGATGGCCACAAAAATTCGCATAGGGGTAAGCAGAATCTTTCGAATTGCGCAGAGATCTGTAAGAAGGTCTGAACCTCTGGGTTTTCTCGAGAAAAAACCTCGCCGGCCAGGTAATCAAAGATATGGGTCTGTCCAGCAGGGATGTGCCACTGTGTGGACTGACGGACAAGGGTCATGCCTGCCAATTGTAAGGCGACTGCCCAGCCTTCGGTTGATTGACTCAGTTCGGCCAGTTGGCGGGAGGATGGGCGTGCGTCGAGAACTTCCTCGAGAAAGATCTGGATTTCTTGATCTGTGAAGCGCAAATCTGCTGCGCTGATTTCCACGATCTGATCGGTGGCGCGCAGGCGCGCCAGGTTGAGTGAGGGTTCAGTCCGGCTGGTCAGGACCAGATGCATTCGGGGTGGGCAGTGCTCTAGGAGGAATTCGATGATGTGAGCAGCATCGGGCCCGTCGCAAGTATGGTAATCGTCCAGGATGACTGCAAAATCCGAAGAAATTTCACATAGATCATTCACCAAAGTGGAGAGAATGACGTCCACAGGAATGGTTTTTCCGCTGTGTAGTAATGCCAGCGCTGTTTGCCCGGCATGTTCCTGGATAGATTGGTAAGCCTGGACAAGGTAAGGCAGGAATTGTTCTGTGGAACGATCGCTCGCGTCGAGAGATAGCCACGCGACAGGTAGTTTCGTGCTGTGGGCCCAATCTACGACCAGGGTCGTCTTGCCAAATCCTGCTGGGGCTATCACCAGAGTCAAGGGGCGCATAATGCCATCCTGAAGGCGTTCCAACAAGCGGTTGCGCTGCACGCGTTTTGGTCGCGCCGGGGGCAGAATGGTTTTCGTGCGCAGGAGTTGAAGCATACGAAGATTATATCTCAGGATGTTTGAT
>CAZMMI010000117.1:11042-12162 GCA_964567255.1 uncultured Anaerolinea sp.
TCCCATTGTTGGTTCTTGGAATCGGACTGCTTCTGGCGCTGCCCGTTTCGGCCGATAGCTTATTCCAAGAAACGAACACTGCTTGTGGTCAGGCATTGGTTAATGCTGCCTCCATCGCAGGTGTTGAAGGAGAGGTGGTAGATTTTAAGGATGAACTTGATTTTGATTATTTTTCCTGTCATCTGGACTACTCCCAGTATGTTGAGGGTGAAGGCGATATTCGTGAGAATTTTGCGATCCATGAAATCGATCCTGGTCTCGTTGAAAGGGAGACGACTGGTTGTAGTTCTAGTGGCACCTGCGAGTTCACCAGTTTTCACGGATACCCGGCGGAAAAGTATTATGGAACCACGCTGCTTGGTTTTTCGTGGGTGGCGCAGCGCGATGGCCGGTATTACGGTCTGTATGTAAATTATTCGAAAGTGGCATATTATATGGACGAGGTGGAATGGGCTGCTGCGGAAGTCAGGATCATGGAATTGGCAGAAGCGCTCTGGCAGGCGTCTGAGTCGATCCTCCCTGGGGCCGAAGATGCTATTGTGACGCAAGTACCGCAGAATAATTCGCCAGCGTATCCAACCGGGGTGCCTCAAGAGGAAATTCCAGATGAAATCCTCCCAACGGCTGCCCCAATCATGCCGCCCCTGGAGCTTGATAAATACACACTTGGGCCACTGGCAACTTCTCCGTGGATCCCGCTGGCGGGTGGGTTGGTTGGCGCGGCAGCAGGATGGTTGCTGGCGGTGTTGATTGGCAGCCGCGGAGCAGCCCCTCCAGTCCCCAACACGTCGACAACGGACCTGGTATGGTCTGAGCGCCCCTGGGACGAAGCCGGGCCGGGGTATGTGACCCGGGCGGAGCACGAGCGCACCCAGGCGATGCTCAGCCAGGGCTACCGCTGGACAAAAGATGGCTGGCAGTTGCCAGCCGAAGCGCAGCAGTCGGCGGATTGGCAGCGCAAGAATCAGGAAGCGCTCCAGCAGGAGGATGCCGCTTTCAAAGCCGAGTTGGAGCGCAAGCAGAAAGAATTGGAGAAACAACAGGCCCTGGAACGCGAGCGCTTGCTGGAGCCGTACCGGCAGGAACCTCAACCCGCGATTCGCCCGCAAGAGGAACAATC
>CAZMMI010000118.1:0-3422 GCA_964567255.1 uncultured Anaerolinea sp.
CCGCCCGCCAGGTGCAGGGCGACCCCCAGCCCGACACGCTCATCTACTGCGGCTCGTTCCGCTACTTTGCCAACCACGAGGCCATGCTCTGGTTTGTGAACGAGGTCTTCCCCCTGGTACGCGCCCAAATCCCCTCCGCTCGCTTGACCATCACCGGCGACACCGCCGGGCGTGATTTTCCAGTCGTGGAAGGCGTGCATTTGGCCGGGCACGTCCTGGATGTACGCCCGCTGGTGGCCTCGTCCTGGCTCAGCCTGGCCCCGCTGCGCGTCGGCGGCGGCACGCGCTTGAAAATTCTCGAGTCCTTTGCCCTGCGCACGCCCGTCGTGGCCACTTCCAAGGGCGCCGAGGGCCTGGCGGCTCATCCCGGTCAACACCTACTCATTGCTGATGACCCTGTTGATTTTGCCGCGCAAGTGGTATCTTTATTAAAAGACTTGCATCTTCGCCAGAGTCTGGTCGAGCAGGCCTTCAAGCTGGTGGAAGAGCAGTACGATTGGGCAGTGATCCTGCCGCGTTTTATTACGCTCGTTGAGAGCGCCGTCGCGGAGAAAAAGCCATGAAACCCGCGCAATTCCGCAAAATTCCTCGCCTCGATGATTTCATCCGCAACGTAACCCACTGGCGCGAATGGGTAGAGGTCAACCAGCCTCGCCTGGTGCGCTTTGGTGTGGTTGCCCTGGTGGTGCTTTTTAGCCTGGCGGTCATTCCCCTGCTGGTCTCGCGCAACATGCGTATGGCCATGCTGGCCCTGGGCGGGATTGTTGGGCTGGCCGGGTTGTGGGTATTGGTGCGCAACCCATCTTGGGGTTACATCCTTGTCATCCCCGTGGCCATGCTTGTGCCGTATGGCATCAGCACCGGCACCGGTACCAGCCTGAACGGCGCGGTGCTCATCGTGGCGGCCCTCTTCGCCTTGTGGATCCTGGGCATGATCGTGCGGGGCGAGTTTACCGTCATGCGCAGCCCTGTGGTGGCTCCGGCTCTGTTGATGATCGCCGTCACCCTGCTCTCGTTTGGCATCGGCCAACTGCCCTGGTTCCTCACCGAACACGCCTCGTTGGGAGCGCAGCTCGGCGGGGTGATGATTTACGTCTTCGCCATGGGTTGCCTGCTGACCGTGGCGCACACGCTCACGCAAAGCGCGCTGAAGTGGATGGTGTGGGCCTTTCTAGCCATCTCCACTGTGTTTGTCATTGCCCGCTGGCAATCCAATAGCTTGTACCCAATCTTGGACCGTTTCGCCGACGGCTCCACCGGCAGCATCTTCTGGGTGTGGCTGGCTACCCTCACCACCGGGCAACTGCTCTTCAATCGCAAATTGCACATCGCCGTACGCGGTTGGTTGGGCGTGCTGCTGGTTATCACGATGTACGTTATGCTCATCCAGGGTCAAACCTGGACCTCAGGCTGGCTTCCGGCTTTGGCCGGGATGGGTGTCATGATTTGGATTGGCTGGAAACAGTTGCGCCTGCCCCTCATCATCGGCGCACTGCTCATCGCCGTCCTCCAGTTCGCCGACATCCGCTCGGCGGTCATGGTGGGCGATAATGAATACAGCCTCGTCACGCGCGTGGAAGCCTGGAAGATCATGTTTGAGATCATCAAGGTCAACCCCATCACCGGTGTTGGTCCCGCCAATTACTACAATTACACCCCCTTGTTCAAAATCGCCGGCTACGCTGTGCGCTTTAATTCCCACAGCCAGTACATTGACCTTTTGGCCCAAACCGGCATCCTGGGCTTTGGCCTGTACACCTGGCTGATGGTGGCCCTGCAAAAACTGGCCTGGGATTTGCTCGGTAAAACACCCTCCGGCTTCATGCACGGGTTCATTGCCGCCGCGGTGGGAGGGGTGGCGGGCACGGTTTTGGCCGGGTTCCTGGGGGATTGGGTCATCCCCTTTGTCTATAACGTGGGCATGGAGGGCTTCCGCGCCAGCCTCATCGGCTGGATGTTCCTGGGGGCAGTGGCTGCCGTCGATCGCTGGTTGAAATCCGGCGAGCTGGTCAAGGCTGAACCGGCTCTGGCGGAAGAAGGCTAGCGGCGCATGGACATCTCTGTGATCATCGTCAATTGGAACACTCCCGACCTGACCGTGCAGTGCCTGGAGTCGCTGTACGCCAATTTGCCCGCCGCCTCTGTGGAGGTCTTTGTGGTGGACAACGCCTCCGGCGATGACAGCCTGGAGCGCATCCGCGCGGCCTTCCCGCAGGTGAACTTGCTGGCCAATGACACCAACCTCGGCTTTGGCGCGGCCAACAACGTGGCCCTGCGCCAGGCTCAGGGGAAGTACCTGCACCTGGTCAATTCGGATGTCATCTTGCTGCCCGGTGCGCTGCAAGCCCTGTTTGATTTTATGGAAGCTCATCCACTGGTGGGCGCCTCGGGTTCTCGTTATTACAACCCTGATCGCAGCCTGCAAACCTCCTGCTATCCCTTCCCAACCCTCGGCCGCGAAGCCTGGCGCTTGTTCCACCTCGACCGTCTCAAGACCTACGGCGTTTACGACATGCAGCAGTGGAACCCGAGCACGCCTCGCCCCGTGGACGTGCTCCAGGGGGCCAGCCTGTTCCTGCGCCGCGCAGCCCTCGACCAGGTGGGCCTGTTTGACCCCGATTACTTCATGTATACCGAGGAAGTCGACCTGTGCTACCGCCTGCACAAAGCCGGCTGGCAGTTGTTCTGGGTCCCAGAATCGGGTGTCATTCACCTGGGCGGGCAGAGCACGCGCCAGGCCGCTCAACAGATGTTCATTGAGCTGTACCGTAGCAAGCACACTTTCTTCCGCAAGCAGTACGGCAGAGCCTCTGCCGGGCTGTACCGCTTCGTCTTGACCCTCTCGGCGCTGGCCCGCCTGGCGGCTGCTCCGCTGGCGGCTTTCCAGCCCGAGCCGGGCTGTTCGCAAAGCCGGGCCGTGGCGGCCAACTATCGAAAATTACTACAGGTGTTGCATGATTTTTAGGAATAATTGATTCCATGATTGATTCCCTCCTCATCAACAAAGTCTGGACCGGCTTGCGCGGTTCACAAGCCCTGCCTGCGTCTCCTCCTGACGATCGAGTCGCTCTTGAGGCTGCCCTCGCCTGGATTGAATCCGCCTGGCAGGCTGCCCGCCAGCGGGGCGTGTCCAAGGGCTACGACCTCCTCCGCGGAAGTTGGGCCCCGCCCTACCCCGAGACCACCGGCTACACCATTCCCACCCTGCTCAACGCCGCGGAATTGCTCCAGCGCCCCGCCTTGCAGCGCATGGCCCTGGCGCTGGCCGATTTTCTCCTGGATAGCGCCAGCTCCGACGGTGCGGTGGTGCACTGGCAGGCCGGGCAGGGCAGCGACCCGGTGATCTTCGACACCGGGCAGGTGCTCTTCGGCTGGGTGGCAGCGTACCGTTTCTCGCAGGACCAGCGCTACCTGGATGCCGC
>CAZMMI010000118.1:3522-12095 GCA_964567255.1 uncultured Anaerolinea sp.
CCGCGACCCCTATACCCACACCCTGGCCTACACCGCCGAGGGGCTGTATGAGTGCGGCACGCTCTTGGCTGAGCCGCGCTACAAGCAGGCCGGGCAATTGGCCGCCGAAGCCATGCTTCAGCGCCAGCGCCCCGACGGCAGCCTGGCGGGCGCCTATGGCCCGGGCTGGTCGCGCCCGGCAAGCTGGTCCTGCCTGACCGGCAACGTGCAGATGAGCCGCCTGTGGCTGCTCCTGCACCGCGACACAGGCGAGGAGCGCTTCAGAACCGCCGCTCGCCGCGCCCTCGATTTCGTCAAGCGCTGCCAGGACCTCAAAGCCGGCAGCCTGGGCGTGCGCGGCGGCATCAGCGGTTCCTTCCCGGTGTATGGCGGCTACGAGCGCTTGAAATACCCCAATTGGGCGTCCAAATTCTTTGCCGATGCCATCCTGGCCTTCTCCGCGCTGGAGGGTCAGCCCTCCGCGCAGCAGTATCACGGATAAAACGAAAGTGAGTTGCACATGGCGGCTTTGACCTGGATCTTATGGGTGCTTTTCCTGCTTCCCCTGGCCTACTGGCTGTTGCTGGCCCTGGCTTCCATTCGCCCCGCACGCAAGCTCAGCCTGGAGGGGCGCACCCCGCGCACCCGCTTTGCCCTGGCCATTCCCGCCCACGACGAGGAATCCGTCATCGCCGCCACCGTCCAGCGCCTGATGAGCCTGGATTATCCCGCCGACCTGTTCAAGGTGTGCATTGTCGCCGATCACTGCGGCGACCAGACCGCGCAGCGCGCCCGCGAAGCCGGGGCGGTGGTCTTCGAGCGCAACGAGGGGCCGCGCTCGGGCAAGGGCGGGGCCTTGTTGTGGCTGTTCGAGCAAATCCTCCAGGACCCCCAGGTAGACGCCGTAGTCATCTTTGATGCCGACACCCTGGTAGATGCACCCTTCCTGCGCGTGATGGACGCCCGCTTTGCCGATGGGGCCAAAGTGGTCCAGGGCCAGCACATCATCGCCAACCCCCACCAGGGCTGGTTCCCCGTCCTCACCTGGGCCATGTTCCTCATCGACAACCGCTACCAGAATCTGGGGCGGGTGAACCTGGGCTGGTCGGCCAAGCACATGGGCGACTCGATCGCCTTCCAGGCCGATGTGCTGCGCCGCCTGGGCTGGGGCGAGGGCCTCACCGAGGACTACCAATTGCGCCAAAACCTGCTCATGGAAGGCACGCGCATTGCCTACGAACCCGCCGCCAAAGGCTACGGCGAAGCGCCCCTCACCTGGGGGCAAGCTCGCGCCCAGCGCATGCGCTGGCTCAAGGGCACCCAGGAAGCCAACCGCGGTAACGCGGCGCGCCTGTTCAAGGCGGCATTGCAGCAGCGCTCCTCGGCTCTGTTGGATGGCGTCCTGCAAGCCACTGCGCCCTCGTTCTCCAGCCTCAGCCTGTTCGCCGCGGGCTGGCTGGTCATTCAACTGTTGGTCAACTGGGCGGCGAGGCGGGCGGTTTTCCCCGTGCCGGCGCTCATCGCCTGGGGTGTCTTCATCCTGATCCTGTTCCTTTACCCGCTGGGCGGGCTGGCCCTGGAAAAAGCCCCCTTCAAAGCCTACCTGGCCATTTTGAGTGGCCCATTATTCATGGTTTGGCGCTCGCTGTTGGCCTTGCAAATGCGCTTCGGCAAAGGCCCTGGGCAGTGGGTGCGTACCCAGCACGGCCAATCTCGTCAAAACCCCTCACGCCAGAAGTGAAAAAGCCCGAATTCCTCCCAACCATGGAGTCATTTGTATGAAAATCCCTGCCATCTTCCACAATCATCGCAAAATGCTGGTCCTCATCATCGTGGTGTCGGTGCTGCTGCGCATAGGCGCAGCCGTCTACATGGGCAGCGAGGTGGTGGAACTGCCCGGCACCTCCGACCAGATTTCCTACCATAACCTGGCCATCCGCGTGTTGCAGGGGCACGGCTTTTCCTTTGGCGAAAACTGGTGGCCCGTGACCAAGGCGGGCATGCCCACCGCCCATTGGAGCTTCCTGTATACCTTTTACCTGGTGGGTGTTTACGGCCTGTTTGGCATCCAGCCCCTGATCGCTCGCCTGATCCAGGCCTTGATTGTGGGCATCCTCCAGCCCTTGCTGGTCTACCAACTGGGCAAGAAGGTCTTTTCGCCCGGGGTGGGTCTGGTGGCTGCGGCCTGGATTGCTCTCTACGGCTACTTCATCTATTACGGCGGGGCCTTGATGACCGAGATGTTCTACATCACCGCCATCTTGTGGGTCTTCAAGCTGGCCTTTGATCTGGTCGAAACCCCCGAGAAGCGCGGCCTGGCTCTCTTGTTCGGCCTCGGGTTGGGAATCGTGGCGCTGCTCCGCCAGCTATTCGTTTTATTCGTACCCTTCCTGTTCCTGTGGATCCTGTGGGCCGCTCGCAAAAAAGGCTTCGGCAAGACTCTGCTGAGTTTGGTGCTGTCTGGTGTGGTGGTCGCCGCCATGATCTTGCCCTTCACTGCCTATAACTACGCCCGCTTCCACCGTTTTGTGCTGCTCAACACCAACGCCGGGTATGTGTTCTACTGGGGCAACCATCCCATCTACGGCACCCAATTCGTGCCCATCCTCACCCCCGATATGCCCTCCTACGGCGATCTGCTCCCCCAGGAGCTGGTTGAACTGGACGAAGCCGCTCTCGATTCAGCTCTCATGCAGCGCGGCCTGGAATTCATCACCGCCGACCCGGGGCGCTACGCCCTGCTGTCCCTCTCGCGCATCCCCCATTACTTCATGTTCTGGCCCTCCGCCGATTCAGGCCTCATTAGCAACATCACCCGCGTGATCAGTTTTGGCGTAGCCATGCCCTTCATGCTGGCCGGCGTGATCATGGTCCTGTGGCCCAACAAGATGAAATTCGCCGACTGGCTGGCCCGTCGCGAGAGCCTCCTGATACTGTTCCTGGTAGTCTATGCCGGAATCCATATCCTCACCTGGACGTTGGTACGCTACCGCCTGCCCGTCGACGCCGTGCTGCTGCCCGTGGCGGCTTATAGCCTGACTCGCCTGACGCAAAAAATCTGGCCCCAATTGGGAGCAGCGAGATGAAAATCCTTGCCATTGTGCCCTATGTGCCCGACCTGGTGCGCGTGCGCCCTTACCAGTTCTTGCGCCACCTGGTTTTGGCCGGGCACGAGGTGCGTCTGCTCACCGTGGGCTCGTCGCTCGTCGACGTCGGGGCCGTTGAGGATCTGAAGCGTGAAGGCGTTCAAGTTGAACTGTTCAACCTGCCCAAGGTTGTTTCCTACGCCAACTGCCTGCTGGCTCTGCCCACCCGCACCCCCCTGCAAGCCGTGTATTGCTGGCAGCCCAAATTGGCCCGCCGGGCGGCGGAATTGTGGAAGACGGGCCGCTTCGATGTCATCCACATCGAGCATTTGCGTGGGGCGCAGTATGGCCTGGATTTGCTGAAGAAGTGGTCAGCCTTCCGCCCGGCCATTCTATGGGACAGCGTCGATAACATTTCGCATCTCTTCCGCCAGGCGGTTCGCCAGGACACTTCTACGCTGCGACGCTTCTTGCGCGCCCAAGAATTGCGCCGCACCGAGCGCTACGAGCGCATTCTATTGGAGCAGTTCAACCCGCTGGCGGTCACCTCTCCCGTAGACCGCCAGGCTTTCCTGGAGATGGCCGAGGGCCGCGATTTTTTCTCTCGTGTACGGGTCATCCCCAACGGCGTCGACCTGGATTACTTCTTCCCCGGCCCACAGCAAGAGCGGCAACCAAACACCATTGTGGTCAGCGGCAAGATGAGCTACCACGCCAACGTGCGCATGGTCAAATTCCTGGTCGAGCAGGTCATGCCGCGCGTGTGGGTCGAGATCCCAGAGGCAAGCCTGTGGGTGGTAGGCAAGGATCCGCCCGAAGAACTGCGCGCTTTGGGGCAGGACAGCCGCATCACCGTCACGGGCACGGTGCCCGACCTGCGCCCTTACCTGCAACGGGCAGCGGTGGCGGTGGCATCCATCACCTATGGCGCGGGCATCCAAAACAAGGTACTCGAGGCCCTGGCCTGTGCCACCCCCATGGTAGCTTCACGTATGGCGGTTTCGGCATTGAACGTGATAGAGGGCTCGGATTTGTTGGTGGGTGAGGGCGCGCCCGAAATTGCCGGTCAACTGGTGACGCTGCTCAAGGATGCCGGGCTGCGCGAGCGGGTCGGGGCAGCAGGCAGAGAGTTTGTGCAGCGCGAACACTCCTGGCAGGCCATGATCGGCCTGTTGGAAGGCGCCTACCATGCCGCCATCGACCATGCGCATGAAGAAATTCGAACTTGAGGTGCTTGGGGGTGCTTTGCACCCACTACCACCTCATATTCTGGAGAGCTTACATATTTTGACGTTTAACATAATTGTGGTAGGATTAGATCGAGGTTTCTACCCAGGGAAGGTGACCAGCGTATGAATCTTATGGATTATCTGAATCCGCTGAAGAAGTGGTGGTGGCTGCTAATTGTAGCCGCCGCCGTCTCAGGCATCTCCAGCGCATTTATCTCGTTTTCACAACCGGATATTTATCAAACCCGCACCACACTGATGGTCGGAAATACCATGTCTTCGCCCAACCCCAGCGGCGGCGAGTTTTACCTTCAACAGCAGTTAGCCTCTATTTATGCCGATATGGTCTTCCGCGAACCCATCCGCCAGGCCGTGATGGAATCCTTAGGTTTGACCTACCTCCCTGAGTATTTTGCCGCGGCAGTGCCTAACACATCCCTGGTAGAGATTGTCGTCAACGACTCTGTCCCCCAGCGCGCCCAGGTGGTGGCTAACGAATTAGCTGCCCAACTGGTCAAGAGCAGCCCGGGGGTGGGCGGGCAAGATCAGCAAACCCAGGATTTTCTTCGCCAGCAGCTTTCGGCCCTGCAAATCCAGATCAACGATACCCTGGCGGAAATGCAGACATTGCAGGACGAGTTGGCAAAATCTAACAGCGCCCGGCGGATTGCGGAACTGAACACACAAATCGCCGACCTGGATAACCGCTTGAACACTTTGCGCTCCACCTACGGCACTCTGCTCTCGAATACACAGGAAGGCGCCAGCAATACTCTCAACGTCATCGAGACCGCTGCGCTGCCCGTTCGGCCCGTTGGCCCAAACCACATGCTCACCATTGCGTTAGGCCTGGTCGTGGGTCTGGCCCTGGCGGCGGTCGCGGCGTACGCCATCGAGTTCTTCGATGATTCGGTCAAGACCGCCGAAGACGTCAAGCGCATCCTGGGCGTGCAGGTAATTAGCTATGTGGGCGAGTTCCCGGCGGGCAAGAACCGTTGGGATTATGTCCGCGACGAGCCGCGCTCGCCGGTGGCCCATTCCTTCCGTGTGCTGCGCACCAACCTGGAACTGCTCTCGCCGGAGGAACCCATTCGGACGGTGCTGGTCACCAGCGCTTCCACTTCCGAGGGCAAATCCACGGTCACGGCGAACCTGGGGGTGGTGACGGCTCAGGCTGAGCACAACGTGATTTGCGTGGACGCCGATTTCCACCGCCCCATGCTGCATAATGCCCTGGAAATTGAGAACCCGCTTGGTTTCAGCGGCGTGCTCTCCGGCGATTTGCCCCTGCAAGACGCCATGATCCCTTGGAAGAGCGAGCGCTTGATGGTGATACCTGCCGGAGATGCAGCGAACAATCCCAGCGAGTTGTTCAGCAGCCCCCGCTTGCTGCCTACGCTGGAGGAGTTGAAAGACATGGCCGACCGGGTCATCATCGACGGGCCTCCCTTCTTCCTTTCTGATACCTCTGTGCTGTGCACCAAAGTAGACTGTATCCTGCTGGTCGTGCGGCCCAATTTCACTCGCAAAGAAGCCTTGAAGGCCATCAAAGAGCAATTGGACAACCTGCATGTTAAGCGGTTGGCGGTGGTGCTCAACCGCGTGGCCCGCCGCGATTCGTATTACAGCAAGTACTACCCCAACGAGTACCGCTCCAAGCCCGAGCCGACCGAGGGTTAATCCGTTTGCCTTCAGTTTTAGACCCCGCCTTCTTCAAACAGGCGGGGTCTTTTTATTGTCCTGGCGGTAGGGGTCCGGTCCCCGAACCTGTCACGGGTGGACGAACCCTCTGTGTAGCGGCGGGTCTTTAACGCCGGCTCGGCTTGGATGTCTGAAATGTATCCCGGCAGGCCAGGATTGTGGGCCTACCTGCCAGACCCGCCGGGCCAAAATCCGGGCAGGTCTGCCGGGTCTGCCTACGTTCCTTGCCCGCTGGGGGTTGGCACAATCGGACGACCTTGCCCGCATGAAAGACCGCCCCTACGGTTCTTCGCTCTTCTCCCGCAAAATCTCCGCGTATTCCACCATCTCCGGCTGGTCTGGCTGGAGAGCCAGGGACACTAACAACGAATGATACCCCGCGCGCGGGTTGTTCAAGTCGTCAAAATGCCAGCCCCAATAATTCATCTCGTCCACGATATTGGGCAAATCGCGCAGCATTGGTAAAGCTTCCTCGGTGCGCCCGGCCCAGGCGTAGGCCAGCCCCAGGGCTTTGCGCGTGCCGGGATGCTCGGGGTCGGCCAGCAAGGCCTGTTCCAACACCGTGATGGCGGCGGGATAATCCAACTGCTCCAGGTAGATCATCCCCAGGCGCTGGTTGGCCGAGCGTTGTTCCGGTTCCTTTTGCAGAGCCGCCAAAAACAGGACTTTGGCCTCCTCGCGTAGATCGGCCTGTTCAGCGCTGCTCAACCCTTCTTGCAAATCGGCTCGTTCTTGCAGCAGCGCACCGCGATTAGTCAAAGCCGCCGCTGGCAGTGAACCCAGCAAGGCCAAATACACTCCCAGACTCAGCGCCGCTGCCCCCGCCGGAATCATCCACGCCAGGCGTGGTTTGTCTGGCGCATGCTTCCACAGCAGGGCGATGTTCAACCCCAGCAGCAGGAAAAAAGGCAGCCAGCAGCGCAAATCGTCGTACTGGCGCGCATCGCTGACCCCGTGCAGCAGGATCACCGCCATACCCACCCAGGTCGACTCCAATATCAGCCGCTGTGGGTGATGGCGGTGATTCCAGGCCGCGGTGAAAACGGTCGTCGTCAGCCCCATCCAGGCGGTAAAGCCCGCCAACCCCTGCTCCAGAAGGACCTCCAGGGTCAGGTTGTGCGAGTAGCTTAGATATAGGACGGGGATGAGCAATTCATAACGCGAGTAGACCAGGGCAAACGGGTCGCCCAGGCCGATGCCGGTGAAGGGCGTATCGGCGATTAAGGCCAGGCTGTTCCGGTACACCTCCAGCCGGTCGGGCCGGATGAACAGCGGACCCAGCACATTGGACAGTACGGGAATGTCGGCAATGGCCGTGATGTTCCCGCGCACGAGGACGTACCCGATCAGCGCGGCCATCCCGGCGGCGGCGCCGAAAGCCAGCCAGCGAGCAGGCTTCCAATAGCACGCCGCCCACAGCAGTGCCCCCGCGGCGACTGCCAGCCAGGCTCCCCGGGAAGCGCTAAACATCAGCCCGCCCAGCAGGACCGCCGCCGCGCCCAGCCACAGGAAGCGCAGCTTGCGGTTGGCGGTGCTGAAGGCCAGGCCCATCGCGAGGAAAGGCGCGGCCTCAATGAACGTCGCAACGCTGTTCAGGTTGGGCTGCCAGTGGGCCAGGTTGGGGGTAATTCGCGCAATCAGCGTTGCCAGGCTGGAAATAACCCCCACCTTTTCGGCGTAGTCCAGCCGCCCCATTTGTGTAATGACGTAGCCCGCCACCAGAACGCACAACAGCACAAACGACCCAGCCGTTGCCTCCCACACGCCTGTTTTCCGACCTGCCAGGGCGAGGACTGCCGTCAGCAGCCCGCTGCCCAGCAGAACGAATAGGGTGGGCAGGGCCAGGGCCATGTCGTATCCGGCGAAGGCAGCGGGCACGGCGCTGGCGACAAACAAAGCCACCGGGATGAGGTATAGCGCAGGACGATAGGTTTTCATGGTTCTCCCATGGTTTCTACTCAGCTAGAGGTGGAAGAAACCTGAATTTGAGGTGTATGTGGGGTGCGAAGCACCCACATACACCTCAAATTCAGGAACTATCATCAACCTCTGAGCAGTTACCTTCCATGTATAATTATGCCATGTTTCCGGCTGTTTTTCTCGACCGTGACGGTGTCATCATCGAAAATGTGCCCACCTATGTGCGCTCCTGGGCCGACGTGGAGTTCCTGCCCGGTTCGCTGGAGGCTCTGGCGCGTCTGGCTGCCAGCCCGTACAAAGTGGTCATGGTCACTAATCAATCCGCGGTTGGGCGGGGCGTCCTCTCTCTGGCAGAGGCCGAGTCGATCAACGCGCGGATTCTGGAGACCATTCGCCAGGCTGGGGGCCGCGTGGACGGGGCCTATATTTGCCCGCACGGCCCGCAGGATGCCTGCGACTGCCGCAAACCGCTGCCGGGGCTGCTGCTGAAGGCCGCCGCCGAGTTAGATATTGACCTGGAGCGCTCCATCATGGTCGGCGACGCGCTCACCGACCTGCAAGCCGGGCAGGCTGCGGGTGTTCAGCGCAGTTTCCTTGTGCTCACCGGGCGCGGGCAGGAGCAGGCTGCCCTGCCCGGCGTCGCCCAGCTTGCTTCGGG
>CAZMMI010000119.1:0-12021 GCA_964567255.1 uncultured Anaerolinea sp.
CTTAGGGTTTTTATTCGTGTAGCTGCTCAAAGGGCGTAGTAAGGTTCCTTTCTTCCACCTTGGTGGATTAGCCTTCTTTTCTTGAAACTTTCTCCTATTGCCTGCGTATATGTTGTTATGAGGGGCGAGTGCTCCTGATTTTTTTTGTGTGAAAGGCAATATGATGAAGACCTGGCTGCGTTTTACGTTTGTGTTTCTTTTTGCGGTCGCACTGGTGGCGAGCACGGCCCGTCCGGTTGCTGCCGCCTACATTGACGATGACGGCAAAATCGGCGCTGACGAGGTCATTGATGATGATGTCCTCGTAGAGGGTGATCATGTGGTTGTGGACGGTACCGTCAACGGCATTCTCTTTGCCTTTGGCGAAACAGTGACCATCACCGGCAAGGTCAACGGCGATGTCTTTGCCGCCGGTTCGACGGTAGAGATTTCCTCAACCGCCGAGATCAATGGCAACGTGTTTGCCGGCGGGCAAACCATCCGCTTTGAAGGCAAGGCCACCGGCTCTGTCTTTGGCGGCGCCTCTGAAATGACCCTGGAAGAGACGGCTTCTGTGGCGCGGAACCTGTACTTTGGCGGATTCAGCTTCAAAAGCCAACCCGGCTCATTGATTGAGCGCGACCAGTTCACTGGATCGTACCAGGCCCTGGTTTCCGGCGAAGTTGGTCGCGATATTCAAGCCGCGGCCAACGCGGTGGAACTCAACGGCAAGGTCGGCCGCAACGTGCAGATCTATATGGATGAAACCTCGAGTGAAAGCATGGACCGGATGCCCGAATTCGTTCCTTACATGCCCGTGCCGGTAGAGCCGGGGCTGCGCGTGTCCGAAGATGCTTCTGTGGGCGGAACGATGACCTATACCAGCCCTGTGCCGCAAACCGAGACCATCCAGGGCGTTGCCCCCGAGCAACTCATCTACCAAACCCCTATGCCTGTTCCGGAAGATCCGCAGCGGCCCATCGTTCGACCTCGAATCGAGACGCGCCTGCCCGTGCTGCACTGGTTCTTTGAGTTCCTGCGCGAGTTGGCGGCCTTGCTCATCTTCGGTGGTCTGGCCCTGTGGCTCATGCCCAAAGTCACCCAAAAAGTGATCGATCAGGCCCGCGCCAACCCGCTGCCCTCCGCGGGCTATGGATTGCTAACCGTCCTGCTGGGTTGGGTGATTGCATTCGTTGCCGCCAGCCTGATCTTTGGCGCCGGCTTGCTGCTAACGCTCTTGACCCTCGGGGCTGTCTCTGGGCCGGTGTTTGGCCTGGGCTTCAGCGCCCTGGGTCTGGCGGTTGCGGTGTTCGGTTTCCTGGTTGGCACCGGCAGCAAAGTGGTCTTCTCAGTGCTCATCGGCCAGTTGCTGGTGGGAAAGATTGCCCCGCAGACCTCTCATCCCAAGGTGTGGGCGCTGCTGGCGGGTGTATTGATCTATGCGCTCATCCGCCCGATTTTCTTGTTGGGCTGGCTGGTCGCGGTGATTGCTACCGTGGTCGGCGTGGGCGCCATGTACCTGGCTTATCGCGCGGGGCGCGCCCCGGCTGCACCTGCGGTTGTGGAAATCGCAGCGGCAGAGTAAGCGAAACCTCTCTTAAAAACAAAGTCCTGCGGCGCGCACGCGTCGCAGGACTTTGTTATTGTGAAACAGGCTCAAAAAATTTCGCGCAGCTTGTCAAAGAAGCTTTTTTCCTGTGGCAGCACTTCGCTGCCCAGGGTCTGCGCCAGTTGTTCAAAGATCTTGCGTTGTTCGGGACTGATGCGCGTGGGCACTTCCACGTTCACCACCACCAGTTGGTCGCCCCGCCCGGTGGTGCGCAAATGCGGAACACCCTTGCCGCGGATGTTGATCACCTTGCCCGGTTGCGTTCCGGCAGGGATGGTCAAAGAGGTCTTTCCGTCGATAGTGGGAATTTCCACTTCCGCGCCCAGGGTGGCTTGAGCCACATTCACGTTCAAGTTTAGCAGCAGGTCGTCACCCTTGCGGCGGAAGTATTGATGAGGCTTGACTTGAATCTCAATATACAGGTTGCCGTTGGGACCGCCGAACTGACCCGGCTGGCCTTCGCCTGCCAGGCGGATTTGCTGCCCGTTATCAATTCCAGCCGGGATGGCCACATTGCGCTTGACCGTCTTGCGCTCAAGGCCGCGCCCTCGGCAGGTCTTGCACGGTGAGGTGATGACCGTGCCCTGGCCGTTGCATGTGGGACAGGTGGTTACCTGCACCATCGAGCCGAGGATGGTCTGGCGCACCTGGCGGACCTCGCCGCGGCCTTCGCAAGCCGAACAGCGCTGCGGGCTGGTGCCGGGCTCGGCGCCTGTTCCGCGGCAGGTGCCGCAGGTTTCATCGCGGGTAATTTCGACTTCTTTTTCGATGCCAAAGACCGCTTCTTCAAAATTGAGAGACAACGAGTAACTCAAATCGGCGCCGCGCCGTGGATTATTGCGTCCGCCGCGTGAGCGTCCGCCCATGCCCATGCCAAAACCAAACAACTCCTCGAAGATATCCGAGAAGTCGACGGTAGTGAAATCGGGGGCGCCGCCCATGCCGTTCAGCCCTGCATGGCCAAAGCGGTCGTAAGCGGCCCGCTTGTCGGGATCCGACAGCACCGCATAGGCTTCGTTGAGCTCCTTAAAGCGCTCTTCAGCATCCGCGGCCTTATTCACGTCCGGATGGTATTGGCGCGCCATGTTGCGAAACGCCGATTTTAATTCATCCGGCGTTGCGTTGCGCCCAACCCCTAAGGTTTCGTAGTAATCTTTTTGTGCCATGTGAATCATTCACTCCCGAGGACCGGTGCACCGGTCCTCGGGAGTGTAGATAAATTTACGCGTTGCGGAATTCGCCGTCAACGACGTCGCCGTCATTGCCGATCGGGCCGGTTGCGCCGCCATCGGGGGCGGTAGGGCCGCCGGGTGCGCCTTGCGGGCCGGGTTCGGCCGCCGGGCCGCCCTGCTGCTGGTACATACTGCCGCCAACTTTCTGGATGAGTTGGTTAAGCTCTTCGGTCTCCTTGCGCATATCCGCGACATTTTCGCCGGCCAGGGTCTGTTTGAGCTTGGCTGCGCCGTCTTCAACCTGCTTCTTCATATCTGCGGGCAGTTTGTCGCCGTATTCTTTGATCAGCTTTTCGGCGGTGTAAACCGTGTTATCGGCGTTGTTGCGAGCCTCGATCAATTCTTTGCGGCGGAGGTCATCATCGGCATGGGCTTCAGCCTCTTTGCGCATCTTTTCCACCTCGGAGTCGTTCAGACCCGAGGAGGCGGTGATAGTGATGTGTTGGCTGCGGCCAGTGGCCTTGTCAGAAGCGGTGACCTTGAGGATGCCGTTTGCGTCGATATCGAAGGTTACTTCCACCTGGGGCATGCCGCGCGGAGCGGGGGGAATACCATCCAGGATGAAACGGCCCAGGGATTTGTTGTCGGCAGCCATGGGGCGTTCGCCCTGCACCACGTGCACTTCCACCTGAGTCTGCCCGTCCGAGGCTGTCGAGAAGATTTGGCTTTTGCGGGTGGGGATGGTGGTGTTGCGCTCGATGAGCGGGGTAGAAACGCCGCCCAAGGTCTCGACCGAAAGGGTCAATGGGGTAACGTCCAGGAGGAGGATATCTTTGACCTCGCCGCCCAACACACCGGCCTGGATGGCCGCGCCAACGGCGACGACCTCGTCGGGATTGACGCCCTTGTGGGGGTCTTTGCCGAACAGGCGGCGCACGGCTTCTTGCACGGCGGGCATGCGGGTCATGCCGCCCACCAGAACGACCTCGCTAATATCCGAAGGCTGCAAACCGGCATCCGACAAAGCGCGGCGCACCGGGTCGAGGGATTTCTCGATCAAATCACTGGTCAGTTGCTCCAGGCGAGCGCGGGTGAAGGTCATCACCAGGTGCTTGGGGCCGGTCTGATCGGCGGTCAGGTAAGGCAGGTTGATCTCGGTCTGCATCACGGTCGACAGCTCGATCTTGGCCTTTTCCGAGGCTTCTTTCAAGCGCTGCAGGGCCTGGCGGTCGCTGCGGATGTCGATACCGTTTTCTTTTTTGAACTCGGCAATAAGATAGTCCATGATGCGCAGGTCGAAGTCGTCGCCACCCAGGAAGGTGTCGCCGCTGGTGGAGCGCACCTGGAAGACGCCGTCGCCTACATCCAGGACAGAGATATCGAAGGTGCCGCCGCCCAGGTCATAGACAGCGATGACTTCGTTTTTCTTCTTGTCCAGGCCGTAAGCCAGGGACGAAGCAGTCGGCTCGTTGATGATGCGCAGCACTTCCAGCCCGGCGATCTTACCGGCGTCTTTGGTGGCGTTGCGCTGAGCGTCGTTGAAGTAAGCCGGGACGGTGATGACCGCCTGCGTGACGGGCTCGCCCAGATAGGCTTCCGCGTCGGCTTTCAACTTGGCCAAAATCATGGCCGAAACTTCCGGCGGAGAGTATTCGCGTCCATCCAGTACCACGCGCATGTCGCCGTTGGGAGCTTTCGCTACTTTGTAGGGCACGCGGCTGACGGTGCGTTGAACTTCGGCGTCCTCAAACTTGCGCCCCATGAAGCGCTTGATCGAGAAGATGGTGTTTTCGGGGTTGATGATGGCCTGGTTGCGGGCTGTGCGTCCAACCACGCGTTCGTGGTTCTTGTTGTAAGCCACCACCGAGGGCACCAGGCGCTCCCCTTCTGCCGACGGAATCACCACCGGCTCACCGCCGGTCATGACCGCCGCAACTGAGTTTGTCGTTCCGAGATCGATGCCAATGATTTTTCCCATACGATTATGTCTCCTATCTTGCTACTCTGACTCGCGCCGGGCGCAGGACCCGATCACCAATCATATATCCTTCTTGAACAACCCCAATGATTTGCCCGCTGGAATGATCCGGGCTGGCTTCGTACGAAATTGCTTCGTGACGAGAGGGGTCAAAATCTTCTATTTCGGCTGGAATACGGCGGATGTTTTCGCCTTCCAGAATCGTCTGCAACTTGCGATGGATCAGCTCAATACCGCCGGACCAGGCGCGCAAATCGCCTTCTTCCGGGCGCATCTGCATGGCGCGATCGAGATCATCGAGGACGAGCAAGTATTTCTTGACCAGGTCACCCGTGATGCTTTGGCTCAATAGCTGCTGATCGCGCTCGATGCGCCGTTTGTAGTTCGAGAAATCGGCCCGTTCACGCTGCCAGCCGTCGGAATATTCTTTGGCTTTCGCCTGGGTTTCTTCCAACGCTTGCCGCAAAGCTTCCATTTCTTTCATGATTTCCTCAAGCACAGCGGCGGTCTCAGTTTCTTTTACGTCAGGTTGGTTGTTACTGGTATTTTTTTTAGCCATCCCCACATCCTTGTTCCTTTATTCTTCATCTACGAGCGTTTCGGCCACCAGGTTGCTTAGCAAGCCTGACAGGAAGCGCATCGTAGAAATTGTCCGTCCGTAGGCCATGCGCATGGGACCCAGCACGCCCAGGGTACCGGTTGCCAGCCCTGGAACGCCGTAGCGCCCAATGACCAGTGAACTCTGGCGCAGATCGTCCCAGCCGCCTTCGCCACCGATGAGCACTTGCACGCCGCCTACCATATTATTGGTTTGCACGGTTCGTGCCAACAGGTCCTGTAAAACAGAGCGTTCTTCCAGTACCCGCAGTGCCCGGCGCGCCTCTTCCGGGTTGATGAACTCGGGTTCGGCCAGTACGTTGGACAGCCCATCCAGGTATATTTCGCCTTCGGCAGCCTGGTTAGATTGGCCTAAAGCTTCCACCAGCGGGTCGATGAACTCCAGGGCCAGCCCGCTGAAAGCGCTGCGCTGGGCGCGCACCCCGGCAGAGTCGCGCTCCTGGCACAGGCGGGTGATTGCATCTGCCGTGGCCGAGAGCTGCTCCTGGGTGACGGGTTCGCTGAGCGTCAGGAAACGCTGCCGAATTTCACCACCCACGATCACCACCACCATCAACACCTGCCGTCCGCGGGTGGAGATCAACTCCAGGTGCTTCAGGCGGGTCACCTCGGGGTGGGGCGCGGTGACCAGGGAGGCTGCCCGCGACTGGTAGGCCAGCACCGAGGCTGCCAATTTCATCCATTGATCCACATCGTTGTGCATCTGGGAGAACTGGTGGGTGATGGTGTGGCGCACGGTGTCTGGCAGGCTGGTTTCCTGCATCAGTCGCCCAACGAAGTAGCGGTAGCCTTCTTCGGTTGGCACGCGCCCGGCCGAGGTGTGCGGCTGGCGCAGGTAGCCCATTTCGGTCAGGGCTGCCAGCTCGTTGCGTACGGTGGCCGAACTCATATCCAGATTGTAATGATCTACCAGATTGCGCGAACCGACCGGGGCCGCCGTACGGGCGTACTCGTGCACGATCAGGGCTAATAAAAAGCGTTGGCGTTCGCTCGGTTCTTGCATCTGTGTCCTTGTTTTGCATCTGCTCGCTAAGGTGGTGAAAAGTTCCGAATTTGATATGTATATGGGTGCTTGGCGCCCATATACATATCAAATTCGGGCCCCTTTTATCTCTGTGTAAGCAGACACTTTTTATTTAGCACTCTCGCCACGAGAGTGCTAATACTACGTCAAGAATCATACCATGCAAAAAAACACGAGTCAAGAAATGGGGGAAGTTCTAAGAAATTTCTGATAATTGCTTACATTCCCCCAAAGTCCTACCAGTTACGGCAGCTCCTCTGAAGGAAACATAAAACCTTTCTGCATATTATCTGGATCGATTAGCCGCAAGCTGGGTAGAAAATCTTGCGCGCGGGTGCAAGGCAATTCCGCGTACCAGCATTGGTCAGAAGATTCTCCGGAAGTTTGCACAGCCAGGCCCGAGAGCGTGTACCGCGTGGAAAACTCTGGTTCAAACCGTTTTTCGAGCAGTTCGCTTTCTCCAATCGGATAAAGAATTTGCCCACCAGCGGGGCGCTGAAGATAGAATTGATTGGGATTGAGCCAAAACGTTAAGGCCAACAGGACTGCGCTGGACAACAGCGGTGCTTGTGATTTTCCGCTTTCGATCAACAGTTGCGCGGTAAAGAGACCGGTTGAAATCAACATCAACCATAACGCCGCGCCCGAAAAGCGATAGTCAGGCGCTAGCCAGAACCAATACGTGCCGGAAAGGAAGCTGACCGCAAACAACAAGGCACTGCCCCAGTGAAGTTTTGCCTTCTTGCGAAAAGTCAGCATCCAACCCGCATTCAATATCCACAACGCCGCACTGACGTAAAGGGAGCGTTGGACGGCAGTATGTGGGAAAAGCTGCCACCATTGGCGGAACCAGGCCAGGTCACCGCTGTAATCAATGCTGTTGTTTATGGTGCGCGCCCACTCCGTGATTCCCGGCGCGATGGGAGCAGTCAGCGCCAGGGGCATTCGCCAGACAAACGGAACAGAAAGCACAGTGCTTGGGAACAACAAATAACCGCTTAAAATGCCATTTCGAGTTAGCCACGGGAGCAAAACGAGCGCAGCTATGACAAAGCACGCCGCGAATGAACGCCTATCTTCTTTTGCAATCCGGCCAAAGCGCATGCGGATGGCAATCAGAGCCGCCAGGAGAAGGCCGAGCCCGAAGACCGCGAAACTTAGCTTCACGGTTACGCTAACACAAACGATTAGCGTCAGGAACTTGAGACGGTCAAAAGCCTGTGCTTTCTCCCGACTCTCGACCATCGTAAGAAACGTCCCGGCAGCCACCACCTGGAGCATGAAAATTATCGCGTCCGTTGAGTATCCGGCAAAAAAGACGTGGTTAAACTGCCATAACATGATGGGCAGCATCCAGGCATAGAATAGATTGGAAAGTTTCACTGGCTCTACCGGGCGAAACATCTGAAAAAAGCCGTTGGCTCCCGCAAGAATGAGCATGAATGCCGGGATGGTGGTCGCCAGATAATAGGCCCGATCGGCGAACGGCCCCCAATTGATCAAAGCTGCGAAAAGCAGGTTGGAGTTGTTGAAGGCCAAGCGGTGGTGCAGATTGCCCAAACCGGGAACAATGGCGTATTGATTCAGCCAGCGCACCACCTGCATGTGGTACAAGCCATGATCATAAGAAGGAGAGTCGAACATGACATGGCTGGAAAGAATCACCAGCGGAATTGCGGATAACCCGCCCGCCAGGATGATTGGCCCCCAGCCCCAGCGTTTGAGTTGCGAAAATACATTTTTCGCTGCGCTGAACCATCCGGCCAGGCCGGCAGCCAATACCACCAAAAACGCTGCCCCGTTGACGGGAAAGAACAGGTGCCAAACCTGCAAGAACGCAATAATTATTGCCCAGCCGACCCAGAAGCCGCGTAAAAACGTTTCAAAATTAAGCTTCTCCAATCGACCGGCTCGTAAAATCAATAAACCGGTTCCAGTCCAGATGAGAGTCAGGCCGATGCATGAGAGGATGATATAAAGCATAGTGGGCGGTTCCGAGAAAGTATAGAATAGCTGTGCTTGGAGCGCAAAGTTCATTATACCAAGAGGATTTGTAAGCTCTGCAGAGATTGGCGTGTGAAATCTACCGGCCTACTCCTGCGGAAACGGGGCGTTGCGCCCTATCAACTCCCTTTGCTATGTGCTATTCTATGCATGGCGGTACCTACACGGCAACTCCCAAAGAGCCTATACATAATCTTGAGATTTTTTTTGTAAAATCGTGTTAGGATACTAATCAGGAGAGCAGAGATCATAATGGATGAAACCGGTATCAACAAACTCAGCGCCGATCAATTGGCTGCGCTAAACGACGAGCAGAAAGCCATTTTTAGCTTGTTGGTGCCCAGCGACCAGAATTTCTTCGCGGCCACATTCAAGCCCGCCGACTTGCCGGTGGTGCTGGAGCGCAAGGGTGAGATTATGCGCCGCAACCAGGAATCCCGCGAGCGGCTCGAGCAGCTCAAAGCGGCCATGGCTCAAAATGCCGCGGCGCTGCCGCCTGTTGCGGGCGAGGGTCTGGGCAACGCGCTGGGCATGGCGGGCGCATTGGGCCTGGGGGCGGCGGCAGCCGTAGCCAGTGATAACACGGCTCACTACCGCGGCGTGCAACCCGTAGACCTGGCCCCGGCGCTGCGCAGTGAGTTTGGCAGCGGCAACACCACCATCTCCTTCTCCGGCGCCGAAGACGCCCTGCTGGCCTCGGTAGGCATTCTGACCGACCGCGGCGCGGTGACGGCCATGACCGTGCAACTGACCTCTCGAGACGATGGGACCGAGGTACGTGTCAATGATCTAACCCGACAGGGCGTGCTGGAAACTGTGAAAGAAGGGGCCAAGAACCTGGTGGGGCTGGCCGGACAGGGGCTGAGCCTGCTCACCGGGCGCAAGGACCCCGCCCGCATCTATAACGCCGCCAAACAAGCCGTTGAAAACGGCTCGGACCTGGCCGAGGCGGCAGGCAACTTCAAGCTCAAAGAGCGCGCCTGGAAGGTGATCAAAGCGACCGCCGAGAGCCTGGAAAAGGCCCATATGAGCCGGGTGAAGGAAGAACGCGAGGCTCGTGAACGCCTGGAGAAGGCCTGGGATTCCTACTACAACTGTCCCAACTGCGGGGTGAGTTTTGCCGACGTGGACTTGACTTGCCGCGTGTGCGGCACCGACCGCCCGGACCAGCCGGTGAAGCCCGATCCGCGCAGGCAGTAAGAATCGCGCAATACAACAACGCCGCGCTTTTGCGCGGCGTTGTTGTATTGCGCATAAATCTATTCTTCTGCCGTGCCGCGCAGATGCGGGAACAGGAGCACCTCGCGGATGGTGCGCCGGTCGGTGAGCAGCATGGCCAGCCGGTCCACGCCCATGCCAAAACCACCGCAAGGCGGCATGCCGTAGGACATGGCTTGCAGGTAATCGTCATCCATCGGATGGCGTTCATCGTCGTTTGCTTCATACGCCCGGCCCATCTCGAGGAAGCGCGACTCTTGATCGAGCGGGTCGTTCAGCTCGGTGAAGGCGTTGCACAATTCCATGCCCGCCACATAGCCCTCGAAGCGCTCCACGGTGTTAGGATCACCGGGCAGGCCTTTGGCCAGCGGGGAGATGTCGCGCGGATAGTTATATAGGAAGGTCGGCTGGATCAGCGTGGGCTCGAGGAAGTCGCCCAGCAGGGCGTCGATCAACTTGCCGCGGGTAGAGCCAGGTTTGACGTTGATGCCCTTGGCGCGCATGGCCTCGGCCAGCGCCTCGCCGGTGGGGTACAGGCTGATATCGATGCCGGCGGTGTCGAGGATGCCCTGGCGCAGTTCCAGACGCCGCCAGGGTGGGTTGAAGTCCAACTCCTGGCCGTCATAGACCACGGTGCGTTTGCCCAGCACATCGTCACACACAAAAGCGATCATCTGCTCGGTCAACTCCATGACCTTGAGGTAATCGGCGTAGCCCCAGTAGAACTCCAACTGGGTGAACTCGGGATTATGCTTGAAGGACACACCCTCATTGCGGAAATCGCGGCCAATCTCGTAGACGCGCTCCAGGCCGCCCACCAGCAAGCGTTTCAGGTACAGCTCAAAGGAAATGCGTAAGTACAGGTTTTGTTTGAGCTGGTTGTGATAGGTGACAAAAGGCTGCGCTGCCGCGCCGCCGTAAATGGGTTGCAGGATGGGCGTCTCGACTTCCAGGAAGTCGTGCTCGTCCAGGAAGCGGCGCAAGGCGGTGACGGTTTTGGCGCGCGCGCGGAACACTTCGCGCACTTCGGCGTTGACGGCCAAATCGGCGTAGCGCTGGCGGTAGCGCGTTTCGGGGTCGGTGAGCCCGGCGTGGCGCACTACCTGCCCGTCCACCACCTCGTCCTTGGCGGCCGGGAGGGGTTTGATGGCCTTGGCCAGCATGGCAAAGGACTGCACCTGCACGCTCACCTCGCCGGTGCGCGTTCGAATCATCACGCCCTCAGCCTGGATGAAGTCGCCCAGGTCGAACTGCTCGCGGAAGCGATCCAGAGCCTCTTCGCCCAGTTCGTTGACGCGCAGGAACAGTTGCAGGCGGCCCCAGCCGTCTTCGATGTGCGCGAAGCACAGCTTGCCCATCAAACGTTCAGAGCGCAAACGCCCGCCCACGCTGACCTTGACCGGCTCGGTGCTGCCGGCGGCTTCGGCCTGCTCGAACAAGGCGATGGCCTCAGCGGTGGTGTGGGTCACGTTCGAGCGCGTCGGGTAGGGTTCCATCCCGGCGGCGCGCATGGCCTCGATTTTGGCGACACGGATTTTTTCTAGATCGTTGAGTTCCATTCTTTCTGCTCCTTATAAAAAAAGCCCCGCCCAGGAAATCCGGGCGGGGCGGTATACTTTGCCCCTGGTTAGCCGATCTTCAAAACCCGCACGGCGTAAGAGCCCTGCGGTGCTTCAACCTGTACCCGGTCGCCTTCTTTTTTGCTCATCAGGGCCTTACCCAACGGGGATTCGTTGGAGATGCGCCCTTCGCGGGGGTTGGCTTCGGCGGCCCCAACGATGGTGTAGACTTCCTCTTCGGCGCCGTCTGCATCTTCACAGATGGTGACCTGCACGCCCACCTGAACCGTGCCCTGGTGCGGAATGTCGCCTTCCACCACCCGCGCGGTCGCCAGCAGAAGCTCCAGTTCTTTGATGCGCCCCTCGACAAAGGCCTGCTCGTTCTTGGCGGCCTCGTACTCGGCGTTTTCGATCAATTCGCCACCCTCCATCGCTTCGTGGAGGCGGTTAGCGATTTCATCGCGCTTTTTCGTGCGTAGGAAATCCAATTCGTCTTGCAGTTTATTAAAACCGTCGCGCGTCAGGAATGAAGTTGGCATGACAATCTATCCTAAATCCTTTGCTATACATGTTCTTCCAGGGCTTAAATGACAAAAAACACTCCGGTCCGGAGCATTTTCAGAGGTTGACCCTGGTAACCTTCCCCAAAAGGTTGGATACATCATAGCATAGATTATTACAGGATGCAAGGATTTTGGGCTCTCTAGGAGTTGCCGTGGTAGTGACCGCATTTAGAGTGTGTGAGTGGCTTCGCCACTCACACACTCTAAATGCGGTCTTCACCACGCCAATTCCCAATGCCCCGGATTTTTAAAGGCGGCGCGCGCAGCAGGCAGGGATGGGGCCGTTTCCTCCTCGTA
>CAZMMI010000120.1:0-12005 GCA_964567255.1 uncultured Anaerolinea sp.
AGGCTGAATGTGGCGGGGTACAGGTAGCGTTCTTCGTCCTCGCAGTAAGACGAGTAACCGTTGTAAAAATACTGGGGATGCTCATGGAGAAACTCGATGCGCATTCCCACGTCGCAAAATGCGGTGACGATTTCACCCATCGTCCAGTGCCATTCGTATGATTTCCCTGGCACCAGCAGGGTTGCATCGGTGTAATCGCCCATGCCGTTATACTGCCAGGGCTCTTTGCGGAAGTAATCGCCCCGAATGACGTTGGTGTTATCGCCCTGCTCGCCGTCTTCATCCAGCAAGACGCTGCGGATGGGATGTCCGTCGAGGATGTAGAAGAAGCCGCCATCCTTGAGCAGATGCCGCACGGTTTGGGCATAGCGGCGAATATCGGGCAGCCAGCACAGCACCCCGGTGGAGGAAAAAACAATGTCGAATTTCTCATCCACCTTGTCCATCACATCCAAGATGTCGGATTCGATGAAGCGCGCATCCATGTTCATGCGGGCGGCGAGCTGGCGGGCAAATTGAATCGCTTCGGGCGAGATGTCGATGCCGGTGACCTGGGCGCCCAGCAGCGCCCAAGAGAGGGTGTCGGTGCCGATGTGGCAGAGCAGGTGCGCCAGGGATTTGCCCTGCACGTCTCCGACTTCGCTGCGGATCACGTCGTTGAGCAAGGGGGAACCGGAGACCAACTTATCGATGTGGTAGTTCTTGATGTGAGTGGCAACCAGCCCGTCCCAGCCCTGCCGGTTGGATTGGGTCATTTCATGCGGAGGGTTCATCAGGTTTGCCTTCCTCGCTCGTGGCTTGGGGCGTGCTCTTGCGCTTGTGAAAGATCAAGCGGATGGGGTCTGTGAGGTATTTGACGTAAATCTCGGTGCCAGGCGTGGCGCGACTGAGGTTGGCCTCGCGCACCGGGATGATCATCTCGGCGCGGAAGGGGGGCTCGTCTTTGGGCTGCACCTCCAGCCAGGCGCGGAAGGTATAGATTTTCTCTTTGCGCAGGGGCATGACGCCAATGGGGGCCATCTTGAGGGTGACTGCGGGGGCGATGGGCGCGCGGGCGAATTGCAGCGTGGTGCGAATGGAGGGGATGAAGTAGTTCAGGTTGATCCCGGCAAAGCCGATCATCACCAGGGCCAGGATGGGGTGGATTTGGCCGGCCAGACCGGCCGCGACGCCGCCCACCAGCAGCACCAACCAGGCCGCCACCAGAAGCCAGCCGAGCCCGGTGAGCTGCTGCCCGCGCGCGGTGTAGGCGGTGAGCTGGCTGGCAATCCCGTCGACTGCCTCGGCAGCGTCCTCTTCATTTACGCCGGTGAACGTGCGGTAATGCTCCACGGCTGCGGAGCGCTGACCTGCCAGGAGTAAGCGCTTCACTTCGTCCAGTTCTTTCTCATCCAGCGTGGATTCAACCGCGACGCTGGTTTGTTCGTCCTGGTCTTGAACGCGCAGGCTAGAGTTGCAATACAGGCAGACAGTCACGCCGGGTTTTAAATCAGCGGACAGGGGGGCGCCGCAATTGGGGCAATGAATCGATTCGAGCATGGTTTCACCTGTTGAATAATTTTAGAGAACAAAAAATGTGCCGTTAAAGGCCCCTCGAAAAGGTGTATAATGTATTTTACAATACAATAGCGTTCAGGCCAAAAGGAGTAGGCTGTCTGGCGCGCTGATAGAGAAGGAGGAACAGGTGGAAGCCTCCGCAGCGGACCACAGTCGAAGTCGTTTGGCGGCACCGCCGAAGAAAACCCCTGGGTGAGTAGACCGGCGCGGGATGAGCCCGTTACAGCCCAGCCCGGATGTTTGTCTGGGGCAGAGTGCGCCCGCCGCAGGTGCGGGTGAAGCGAGGTGGTACCGCGGAAGGCAGGCCTTTCGTCCTCAATGGATGAAAGGTTTTTTGTTTTAAGAGGGCTTGATCCGCGAACAGAGAGAAGAATTTCATCCACGAATTACACGAATTTGCACGAATGGTGAAAGTAAAAAAGAAGAATTGATTTGAAATGGACAAAGCAATCGTAGGGGCGCAGCGATGGAATTGAGAAGCTGATTGTGTAGGACAACGTGCTGCGCCCTCTGAAGCGGAAAGCGAGGATCTAATGGACAAACATTACAACCCAACCGAAATGGAACCCCTTTTGCATGCTCTCTGGCAAACAGACGGCACGTATCGATTCGATCTGGCGGACGAGCGCCCGGTCTATTCGATCGACACCCCGCCGCCGACTGTTTCGGGACACCTGCACCTGGGCCATGTGTATTCCTACAGCCACCCCGACTTCATGGCGCGTTTCTTCCGCATGAACGGGATGAACGTGTTTTACCCGATGGGTTTTGACGACAACGGCCTGCCTACGGAACGGCTGGTTGAAAAACGCCACGGCGTGACGGTGGGGCAGGTGGGCCGGGAGGCTTTCATCCAGAAATGTCTGGAGGTGAGCGAGGAGGCTGAGAAGGATTATCAGGCTCTCTGGCAGCGCCTGGGGCTGTCGGTGGATTGGCGTTATTCGTACCGTACGATCGACGACTACTCGCGAAAGATTTCGCAGACCTCCTTCCTGGAGTTGTACCACCAGGGGCGAGCCTACCGCCAATCGGCGCCGACCATCTGGTGCCCCGAATGCCGCACAGCCATTGCCCAGGCCGAGTTGAACGACCTGGAGCGGGAGAGCGAGTTTGTCACCCTGCCCTTTGGATTGCCGGATGGCAATGTTTTGCAGGTGGCAACCACCCGCCCCGAACTGCTGGCGGCCTGTGTGGCGGTGTTCGTCCACCCGGAAGATGCCCGCTACCGGCATTTGCTGGGCGGGAAGGCCCGCGTGCCGCTTTATGGGCAAGAGGTTCCGCTGCTGGCTGACCCCAGCGCCGACCCGCAAAAGGGCACCGGCGCGGTGATGTGCTGCACGTTTGGCGATCAGACCGACATGGCCTGGTGGTATACGCACAAGCTGCCCCTGGTGGAGGCCATTGACCGGGCCGGGCGGATGACCGAGCAGGCCGGAGCGCTGGCGGGATTAAGCATCCCTGCCGCGCGCAAGCGGGTGAAAGAACTGCTGGAAGCAGAAGGCCTGATCCTTTCGCGCCAGCCGGTCAGCCAATCCATCCGGGTGCACGAGCGCTGCGACACGCCGGTGGAGATTGTGGTGTCGCAGCAGTGGTTTGTGCGCATTCTGGACCGCAAAGAGGATCTGCTGCGAGCGGGCGAGCAGATTCGCTGGCATCCTGAACACATGCAGGCGCGCTACCTGGCCTGGGTGGAGGGGCTGAACTGGGATTGGGCCATTTCACGCCAGCGCACCTACGGCGTGCCCTTCCCGGTGTGGTACTGCAAAGCCTGCGGCGTGGTGGCAACGGCGGACGAGGCGCAGTTGCCGGTGGACCCGGGCAGTTCGCAGCCGCTCCACCCTTGCGCTTGCGGCAGCAGCGAGTTCGTCCCCGAGCTGGACGTGATGGATACCTGGGCCACATCTTCGCTCAGCCCGCAGATCGTGGGGCGCTGGCGTTGGGAGCCGGAGCTGTACGAGCGGGTGTACCCCTACAGCTTGCGCCCGCAAGCCCACGAGATCATTCGCACCTGGGCGTTTTATACCATTGTCAAGTCGCAGTTCCATTTTGGCAAGCTGCCCTGGTCCGATGTGCTCATCTCGGGTTGGGGGTTGGCCGGCGAGGGCATGGGCAAGATTAGCAAGAGCCGCGGGGGCGGACCGATGGCACCCATGCAAATGATCGAACGCTACTCGGCGGATGCCCTGCGCTATTGGGCAGCCTCAACCAGCCCGGGCAAGGATTCGATCATCAGTGAAGAGAAGATCCAGATGGGCGGCAAGCTGGTCACCAAGCTGTGGAACGTGGCCCGCTTCAGCCAGACTTTCCTGGCAGATAAGGGGCGTATCCAGCCGCCCGAGCATTTGACCGCGGCGGATCGCTGGATTCTGGCAAGCCTGCAAGAGCTGGTACAGCGGGTGAGCGAATCCTTCCGTTCGTACGAGTATGCCGCGGCGAAAAGCGAGGTGGAGGCTTTCTTCTGGCGCGATCTGGCCGACAACTACCTGGAGATGGCCAAGCAGCGCCTGTATGCGCCGGAACATCCCGGCCATTTGGGCGCCTGTTACGCCCTGCGAACGGTGCTGTTGACGGTGCTCAAGCTGTTTGCGCCGATCTTGCCTTACGTGACCGAGGCGATTTACCGCGAGTTGTTTGCCGAGGCCGAGGGCTGCCCGTCCATTCACCGCTCAAGCTGGCCGCAGGTGGACGCGGCCTGGGTGGATGAAGAGGCTCTCCAGAGCGGAGAGACCCTGATCGAGATTGCAACGACCGTGCGCCGCTTCAAAAGCGAGAATAATTTGGGCTTGGCAAGTGCGATAATGCGGGTACAATTAGGGGCGTCTGCTCCGGCCCTGCGCGCCGCATTGCAAGCCGCCATTCCCGACCTGATGAGCGTGACCCGCGCCGAGGCCGTGGAAGTGCTGGAAAGCAGCGAACGTTTGACGATTACTATCCAATAAGGCAATGGATCATTGCCTTTGAAAATGAGGGACATCATGCCGGAAAACACATTGCCCACGAAATACGATTTCGCCGCGACCGAGGAAAGAATTTACGAGTGGTGGGAGAAGAGCGGCTACTTCAAGCCGACCAACGATCCCAACCAGCCTGGGCACGATCCTTCGGTCAAGCCCTTTGTCATCTCAATCCCCCCGCCGAACGTGACGGGCGAGCTGCACCTGGGGCACGCGATGTTCGTATCCATGGAAGACCTGATGATCCGCTACCACCGCATGAAGGGCGAGCCGACCTTGTGGGTGCCTGGATCGGACCACGCCGGAATCGCCACGCAATTGCAGGTCGAAAAGATGCTGGCCAAGGAAGGGCTGCACCGTGACCAGTTGGGCCGCGAGAAGTTCGTCGAGCGGGCCTGGGAGTGGAAGCGCAAGTATGGCGGGATCATCTTCCAGCAGATTCGCCGCCTGGGAGCTTCCTGCGATTGGGACCGCGAGCGCTTCACGCTGGATGAAGGTCTGTCCAAAGCGGTGCGCGAGTCCTTTGTGCGCCTGTACGAGAAGGGCCTCATCTACCGCGGCCCGCGCATGATTAACTGGTCGCCGGGGTTGCGCACGGCTGTTTCCGACCTGGAAGTGGAATACTCCCAGGAGATGGGCACGCTGTACTTCTTTAAGTACATGCTGGCAGATGGCGGCGGCGAGTACGTGCCGGTGGCGACCACCCGGCCCGAGACCATTTTGGGCGATACGGCGGTGGCGGTGCACCCGGAGGATGAGCGCTATCAGAAGTTCATCGGCAAAGAAGTGCTGGTGCCCATTCTGGGACGGCGCATCCCGGTGATTGCCGACGAGTATGTGGACCGCGCCTTTGGCACAGGCGGCCTGAAAGTCACCCCCGGGCACGACCCCAACGACTACCTCATTGGTCAGCGCCACAATTTGGAAATTATCAGCATGCTGGACGAGGCCGCGCGCGTCAACCAGAATGGCGGGCCGTATGCGGGCATGGATCGCTTTGAGGCGCGCAAGAAGCTGTGGGCCGACATGGAAGCCCAGGGGCTGGTGTTGAAAACCGAGGCTTACCCGATGAGCGTGCCGCGCTCGCAACGCGGCGGCGAGCCGGTGGAGCCGATGGTTTCGACGCAGTGGTTTGTGCGCATCCAGCCCATGGCCGATGCGGCCCTGGCGGCGGTGCAAGACGGGCGCATCAAGATCGTTCCAGAGCGCTTCACCAAGGTGTATTACAACTGGCTGGAGAACATCCAGGATTGGTGCATCAGCCGCCAGTTGTGGTGGGGGCACCGCATTCCGGTGTGGTACTGTGCCGACTGCGGCAAGATGACCGTGGAGCGCGAGAATCCCACTCACTGTGCCCACTGCGGCAGCGAAAAGATCAAGCAGGACCCGGACGTGCTGGACACCTGGTTCTCTTCGGGGCTGTGGCCGTTCTCCACGCTGGGTTGGCCCGAAGAAACCCCCGATTACAAATATTTCTACCCCACCTCGGTGCTGGAGACAGGGTATGACATTTTGTTCTTCTGGGTCACGCGCATGATCATGGACGGCCTGGAATTTACGGGCGAGGCCCCTTTCCATACCGTGTACCTGCACGGCTTGATCCGTGATGAACATGGGCAGAAGATGAGCAAGAGCAAGGGCAACGTGGTGGACCCGTTGATCGTGATGAACGAGATGGGCACCGACGCGCTGCGCTTCACCCTGCTGGTAGGTTCCACGCCGGGCAGTGACGTGAACCTGAGCCTCAAGAAGGTGGAGGCCAACCGTAACTTTGCCAATAAACTGTGGAATATCAGCCGCTTTGCGCTGGGAATGCTCGAGCAGGCGCCTTTGGCACCGGAGCACGAACCGGCCTGGACGCTGGCCGATTCATGGATTTGGGCGCGCTTACAGGCGCTGGTGCGCGAGGTGGATCGCCTGTTTGCCAACTACCAATATGGCGAGGCCGGTCGGCAGATTTATGAGTTTGTGTGGAGCGAGTTCGCCGACTGGTATATTGAAATTGCCAAGATGCAACTGGCCGAAGGTGGCGACCGGGCTTTCTATACAGCGTATACCCTGGTGCGCGTGCTGGATATGAGCCTGCGCCTTTTACATCCCTTTACCCCGTTTGTGACCGAAGAGTTGTGGGGCTACTTGAAACAGGCTGCGCAGCAGAAATCGGGAGCTTTTGCGCCGGCGGGCGGTTGGGAAGATGCGCTGATTGTGGCCAAGTTCCCCGAGCCGCGCGACCCAGAGGGATGGGAAGATCAAAAGACCGGCGACTTTGTTTTGGTGCAAGAAATCATCCGCGCCATTCGCAATCTGCGCACGGAGAAAAAGGTCGCCCCGGGCAAGAAGGTCCCCGCTGTGCTGGCTTGCGGTGACCGCTTGCACGTGTTGGATAAGCAGGGCGCTCTGATCGCCCACCTGGCGGGCATTGATCCGGCAGCGTTGGTGATGGAACACGAGGTGGATCCCAAGCCCTCTCCGGCGGTGGCAGTGGTGGTCATGGGGATCGAGATCTACCTGCCGCTGGCGGGAATGGTGGACACGAGCGAGGAACGCGCCCGCCTGGAGAAAGACCTGGCGGATACGGACGGGCAGATTGAGCGCCTGGATAAGCTCCTGGGCAGTTCGTTCGCCGATAAGGCCCCGGCTGCCGTGGTGGAGAAAGAGCGCCAGAAGCTGGCGACCTACCGCGAAACCGCAGCGCGTTTGAAAGAGCAAATTGAAGCGTTACAGTAATACACACAAAAACACCGGCGCGATCGCGCCGGTGTTTTTGTGTGTATTAAAAATTTAGACAGTTCGTGTGACCAGAAATTCTTCGAACTCGCCGCTGGATTCCTGCCACTCCTGGCTGACGGAGGTGACAAAGGAGCCGCGCGGGCCGGTTTGTAACCAGTCGCGCAAGCGCTCTAAATCTTCTCGGGGGCCTTCCGCGAGCACTTCCACATCGCCATCATAGGTATTGCGCACCCAACCGGTCAGGTCAAGCTCTTCGGCCCGGTCACGGACGAAGGCGCGAAAGCCGACCCCCTGGACGTGGCCGGAAACGACGGCATGCAGGCGAGCGTGACCCGGAATCTTCATCGTGATTTCTGGTCGGCAGGCCTCGGGCGGCGGGAAGCAAGCACGATGCTGACGATCATCATGCCAAACATCACGCCCGCCACAGCGAGATAGGGGAACAGTTTGCGCGCCACCAGGCCTTCAGGGTTGACGCCCAGGCTTTCCTGCTGCCAGCGATATTCGAGTTGCGAGAGGGTCAATCCAAAGGCAGCCGAGACGCCTTTCTCGCAGGATAGGCCGTCTTTGTATTTGAGGGTCAGGTCTTGCAGGCCGCTAGCCCCGTATTGTTCATAGAGGTAGCCCATGAATGAAGCCGATTGCGCATAGGACAAGAAAGCGCCGGAGGCATCCCGAGGGAACCCGGCACACAGGTCGGTGAGCGGGAGCAGCATGCGAGTCTCAACTGCTTTTTCGAGAGCCCGCCCATACTCGGGGTTGGGGTATAACTCGGCTTCGGAGGCCATGCCTTCGACCAGCCAATAGGGTTGGTTGGTGAAGTTCTCACCAATGACTTCGTACTGAGCCAGGTGCATCAACTCATGGGGAATCTGGCGCTGCATTTCCAGCCCTTCATCCGGGCCGGCAGGGATGGAGATGAGCACCACGCCCAAATCGGGCGCAGCATGGCCGGCCACCCATGAAGGAGTGCCTTTCATGACCCCTTGCAAGTCGGAAGACGAACCGTAAATAAAAATGCGGACGGGGTCAGAAAATTTTGCCGGCAGCAGAGTCTGAACGCTTTTCATGCCCGCCACGGCGTTGTTTAAGGCAGACTGCCCAAAGGCGATGTCGCGGTCGTACCAGTACACTGACAGTGAGTCTTCCGATAACTCTTGCCAGGTATAGCGCGTGTCGATGTAATCGACACGGTAATGCTCGCTGGTTATAGGCTGCCCAGTCTCGAACTCGGCGCGGAAGGCATAGGTGACTTGTGCAAAAGGGCGAATCGAGTAGCGCCCGGGGTCCAGTTGGTATTGCAACTCGCCACGCTCATTCAACTCCACGGGCAGATACACCGGGGCGGCCCCCTGCGGCTCCAGCAGGAGGTAGAGAGCCTGGAGCGGGGTCGTGGATTCGATGCGAGCCTGGAAGAGGATGTGCTCGCCAAAGCTGACGAAGGCGGCTACATCGTTGAACTGCACAGCGGTTTGCGCGCGGACAGCGGAAGGCACTCCGGCCAGCCACGTTAGGGCCAGCAGGAGAGTCAGACCTGCCCGAGCCAACCTATGCTTTGTTCGAGGACTCCCCATCATCTTCCTCGTCGTCGCTCTCTTCGTCATCCTCGTCTTCGTCGTCTGAGGAATCGGCTTCCAGATCGACCACATTCCCAAACATCTCTTCGTCTTCCAGGTCGATGTCCATGAGGTCCATTTTGTTAACCTGTTCGGTGAGAGAGAGATTATCGAGGGCGTTGAGGATGAATTCCTCGTCATCATCGTTCTCGGCTTTTTCCAGCAGGTCTTCCAGAGTCTCTTCAACCTGCTCGCCGCCGATTTGCGAAAGCGCCCAGATGGCCGCGTCGCGGATATCTGGGTCAAGGGCTTCTTCCTCGAACAAATCCAACAGGCTGCGGCGGCTGGATTCCAGGGTCAACTCGCCGCAAGCGCGCACAGCTTCGAGCTGGACGTTGAACTTGGGGTGGTTGAGCATGCGCCGGACGTGGGTTTCGTAGCGAGCCGCGTCATAGGAGCGGCCCATGGCGAAGAGTGCGCTGGAGATCCAGTCGGGATCGTCCATGTTATAAGCGGCTTCGATCAGCGCGGGGACCTCGTCACGGCTGGAGAAGCCCAGGGACTCGATGGCGCGGCGACGAACCAGGGCATCATCGGCGCCGTTCGCCACAGCGATCAGGTGGTCTTCGATGGGTTTTAATTCGGCGTTCAGCTCTTCCAATTCGCCCAGGTAGATATACATTCCCAGACCCCAGGTGGCGGCGGCGCGCACTTCAACGGCGGGATCGTGCAGGCTGAGGCGAGTGTAAAAGGGGATCAGTTCTTCGCTGCCCGTATCCCACAGCATGCTGATAGCGCGGGCGCGAGCGCTCGGTTCTTCGTCTTGCAGCGCCAGGAGGGCCACATCACTGAACAGCAGGCGGGTGTCATCTTCTTGCATCTCTTCCAGGTCTTCCAGCATAGAAAGACGCCGCGAAGCGGGAATGTCTTTCCATATACCGGCCAACTGCTGGGCTTTTTCGGTGGTTAAATCTGAGAGGTGCTGAAGGTACTTCGGTGGGAAGGGGTGTTCCTCATCCACCAGTGCTTTCAGGATGGACGCAAATTCAACTTTGGGATGGCTGCGGCTGCCTTTGACTCGCTTGCCCATGAGTTTTCTCCTAGAACTTGATTGGATTGATGATATCTTGCGCGACGATGACGAACATCAAGATGATGAGCGCGATAAAGCCGACTGCATGGACGTAGGCTTCTTTCTCCGCCGGGACCCGCTTGCGGAAAAGGATTTCCGGCAGAAGGAATAAGATGCGACCGCCATCCAGCGCGGGCAGCGGCAGCAAGTTGGTGAAGCCCAGCGCCACCGAGATGACAGCCAGCAGCGAAAGCCGGGTGACGGGCGTGGATTCGGGGCTTGTGGCGACGACTTGCGTGTCGATCTCACTGGCCTTCGACCACATGCTGAACAGCCCCACGAAGCTCACCAGGCGTGCCTGATCGGCAGGGATTTGCCCGGTGACGAGCATCACGGGCAGTGAAACAAGCGCGTACCCCTGGTTGGCGATTTCTTCAACCGCGTAAGGCACGGTTTCAGGCCAGGAAACTTCGGCAACAGGGTTGGTCATGCTGATGCCCAGGGCGCCTTCACCTTCGGGCGGGTCGACGCGAGGAACGGCCTGGAAGGTCAGGTTTTCGCCACCGCGTTGGATGGTAATGGTGATTTCATTGCCCACGTTTGCGCGCACCATAGAAGAGAGATGCTCGATGTTGCGGACGTTTTCGCCATTCACGGCAAGGATCAGGTCGTCGGGCAGCAGGCCGACTATTTGGGCAGGCGAGCCGGGATTGGTGTCGGTGATCACGACCTTATCGGGTTGGGGAACGCCTTCAAGGGTGAAGACCAGGCTGAAGAGCAGCAACCCAATGATCAGGTTCATGAGCGGGCCGCCGATGAGGATGCCGAAACGCTTCCAAGGACCGGCCGAGGACATGCCGCCGGGGATGGTGGGGTCGTTTTCACCGCGCGGGCGGACGAAAGCGCCGAAGGGGATTGCGTTGAGTGTGAAATCGGTGCCGTCGTAGGTGAACAGCTTCACCAGGCGCGGGGGGAACCCAAAACCGAACTCTTCGACGGGGATTTTGAAGAGTTTGCTGAAAACGTAATGTCCCAGTTCGTGGAAGAAAATCAATGCTCCCAAACCCAGTACAAAGAGCACGATTTCAAGAGCTTTTTCAAATACCATGTTTCAAATCTCCATTAATTGCCCGAGCGAAAACTGTCCCTCGGTAGGAACCTCTGCTCTCATTATATCCTGATTCAAGGGGGTACTTCCAGGGCACTTCAGCAAGTATAAGGTTCCCTCGAATGCCTTGCAGGATCTATACCAAATCTAATCCAGGCACAGATGCGAACCTGCTATCTTTGGATCATCTTTATTTGAGGTGTGTATGGGGTGCTTCGCCCTCCCACCTCAAACTCTGGCTAAGTCGTTACAACAAAGGAATTAAAAATGAATCAAATTTTCAAAACTCGTTGGGCCGTAGATTTAGTTCTTTTCGTTGCCTTCCTGGGGTGTTTTTTCCTAGATTTAACTGGTACGGCGTTGCATCAAATTCTGGGGGTCATTGGCGCTGGGATTGTGCTCTATCACCTTCTGTCGCATTGGAAATGGGTGCGAGCTGTGACCGGGCGGTTTTTCTCCGGCGCCTCCAACCAGACGCGCTTGAATTATGCGGTCGATGCCCTGTTGTTATTGTGCTTTGTGGCAATCCTGGCGACCGGTTTGGTCATTTCGACGTGGTTGAATTTGGCTCTCAGTGACTACGCAAGCTGGCACACTGCCCACGTGTTCTTCTCAATCGGCACGCTCCTAATGGTGGTGCTCAAGCTGGCCCTGCACGCTCGCTGGATCGCCACGACCGCGCGCCGGATGTTTGCCCCGCCGGTTCTAGCGCCTGCCCCCGCGCAAATTGCCGATTATTCCCGCCGCGATTTCCTGGCAGTGGTCGGTACGGTGGGAACTGCCGCTCTGGTTGCTATCGGCAGTTCTGCCCCTGGTCTTGTTGGCGCACAGAATGCTTCGACGGAGGAACAGGCCAGCACCGCATCACAGAAAGATGGTTTTCCAAATGAATCTAGCGCTAAGGGATCGAGACGATCGAACAGTACCAGCCAGTCGAGTAGTTCATGCGCTGTATGTTGCGGCAAACGCTGCGCCTATCCCGGTCACTGCCGCCGCTATGCCGACACGAATGACAATGGACGCTGCGA
>CAZMMI010000121.1:0-12000 GCA_964567255.1 uncultured Anaerolinea sp.
CTTTTTGAGCCAACGTCCTTTCCTATAGTAAGATTATTTTTGAGGCAATTCGCTAACGCACACACCCTATCGCCTTCGGGTATAATTCAACCATGCCCATTCTGGACTCCCGTACGCTCGAATTTACCAGCCGGGGCCCCGACCAAACCCGCCGCCTGGGTACGCGCCTGGGTGCGATGCTCGAGCCAGGCATGTTGCTGTGCCTGTCGGGAGATCTGGGTAGCGGCAAGACCACCCTGGTGCAGGGCGTGGCCCAGGGGTGGGGCTCGCTGGATGCGGTCTCGAGCCCGACCTTTGTGCTGGTCAACGCTTACCGCCGTCTGGACGGACAAACGCTGCACCATTTGGACGCCTACCGCCTGCGGGATGCGTTGGATGCCGAAGACCTGGACTTGATCACCCTGCTGGAAACCGGCGCGTTGGTGGTGGAGTGGCCCGAGCGAATTCTGGCCAGCCTGCCGCAGGAACGCTTGTGGGTCGATATGGCCTGGCTGGCAGACGAGCAGCGCGGAATGACCTTTAACGTGCAGGGGGCGCGCTACGAGCGCCTGTTGACCGATTTTCGCCGCCAGGTCTTTGGAGGATAAACCATGCTGCTGGCCGTAGACACCTCGACACAATGGAGCAGCCTGGCGCTATATGACGGCGCGCAGGTTTTAGGTGAAATGGGATGGCGCACGCAGAATCATCACACTGTGGAGTTGGCCCCGGCCGTCGAGCGCCTGTTCAAGCAGTGCGGAGCAGCCTTCTCTGAATTGGATTGTCTGGGGGTGGCCACCGGACCGGGATCGTTCACCAGCCTGCGCATCGGCCTTGCTTTTGTAAAAGGAATTGCCCTCACCGTGCGAATTCCGGTGGTGGGCATCCCTACGTTGGACGCTCTGGCAGCGGCACAACCTGTGCAGGATTTGCCCCTGGCGGCGGTGCTGCAGGCCGGGCGTGGACGGCTGGCGCTGGTATGGTACAAGGCGTTGAAAGGCCGCTGGCAGGCGCAGGGCGAGCCACAGGTGACGAACGCTGAGGCGCTGGTTGAATCCATTGAAAACCCCACCCTGGTGTGCGGTGAACTGAACGCCGCCGAACGACAGTTGTTTGGGCGCAAGCGCAAAATTGCCCACCTCGTATCCCCGGCGGCGGGGTGCAGAAGAGCTTCCTTCCTGGCCGAGCTGGCCTGGGAGCGATGGAAAGCAGGCAAAACCGACGAAGTGGTGGGCCTGGCGCCGATCTATCTACATGTGGCGGAGGCAATTCCTTCTTGACGCAGCTCCCCGCCGCGCCCGAAGTGCGCATCCGTCCGATGCGGCTGGAAGATGTGCCGCGCGTTCATGTCATCGACAGGTTGTGCTTCAGCCTGCCCTGGACAGAGCGCTCTTACGTTTTTGAGATTACCGAGAACATCAACTCCTCGGCCTGGGTCGCGGAAGCGAGCACGCCGGAGGGGGACTATGAAATTGCCGGAATGGTGGTCAACTGGATCATCCTGGACGAAGCTCACGTGGCAACCTTGGGCGTGCATCCCGATTTCCGCAGGTTGCGCATTGGGCAGCGCTTGCTGGCGCACAGCCTGATCGAAGCCTGGAAGCGCGGCGCGCGCATTGCCTTTCTGGAAGTGCGGCGCGGAAATGTCAGTGCTCAGGCCCTCTATGAACGCTTTGGTTTTGAGGTGGTGGGCGAGCGGCCGCGCTACTACAAAGACAACAATGAGGACGCCCTGCTGATGACCCTGGAACGAATGCAGGTGGATAAGTTGAAGGCACTGGAAACAACGTCGCGGGTCTCGGCCCCGCAATCCTACTCGGGGGAGCGTTAAAGGATGAGTGCGCAACAAGTTCTTCACGAAATTGCCGGCCAGGCAGCGGTTTGCACGCGCTGCGCACTGCACTTCTCGCGCAAAAAAGCTGTGCCGGGCGAAGGCCCTGCTACAGCGGAAATCATGCTGGTTGGCGAAGGCCCTGGTTTCTATGAAAACGAGCAAGGCCGTCCTTTTGTGGGCGCGGCGGGAAAATATCTGGACGAGTTGCTGGAAAAAGGCGGCTTAAAGCGCAGTGATGTGTTCATTACCAACGTGGTCAAATGCCGTCCGCCCTCCAACCGCGACCCGCAGCCCGACGAGCTGGCTGCCTGCGCGGGTTTTCTGGATCGCCAGATCGAGGCCATTGACCCGCGCATCATTATCACCTTAGGGCGCTACTCGATGGCCAAGTTCATCCCCAATGTAAAAATCAGCGAAGTGCATGGGCAGCCTTTTTGGCACCGCGGGCGGATGGTTGTGCCTATGTTCCACCCGGCGGCGGCCTTGCACCAGCCCTCGTTGAAGACCGGTGTGGAGCGCGATTTTGCCCGCCTGGGCGATTTGATCCAGCAGGCCCGCCAGTCCGTCAGGGTAGGAGCCCAGAAAGCCGAGGCTGTTGCGCTTGAGCAGGAAGACAAGCCCGAGGCGGACCAGCCCACGCAATTAAGCTTATTCTAGAAAAAAACAGAAGCGGGTGTACAATCTGCTTCGAGAAATTTTTTCAATAGGGGTTAACCAATGACTGCCATTAAAGATCAACTGATTGCCCGCTTGCGGGATAAAAGCGCCACCATCGCCATTTTAGGCCTGGGTTATGTCGGCTTGCCGCTGGCTGTGGTTTTCGGCGAAGCCGGCTATAAGGTGATCGGTATAGACCCGATTGCCGAGAAGGTGGATGCCATCAACCGCGGCGAGAGCTACGTTTTAGATGTGGCCTCGGCCCAGGTAGCAGCCCTGGTGAAGGCCGGCAAACTTTCGGCGACCACCGATTTTGCCGCCTGCCTGAAAGCCGACGCGGTCAGCATTTGCGTGCCCACGCCGCTGCGCAAGACTGGCGACCCGGACCTGTCCTTCATTGTCTCGGCAACTGAAGGCCTGGCCCCTTACGTCCATTCGGGAATGGTGGTGGTGCTCGAATCCAGCACCTATCCGGGCACGACCCGCGAAATGGTGCTGCCGCGCCTGACTTCGGAGAGCGGCTTGAAGGTGGGTGAGGAAGTCTTCATCGCCTTCTCACCCGAGCGGGTGGACCCAGGGCGTACCGATTGGACCACCAAGAACACCCCCAAGGTCATCGGCGGTATCACCGCGGCCTGCTCCGAGGTGTCGGCGGCCTGGTACGAACAGGCTTTGGACACCGTGGTGCCGGTCTCTTCCACCGAAGCCGCCGAGATGGCCAAGCTGCTGGAGAACACCTTCCGCATGGTCAATATCACCATGGTCAACGAACTGGCTATCATGTGTGACCGGCTGGGCGTGGACGTGTGGGAAGTGATCGACGCGGCGGCCACCAAGCCTTTCGGCTTCATGAAGTTCACCCCCGGCCCCGGTATCGGCGGGCACTGTATCCCCATCGACCCGCTGTATCTGTCCTGGAAGCTCAAATCCTTGAATTACACCGCCCGCTTCATCGAACTGGCCTCGGAGATTAACTCCAACATGCCGCGCTTTGCCGTGGGCAAGGTGCAGGATGCGCTCAATGACCACGGAAAGGCCCTCAAGGGCAGCCGCGTTTTGGTTCTGGGTGTGGCTTACAAGCCCGACATCGACGACATGCGCGAGTCCCCGGCCCTGGACGTGATTCACCTGATGCAGCAGAAGGGTGGCGATGTGCGCTACCATGATCCCTACGTGGCCTCCTTCCGCCATGATAGCTGGGGTCTGGAATCAGTCACCGATTTGATGGCCGAGGTGCGCGCCGCCGACGTGGTGGTGATCGTCACCAACCACAAGGTATACGATTACGCCGCCATTGTGAAAGAAGCCGCCCTGGTGGTGGACATGCGCAACGCGACCGGAAAACTGGGCAAGAACAACCCGAAAGTGGTCAAACTCTAATGGCTAATTACCTCGTCACCGGCGCGGCCGGTTTCATCGCTTCGCGCGTCAGCGAAATGCTGGTGGCGCAGGGCCATACCGTCACCGGATTGGATAACCTCTGCGACGCCTACGATGTGCGTCTCAAGCAGTACCGCCTGGAACGCCTGAAAAAGATGGACGGCTTCGCCTTCCACGAAATGGATGTGTGTGACCGGCCTGGCCTGGAGCGTTTGTTCGAGTCCGGCCCGCGCTACGATGCCATCTTCAACCTGGCGGCCCGCGCCGGGGTGCGCGCCTCGGTGGAGAACCCGTGGATTTTTGTCGACACCAACATGACCGGCACGCTCAACCTGCTGGAAGCCTGCCGCCGCTATGAGATTCCCAAGTTCATCCTGGCCTCCACCTCCAGTATTTACGGCAACGACGCGCCCCTGCCCACCCCCGAGACGGCCAACAGCGACCGGGTCTTGCAGCCTTACGCCGCCAGTAAGAAGGGCGCCGAGGCCATGTGCCATTCGTATCACTTCCTCTACGGCATCGATGTGACCGTGTTCCGTTACTTCACCGTCTACGGCCCGGCTGGGCGGCCTGACATGGTCATGTTCCGCTTTACGCAGTGGATCAAGGAAGGCCTCCCCGTGCATTTGAACGGCGATGGCAACCAGTCCCGCGGCTTTACCTATCTCGATGACATCGCCCGCGGCACCATCCTGGGCCTCAAGCGCGTGGGGTATGAGATCATCAACCTGGGCGGGCACGAGGTCATCACCATGAACGAGATGATCGGGCGGCTGGAAGCCCTGCTGGGCGAGCGCGCCGAGGTGGTGCACCACACCGCTCACAAGGCCGACATGCTGGCCAACCAGGCCGATGTGAGCAAGGCCCGCCGCCTGTTGGGCTGGGAAGCCCAGGTGGGACTGGACGAAGGTATGCGCCGCCTGGTCGAGTGGTACCTGGCCGAGCGCGACTGGGCCAGCCAGATCATCACCGCATGAGTTCTTTCTCCACCCGCCTGCGAAGCTGGACGCAAGACCTCCTGCTGAGGCGGGTGGTGCGCAATTCCTCCTCCCTGTTCATTGGGCAGGTGGTGGCAGCGGTGATGAACATTGTCACCGCGAACCTGTTGGGAGCGGGGCAATTTGGCGCGTTGGGCATCCTCACCGGCTTCGTCACCGACATCAACCGCTTGCTCTCGTTCCGCATGAGCGAGGCGGTGGTGCGCTACTTTGGCGAGGCATTGGAGCGCGGCGATAAACACCGCGCGGGGGCAGTGGTCAAGGCGGCGGCGTTGGCAGAGGGCAGCGCCAGCCTGCTGGCCTTTGGCGTGCTGGCTTTGCTAGCGCCCCTGGCTGCGCGCTTTCTGACCCGCGATGCAGCCCTGGCGCCCCTGTATCTGCTCTACGGGGTGACCATCCTGGCGCACCTGGTGGCCGAGACCGCTACGGGGGTACTGCAAGTCACCGGGCACTTCCGCTCTCAAGGCGTGATCAATCTGGTGCAGAGCCTGCTGGTGGCAGGGCTGTTGGTAGGCATTGCCTTGAGTGGCGGTGGGCTGCTTGAAATCCTCATGGCTTACCTGATCGGCAAGGCCATCCTGGGCATCGGCCCGCTGGCGGTGGCGCTCTACTGGCTGCCGCGCACCCTGGGCGCGGATTGGTGGCGCGCGCCGCTCAGCCTGCTGCCGGATTGGCGCGGCATGGCTCGCTTTGCCTTCAGCACCAACGTCAGCGGCACCATCAACCTGGTGGCCCGTGACAGCGAGGTGCCCTTCGTGGGCTTCTTCTTCGGCAATGAGATTGCCGGGTATTACAAGGTGGCCCTGGCGGTCATTCAGCTCATTGTCATGCCCATCAACCCCTTCATCAGTACCACCTATCCCGAACTGACCCGCGCCTACACCGCCCGGCAGTGGAAGCGCCTGCGCAGCCTGCTGCGCCGCGTGACGCTCATTGCCGCTGCCTGGACGGGCGCGGTGGTGGTGGGGCTGCTGTTGTTGGGTAGGCAAGTTCTGTTTGGCGATTGGCTGATCTTTGGGCGGGTGTTCAATGTCTACGACGCCTCCTACCTGCCTGCTTTCCCCATCTTGCTCGTCCTGCTCATTGGCTACGGCGTGGCGAATATTTTGTTCTGGAACCGCTCGCTGCTTCTGGCCCAGGGCAAAACTAGCTTTGCCTTGTGGGTCAGCTTTTTTGCAATGATCGCCAAGGTGGCGGCTTGCTTCCTGATCTTACCCGCGGCGGGCTACCTGGCCCAGGCCGGGCTGCTCAGTGCTTACTTCATCGTCACCGTGGGGTTGATGACCTGGCGCGGATTGGCCGGGCTGCGCCGCGCCGAACAGGTACAATAGGCGTATGCGTATTGCCGTGATTTCCACCGCGTTGGTGCCCTCCGGGAACGCCAACAGCATCCAGGCTCTCAAGGTCTGTCAGGCCCTGCGCCAGTTGGGTCACGAAGTGCTGTGCCTGGTGGGCGGCGAGCAAGCCTCGGCCTGGGAAGCGCTGGCTGAGCCTTACGGCCTGCATACGCGCTTTGAAATCGAATGGATTCCGTGGAACCCGGCCTGGAAGCGTTACGATTTTGCCTGGAAAGCCGTGCGCCGGGCCGCAGCCTGGCAAGCCGACCTGGTGTATACCTGGGCTTCCCATGCGGCGGTTCTGGCTTTGCTGCGCGGCAAGCCTGTGTTGTTGGAAGCTCACGACCTGCCGGTGGGCACGTTGGGGCCGCTGTGGATGCGCGCCTTTTTGCGCCTGCCGGGGCGCAAGGTGCTGGGGCCCATCACCCAGGCTCTGCGGCTGGCCCTGGAAGAGCGCTTCCCGCCGCCGCTGCCCCCCGGGCAGGTGGTCCTGCTGCCCAGCGGTGTAGATCGTGAGCGCTATGCCGATCTGCCTGCCCAGGCAACGGCCCGCGCCCAACTGGGTCTCCCAGAAGGGCTGACCGTGGGCTGCTTTGGACATCTCTATGCCGGGCGCGGCGGAGACCTGTTCCTGGCGCTGGCGGAGCGCTTTCCGGCGGTGCGCTTCTTGTGGGTGGGCGGTCGCCCCGAAGACGTGCAAACTTACCGTGAGCGGGCCGCCGAGGCTGGGTTGAGCAACGTGACCTTCACCGGCTTTATCCCCAATGCCCGCCTGGCGCTTTATCAAGCCGCGGCGGATATCTTGCTCATGCCCTACGAGCGGCGCATCGCGGTGGCGGGCGGCGGTAACACGGCTGCCTATTGCAGTCCCATGAAGCTGTTTGAATACCTGGCCGCGGGCCGCGCCATTCTGAGCAGCGACCTGCCCGTTTTCCACGAGGTGCTGGACGAGCACAACGCGGCCTTTGCGCAGCCCGAGGATGTGGAATCCTGGGCCGCGGCCTTGCAGCGTCTAATCGAAGACCCGGCCTATCGCCAATCGCTGGCTGAGCAAGCCGCCCTGACCGGGCAGCACTACGACCTGCTGGAGCGCGAGCGCAACGCGCTGGCCCCATTCCTATCTGGAGGTTGATATCATGCGTCGAGATATCCTGGCCTGGATCATCCCTGCACTATTGCTTGCCGTAGGCCTGGCTTTGCTCTCGCCAGGCGCCTTGGGCATCTCACTGGCCGGTTTTGGGCTGCTCCTGCTGCTCTCGGCTGTCAGCCTGTATGCGGCCTGGCGCTGGGGGGGCGAGAGGCGCGGATTGGCCGCCATGATCGCGCTGGCCTTCTTGCTGCGCCTGGGCCTGGGCGTGTTCTTCACTCTGGCGCTGCCTGCCTGGGGCTATCCCGAGCCTGCCCAGCAAGCCGGTTATCTGTTCCCCGACGCCTGGCGGCGCGACGTGGAAGCCTTTCAGGTGGCTCAATCGGGGACCTCGTTGTTCTTTAACGCCGAGTTGCAATTTGGTTCCGATCAATATGGCGGCCTGGGGCTGCTTTCGGCAGTCATTTACCGCTTCTTAAGCCCCGATGCGCACCGGCCGATGCTCATGCTCATCCCCGGCGCTTTGATCTTTGCCCTGGGCGTGCCCTTTCTGCGTCGGGCACTGACTCTGGGCTGGAACGCGAAAGTTGCCGCACTGGCTGTGTGGATTTACATTCTCTACCCAGAGGGGCTGTTTTTCACCGCATCGCAGATGCGCGAACCCTATCTGATCGGCCTGAGCGCGGTGGCTTTTTGGGCCGTGCTGGGCTGGCGAGAGGACCGGCGCGGGGCGATCATCGCTGGGCTGCTCTCTGTGGGCGGCATGGCGCTCATCTCCTACCGCGCTGCGCTGTTCATCGCCGGTGCGCTGGCCCTGTTGTTCTGGATCGAATACATCTTCGGCAAGCGCTGGGGCAGCCTGGGCTGGATCGGCCTGGCCGCGGGCGCGCTGGCGGTGGTAGCTTTCACCTGGTACTGGTTCCGCGAGGTGGCTGGTTGGGACATGCTGGTCACCATGCGCCAATCGGGAATGCTGGCTTCGGTGCTCAAAAATTTACCGGAGCTGTTGCACGCGCCTTTCATTGTTGTTTATGGATTGCTCCAGCCGGTACTGCCGGCTACCATTGCCGATCCGGCTATTCCTCTGTGGCATAACGTAGCGGTGCTGCGCGCGCTGGGCTGGTATGCTCTGCTGCCCCTGCTGGCCTATGCAGCTTTGACTGTCTGGCGCTGCGCCGATCTGGCTGAACGCAAGCGTATGGTTTGGGCGTTGCTGCTGACGGTGGTGTGGGTGGTGGTGGCTTCGGCGCGCGCCGGAGGCGACATGACCGACAACCCGCGTTACCGCACCATCTTCCTGGTGTGGCTGGCGCTGCTGGCCGCCTGGGCCGTGCAGCGGGCCATTACTACTCGCGATTCGTGGCTGCTGCGTTGGCTGTTGGTGGAAGCGGTCTTCCTGGGCTTTTTCACCCAATGGTACCTGGTGCGCTATGCCGGAAGTTCGGACAAACTGCCCTTTTTCACGATGGTAGCCTGGATTGTGGCCCTCAGCGCGTTGATTCTTGCCGGCGGCTGGGTTTGGGATCGCTACCGGCGCAAAAAGCTTCGCTAGATCAAGGACTACCCGAAGACGTGACAGGTTTTCAAAACCTGTCACGTCTTATTTCGGCTTCCACCCTTTGTACTATAATTGATTTTGCAATATCACTTTGCCGGAGAGGATACCCTATGACCGTTCAAATTACCATTCTTGGGCTGGGACAGGTGGGCGCATCTATTGGATTGGCGCTGGGCAAGGCCAAAGACCAGGTGACCCGCGTGGGCAGCGACCGCGAACCCGAAGTGTCCAAACAGGCGCAAAAAATGGGCGCGGTGGACAAGGTGGTTTTCAACCTACCCTCGTCTGTAGAAGCGGCGGACGTGGTCGTCCTGGCGGTTCCGCAGGAGGAAGTCTACGATACCCTCAAAGCCATCGCCGCCGATTTGAAGCCCGGCGTGGTGGTGATCGATACATCGCCCGCCGCGAGCCAATCGACCGCCTGGGCCAAAGAGCTGTTACCCGACGAGGACCGCTACTTCCTGACCGCTACGCCCACCGTGGCGGCGGCGCATCTGTTGGACAGCGAGCCGGGGCTTTCGGCGGCGCGCGCCGATTTCTTCCAGGGCAGCCTGATTTTCGTTACCAGCCCGGTAGGCACCGATGAAAGCGCCATTACCCTGACCGAGAATCTCATCCACCTGCTCGGCGCCACGCCCATGATCTCCGATCCCCTGGAAGTGGACGGGCTCATTTCGGCGGTTAAGCTGCTGCCCGAACTGCTGGCGGCAGGGCTGGTGAACACTTCGCTCAACCAACCGGGTTGGGCTGAGGCGCGCAAGGTGGCGGGTAAGCCCTTTGCGCTGGCCGCCCAAACCCTGGACGAGACTGGCGGCGCTCGTTCACTGGCCCAGTCTCTGGCGGCTAACCGCGAGAACATCCTGCGCTTGCTGGATGAATTGACCGGCGAGTTGAAGGATCTACGCGCGGAATTGGAGCAGGGCAACGCTGCTGCGTTAGAGGCTCGCCTGGAAAAGGCCTACAAAGGCCAACAAACCTGGCGAAGCCAACGGCTGAAGGGTGAATGGGAGACGAAACAAAAGCCTCCTGCGCTGCCCTCCGCAGGCGACGTGCTCGGGCGGCTGATTGGGTTGCGCCCGCGCAACAAGGAAGGAAGCAAGTAGCGGCGATGGCTTGTTACTGCTATATTCTGGAATGTGCCGACGGCACCTACTATACCGGCTGGACTACCGATCCCAAACGCCGGGAACGGCAGCATAATCGTGGGCGCGGCGCACGCTATACGCGCATGCGTTGCCCAGTGCGGCTGGTTTACGTCGAGGAGCAGCCCGACCGGACGTCCGCCATGCGTCGCGAGCGGCGGCTGAAGATGCTCAAGCATGATCAAAAACGGGCTCTGGCCCTTTCTTACCAACCCCCATCCGAATGAGAGGAACCGACAATGGCTGACCGACCTACTTACCCCATCGATATCGCGGGCGTGCACCGCGAACTGCGCCTGTTCGAAATCAAGCCCGGCCTGCGCATCGCCATTTTGAATATTTTGGGCGACACCGAACTGGTCACGGCTTGCTCGAAGGCCCTGGCCCAAAAGCTGGCCAAAATCGAGTTTGACATCCTGGTGACCGCTGAAGCCAAGAGCATCCCCCTGGCGCACGGTTTATCCTACGAGATGAACAAGCCTTATGTGATTTTGCGCAAGGCCTACAAGCCCTATATGGGCGATGCGCTACGCGCCGAGACGTTATCGATCACAACCGGGCAGCCACAGACCCTGTTCCTGGACGAGAAAGACCGCGAGATGATGGAGGGCAAGAAGGTGGTCATTCTGGATGATGTCATCAGCACCGGCTCCACCTTGCAGGGCATGCGCATGTTGTTGGATAAAGCCGGGGCCGAGGTGGTGGCTGAAGCCGCCATTTTGACCGAGGGCGAGCGGGCCAAGTGGGCCGAGATCATCTCGCTGGGGCACATCCCGGTATTTACGGATTAAAACAAATATCTCCTCGCTTAAATTGTTGATCGCCGGGGACGCCGACCCCGGCGATCAATTTAAAGGAGGAGAAGAAGAGAAGTCGCCCTTGCACATATATTACCAATAAATAACCGGGTGTACTTGACGGGAAACCTACGCTTACCCTACGATTCCCCTACGTTTTGTCCAATTAAGCTCTTAAAATGAAAGTGCGTGTAGGGCAAAAAGCACCCGCACGCACTTTCATTTCAAGTTTCTTCGTAACTGCTCAACCACAGGGATTACTTTCGGCGAATCGCGGGCTTCGCCCGCCAAAAAAAGTAATGCGAGTTTTGAAATCGCGGAGCGATTTCAAAACTCGCAAAAACCTCTTTCCGCTCCCAAAGGGAGCGATTCGAAGCCAGAAGCCCGGTAAACTAGAGTAGTTACGTTTCTTCCACCTCTAGCTGGAAAGGTGCTCCAATTAGAAGCGAATCCAGGGTCTTGAAACCGGGCTGAAAGGCCAGGGAATCGCCAGCAGCATGACCAGGAGCGCCAGGCCAAACCAGATGGCTGCCCGACGGTGCTTGAGCAGGTCGGTGGAAGCTTTTTTACTCAAAGCCCGGCCCACGTGCGCCAGGACCACGGCGATGACCATCATCAGGATATGCTCGACGGCGAAAAAGCGCATCTGGGTGTTACCCATGGCTCCGCCGAAGTTTTGGAAGGCGGTTTGCAGGATGGGGCTGATGACATACAGGATCAGGCCGATCAGAAGTTGCAGGTCCAACAACGAGGTGAAGGCCAGCCCGATTTTGTTGTCCAGGGCGGTGAAAGCTTTCTTTCCAAACCAGCCCATGAAGGCGCGCGCCACCGCTACCACAACTGCGATGACCAGCAGCCAGCGCACGAAGGAATGGATTGGGAGCAAGATAGAATACAACATAGATGAAACTCCTTTGTTAATGTGTGTCAATACCAGCCAGAGGTGCATGAGGCCTGAATTTGAGGTGTATGCGGGGCGCGAAGCGCCCCACATACACCTCAAATTCAGAGACTTTCCTCACCCTCTGAGTATTTAAAAGAAGTCTATCAAAAAGCATGTTCGGAATCAAGCATAATTACTCAAAAAGTAACCTTTTACGCACCGTTTCATCTAATCGATACAACAAATAATCACCGCCCGCGGGTGGAATAGACCGGAGCATTTTTGAGGAGATGAACAATGAACAAGTGGATCAATGAATCGAATGTCGATCGCGGTATTCGCGTAGTG
>CAZMMI010000122.1:0-11913 GCA_964567255.1 uncultured Anaerolinea sp.
GGGAACTTCCAAAGAAGGAAACCTTTGTCCAAATAGCTGCGGCGGGTTTCCAGGGGGTAGCCCTGGCGAGCCAGTTCGCGGGCGCTTTCGATGAACCATTGGCGCAGGCCAAAGGCCTTGAAGGCTACCGCCTGGCGCGAGGCGGCTTTCCAGGCTTCCATAAAGTTGTAGATTTTCTCGCCTTCTACCATGCGGTGGATATAGTTTTTGGGCAGCACGGGCTGGAAGATGCCTGGCTCGAAACCCCAGCGGAAATTGGTACCGAAGAGCAGCCCTTCGGCGCGCAGTTCTCCGGAGGGTTGTTTGCGCAGCAAATTAGCCGTCCATACGCGCCCAAAGGGATCGGAGGTGCCCTCCACGATCAGGCCGCCGGGCATCATGCACTGGCCCATCACGGTATGCGATTCGGCCACCTGGGACTCATCGTACTGGCGCAGGACGTTGAAGGCGCGCATCAGGCGCACTGTCTCGCCAGCCTCGAGGGGCACGTTGAAGCCTCCCAGGCGGAAGAAGGTGCGTTCGTTGGCGTAGGGCAGGGCCACCGCTACCCGCTCGGGTTCTATTTCCACGCCCAGCACATCCAGCTCGGGGTTGACCGCGCGGAAGCGCGCGGCGCTCTCCAGGGTGGTGAAAGCCTCGGCGCCGTAGCCCAGGTCGACGAAGAAAGCGCGGCGGGCCCCAGGCACCGGCTGGCGCAGCAGGTCGGCGGCATATAGCAGCACGAACACGTCCACGCGGCGCAGGCGGTTGGGAGCCGTCTTGCCGCGCGTGACTTGTCCGAGGGGCCGTTTGGGGTGGGGGGAGGGCATAAGCGGACTCGATTCTATTGGGAGGCGCGCAGCAGCTTGATCAAGGCCTCGCCTTCTTCGGGAAACAGCGTCTCGTCCACGATGTGCATGAGGAAACCTTTGCCACCCAGTTCGCGCTGCACGGTCAATGCGCCTTCGGCGTTCACGTAAATTTGGCACAGTTTTCCCGCGTCGCGGATTTTGGCCAGCAGCGGCAGCCAGTGATCTGCATTGGGCTGGCCATCCCCTGGCTGCCATTGGATGCCACGTAGTCGCTCGATGGACAGGAGTTGGTCGAGGTGGGGCAGTTCGCCCTTGCCGTCGAGGTGATAGAAGGCGTAATCCAGATGTTCACAGCAGGCGACGAGATCGGGCATGACGAAGCGCTCGAACATGCGCGGCGAGATCATGTAAGAGAAATCGCATTGCAGCATGTAGCCTTTGCCCGGCGACCAGACCGGACCCCAACAGGCGTTTCCACGCCCGGCCTGAGAGGTGACGGCCTCCAGTTCATCGTAGTAACGCAGCCACAAAGGAGTAATCTCGCTTACCAGGCGATCGACCTGTTCGGGGTCGTCGGTCAGGTCAAGGAGCAGCTTTTCGGAGCCGCGCAGCGAGGCCAGAATATCCAGGTTGCCGCCAATGTCGGTGATGCCCACCAGGACCTGGTCTTGCCAGCGCTCCACCGCGCGGCGAGTCATCTCCTGAACGCGCATCCACCAGGGATTAGCGGGGTCGTAGGTTGTGCGAATATCGGCCAGGGATTGTACGCCCTCCAGGGGCCAGAACCAGGTGGTGTCGGGCGTCCAGGAAACGCGCGAACCGAGGAAGGCTGCCATCGTGCCGGGGCCAAAGTTGACCCACCACTTGGGGTAGGCGTCTCCGTGAAAGTAGGTGGCCTCATGAATGCGCTGCCAGTTGTCGAGGATGGCATCTACGGGGGTATCGAGGCCGAATTTGGTGAACTGCGACCAGTCAATCCCAGAGATTGGATGGATCGTCTCGAGGACGACCAGAGGGCGGTCGAGATCCCCGGCCCACCAGGCGTTCCAATCGCGCTCGATGCGCTGCCAGTCCGATTCGTCAAACCGCACTTTGATGGACATGTGCTGCTCCTTCCGCTGTCAAGAAGTTCTGGTGAGAATTGTAATCCATTCGCGTCTACTCAGCGGGCGAATAGGGTGGGTGGAGGCGCAGCAACTTGGGGCGTGAGTGCGGCTTGAATTTTTCGCGGTGGGATGCTTATAATGAGTTTGAGGAATACGGTTCTCTGGAAAGGCAGGCAAATATGCTGGCGCTCTTTGTTTTTACGGCCTTTTTGTTCCAGATGGTGCTGATTGTGCATTTCGCCTTGCGCAAATGGCGCTTTGAAACGGCTATTCGTTACGGGCCGATAGTTTATGCACTGAGCATTCCCGCTGCGCTGGTGAGCGTGGTGTTAATGGTTGGAAAGCAGCCCTGGTGGATGGTGATTGGCGGGTTCCTCTATCTGGCCTGGGCGATTTTCGGCTATGGGGTTGAGTATGTGAAGCGCATTGAGTGGCGCGAGCCCATCCGCTGGCCAATTTTCGGGCCGTATATCAGCCTATACCTGGCAACGGTCATGTTTTATTGGTGGCCGCTGGCGCGTATCTGGAAGCCGCTGTGGGTTGTATACACTGTGCTGTTTGTGATCAGCACTGTGCTGAACGCGACTTCACACAAGAGAACCTGATTTTCCTGTCATCCTTTGTATCCAAAGATTGACCAGTGCCTGTCCGGCACGGGTCATCCAGTCCTTCTCCAGGTCGGTGTGGCAACGCGGCCCCTGACCAGGGCGGTCGTGATGGCAGAAGCGACACTCCAGGGGTTGGAAAGGCGTGCCGTGCAGTTCACAACGACCTTCGTCCAGGAAGTTGCAGCCCTTTCCGGCAAAGTCTTGCAAGGCGAAGCCGCCTTCACAGCCACGGAAAGCCGGCGAAAGCACCCCATAAGAGTGATCGGGAGCCAGCTCCAGCATCATCCGGGCGGCGTATCCAGCCTGGATGGCTGCGGCGGCTTCCGCCACGCTCCACCAGCCGGGCCGGGCGCAGTACGCGCTGCACACGGTGCAGTCGCAAGGTTCGGAGGGTGGATATTTTTCGTTCAGTGTTTGTGAATGGGAATGCTTACGGCGAGTCATCAGAAAACCTGCTAGAACAAACGATTGCCAGCGGGGCGGCCTTGAGTCTGCTCGTAGATTTCATCGGGCGGGAGGTTTTTGCCCGTGGCAGCTTCCATGGAAAGCTTATCGCAGCGCTCGTTCTCGGTGTTCCCGGCGTGCCCTTTCACCCATTGAAAGCGCACGCGGTGGCGCTCGCATTGCTGCAAAATCCGTTCCCACAGGTCGGCGTTGAGAGCGGGCTCTTTGTTGCTGCGCTTCCAGCCGCGCTTGCGCCAGCCGTGCACATAGCCGTTGGTGTAATTATCCACCAGGTACTGCGAGTCGGAGTACAGCGTGACAGCGCAGGGTTCTTTCAGCGTTTCCAGGGCCACTACGGCTGCCAGCAGTTCCATGCGGTTGTTGGTGGTGCGGCGGAACCCGCCGGAGAGCTCTTTGCGCTGCCCGTTAAAGAGGAGCACCGCGCCGTACCCGCCTGGGCCGGGATTGCCGATGCAGGCCCCGTCGGTGTAGATGACCACCGCTTTTGGCTCAGTCATGGGCGCTCACCGGGTTGCGCAGCACGCCAATGCCCTCCACCTCCGCTTCCACCACATCGCCGTCTTGCATGAAGACCTGCGGCTTGCGAAACACGCCCACGCCGTCGGGCGTGCCGGTGGCGATGATATCGCCGGGCAGGAGGGTGAAGGAATGGGACAGGCGCGAGACGAGTTCGGCCACGCCGAAGATCATCTCGGCAGTGGTGGAATCTTGCATGGTTTGACCGTTCAGGCGGCAAGAGAGGCGCAGCGCCTGCGGGTCGGGGATTTCGTCGGCGGTGACAATGACCGGCCCGAGCGGGCAGAAGGTATCCAGGCTCTTGGCTCGCACCCACTGCCGGTCGCTGAACTGCAAATCACGAGCGGAGACATCGTTGACCACCGTGTAACCGAAGACGTGCCGCAGGGCATGCTCGGGCGGCACGCAGCGAGCCGCCACGCCGATGACCACGCCCAGTTCAACCTCAAAGTCGACCTGGTTGGTGACCGAGCGACTCCAGGTGATGGCTTCCTGGGGGCCGATAATGGCGGTGTTAAACTTGGTAAAAACGATGGGACGGTCGGGTACGGCCACTTTTTGTTCGCGGCAGTGGTCCATGTAATTGAGGCCAATGCCCACCACCTTTCCGGGGTTGGGCAGGGGCGCCAGCAAACGGGCCGAGTGAGCCGGGAAAACGGGCAGCCAACCTTCAGATAGGGCGGCTTTGGCGGCCTCCCAGTGCTGCGGGCCGGATTGGATGAACTCGAGCATGGAACCGGGGAGGGCCGAGATTTGATCTGCGGCCAGAATGCCAAGTTTTGTCACGCCATCCAGAGAGTATGTAATCAGCTTCATATACCGTAAACACACGCCTTTTCCAGGGTTTGATTTCCTGAGGGATTGGATGCCTGCTTGAGTGGCTCAAACGGCCAGAATAATTTGGTCGCGGCCATTCTGCTTGGCGCGGTAGAGGGCTTCGTCGGCGCGTTGCAGCAGGGACTGTGGTGTAGACAGGGTTTCGTCGCTGGCGACGATTCCCACGCTGAGCGAAATGGGCCGCTGAAAGAGCGGGCTGGTGCGGATTAATCCGCGGATGGTTTCAGCCACCGAGTTGGCGCCTTCCAGGTCGGTTTCGGGGAGGATGACGACGAACTCGTCACCGCCGTAGCGGGCCACGCTGTCCAGTCCGCGGCGCACGCCCAGGCGGGTGTAATAGGCCACATAACGAAGCGCGTCATCTCCAGCGGCATGCCCATAGATGTCGTTATATTCTTTGAAGTGATCCAGATCGAAGAAAATGATCGAAACCGGGCGGTTGTAGCGCTGGCTGCGTAGAGTTTCTTTTTCAAGCATCATATCAAAATAGCGCCGGTTGTAGGCCCCAGTCAATCCGTCGGTGAGAGACAGGTCTACCACCTGCTTGTACAGGCGGGCAGATTTGAGCGCGGCGGCCATTTCGCGGCTGAAGGTTCCGCAGGGCTGTAAATTGGCAGCGTCAAATACGAGGTAGCCGCCCACATCTTCTTGCGAGAACAAGGGCAGCACCGCCAGTTGAAAAGCCTTGCCGGGTTCATAAAAGCTGGGCGTGGGGAAGACGTTGGTGGGGAAAACCTCTTGAAGCATCTCTTCGCCCTGATGGCGCCACAGGATGCTTTTTGCGTACGGGTTGTCAGGCGAGGGGTCATAGGTCACGGCCCAGCCGGCATTTACACCGACAGAAGAGAGGCTTTGATAAAAAGTCTCCATGACCTCGAATTCATTTTGGGCAGAGAGGAATCTGGTGGCGATGCGGCCCAACTGGTCCATCAAGCGAGCGTTCAGCATCATGCGGCGGGTGTTCTGGCGCGAGACGGCATCACTGACGGCCAGACGGGCCAGATGCAGCAAAGTGTTGAGCAAGGTAGGATCGGCATCGGCATAAATAAAATCTTGCCAGCGGTGTAGCGCCGAGATAGCGCCTTGCCAGGAATCGCAAGGGAAACTGCGCTGGTCATAGGTGAGCAGGACCTGATTGAGCATGACCAGGAAGTCCTGACGGCTGTTGTTTTTTAGATCGGTGGCAAGGGCCGAGACCAGGTCGTAGCAGATTTTCACGGCCTCGCTGTTGGGCATGCGGCTGCCCGTCTCATACAGCGCCACAACCATTTCGTGGGCCACCCGGTGGTGGTCGGAGCCATCACGCTGGCGCGACTTGCTCAATAACTGGAGCGGCAAAGTTTTCTCTTCAGCGGGCATATAGCAGCCGCAGGTCTGGCGCACGGTCAAATAGGTGGGGACCAGGATTCGGGGATTGACCTCATTCCATTTGCCTTTTTCCAGGCGTTCCACGAGGATTTCCAAGGCCCGGTAACCGGTCTCATAGGTGGGGTAATGCACGGTGGTGAGAGGTGGGAATTCGATCTGTGCCTCGAGTTGGTCGTCAAAGCCAATCACGGCAACATCTTGGGGAATGCGCCGGCCCGCTTCACGCAACGCCCGCATGGCGCCGATAGCCGAGGCATCATTGCTGGCCAGCATGGCGGTAAACTCGGCGCCGTTTTTCAGGGTGCGCTCCATTTCGTCGTGGCCGATAATGTGAGAATGATAACCGTGAACGATCAGGCGAGGATCAAGATTGAGTTTTGCTTCAGCTATGCACTCCATGAAGGTTTCCAGGCGGATGCTGCTGTCGCCTTTGTCGTTGGGGTCGCCGGCTAGAAAGAGAATCTTTTGGTGCCCGTGTTCTATGAGGTGAGCAAACGCTTGACGGATGCCGGTGCGGCTGTCGACGCAGATGGAAGGCAGTTCGCCTTCTCCTTCGGCGATGCAAAGAATGGGGTGTCCGTTCTTCTGGAGTTGTTCGATGTAGTGGACGCGGTGGGGGGCGCGGAAGGGGCGCAACACGATCAGCCCGTCGGTGTTCCAGGAGCCGATGGGAACGAAATCATCATCGGGAGAAGCTTGAGGCCAGGCTGGGTGAGGACCGGCTTCGGTGCCGCGACCCACGCCACAGGCGATGAGCAGGTTGATGTTTCGGTCAACGGCTGCGGCGCGAATGCCCTGGAGGATGGGGGTGAGGAATGTGTTGGGTAGGGAACCCTGGAAGACCTGCCAGTTGGGCAGGACCCCGATTGTGTAATTTCCCCGTCCATCGTTATCTGTCATCAGCCCCATCCCATTGGCACACAGGAGAGTTACTCGCAACAGGAGCAACTCTTATGCCAGCGCGGCGATCCATTGTGAACAAGATTGTTTAGGATACTTTCTTGAGGAAGGCTCCAACATTCCTTGATTATTTGATTAGTTTCTGCTCAGCTCTTTTTGGAAAGAGGTGGAATTTGTGGTGTTTGGCGGGGCGAAGCCCCGCCAAACACCACAAATTCGGGACATTTCTACCAGGACCTGAGTAGTTACTTACTATGATTATACTTTAAGTTGTTTGCCGCGGCAGTTGATTGGTTCAATGCGGATTTCACCATGCGAATTCTCAGTGAACCCAAAAAAACACCCTCCAATTTGGAGGGTGTTTTTGACTTGCAACTCGCCTGGGGAGAGCCGGAGTCAGTCAGGAGAAGTCTATGAGACAGACTGGACCTTGTTCTCCAGCGTCCTGCTCAAGATATCTTCCTGCTCCTGAGTGGTGGCCTTGTTCTTGCGGGCTTTGTCCTCAGACTTGCGGGCTTTGGCCCGTTCCATGGCTTCGCGCATGGCGATTTCCATAAAGGTTGGCTCGGCTTCGACCTGCGGCTCGTTGATGTTCGCCAGCAGTTCGTCCACATTGCCGCCCATGTCATCACCGCGTCCGCGGCGATTGGTGGTCTTCTTCTTGCGAACGGGTTTTTCCTTGCGCTCGGCGGAGGGGTAGAAGTTGCGAGGTTCTTCAACTTCTTCCTTCACAGGTTCGGGCTGCAGGGCTTTGATGCTCAGTTTGATCTGGCGCTTCTTGCGGTTAACGTCGATCACCTGGGCTTCAATCTCGTCGCCTTCATTGACCACATCGGAGGGCTGGCGCACGTAGCCGTGAGCCATTTCGCTAATGTGAATGAGGCCGGGGCGTTCCGCGCCAATTTCCACGAACGCGCCGAATTTTTCCAGCCGGACTACTTTGCCCTTGACGGACATGCCGGTCTTGATGTCGCGCCACTCGAGGTCGAGCGGTTTGATCATGGTCAATTCAACGCGGTCATCTTTGACGCGCTTAACCCATACATCGATCTCTTGACCGATTTGCAGCACGTCTTCCACGCGCTTGATCGCCTCAGGCGAGGTGGACAGCAGCTGCGAAATATGGATGAGGGCGGGTTTTTCCTGCCCAACGTCGACCAAGGCGCCTGCCAGCCCGATCTTTACGACCTTGCCGGTAAAGTGCGTCTTCGTCTTTACCCCACCTTCGGAGCTGTCATCCTGCACGGCTTCGGCAGCATCCTCCTGAGGGGTTTCGACCTGCGCAGTTTCGGCGCTCTCTGCCTGCACGGCTTCGACAGCATCCTCCTGCGGGGTTTCGATTGTGTTGTTCAAATCTGACTCCATTACGACTTCTCCCATATAAGTGTCACGAAAGGTGATTATACCGCTGCCGGGGGGTACTGTCAATCATGCATCCTTCATGATCTTAAGCACCTTTCGTGGGGGGCTTTGGGATATGCCGTGGTAGGCGCCGCAATTTGGGGTGTGAGAGCGGCGGAGCCGCTCTCACACCCCAAATTGCGGATTTCACCACGCCGATTCCCAATGAACCCGTGGGGGGATATTCTGGTAAAATCGTAATTACTCAAGGGGTCGGGCCTCTTCCTCCTTCAGGTGTGTTTGTTTCATTGAAAAGGCTGTGGGATCAAAACGATGGTTAGAATCGAACCCGTGCATGAACTCCGGCCCAGAATGGTCGGCGACTATAATCAAGAGAATTTTGTTCCCCGCACCCAGGCAATCGCCGAGGCCTACCGCCTCGGGCAGGAACTTCATGCCGGGCAGAAACGTCTGAGCGGAGAGCCGTACTTTGAGACGCATTGCGGTTGGGTGGCCGGCTTTTTGGATGAGCTGGTTGGCAACGAAGCCTGGACGATAGCGGCCCTGCTCCATGATGCTGTTGAGGACAGCGGAGCCGGGCTGGACCGCATTCGCGCGATTTTCCCCGGGCCCTTGGGCGAGGAGGTGGCCTATATTGTGGATGGGGTCACCAAGTTGAGCAACCCTCGGGATGGACGCTCGCGAGAGATGGAGACCTTGCGCAAGATCGCCATGTTCCGCGACCCCGGGGTCTTTTTGGTCAAGCTGGCCGACAAAACCCACAACCTGCTCACCCTGCAGCACATGTCTCCCGCAAAGCGTGTGCAAAAGGCCACCGAGGCCATCCGCGCTTACGGCAAGCTGGCGGGCATTCTCAACTGCTACCGCTGGCGCTGCTGGATCGAAGACATCTCCTTCCCCTTTGCCGACCCCGAAAGTTTTTCGTTTGTCAAACAGCGCGTCGATGCGGACCAGCGCCTGCAATTATCTTTCATCAATCCGATGATGGAGCAGATGGCGCACCTGATGGAAAAGGCCGGCGTGGATGGCAGCGTCAGTATTTTTGCCAACGGCTACTGGCAGGTGTGGCAAAAGCTGCGCCGCATGGCCCGCTCGCGCAAATCCTCCCTGAGCAACTTCTCCGCGGTCAACGACATGATCAGCTTCCGCCTGACCACGGCCAGCGAAGATAAAAACCAGTGCTACGCACTGCTCGGCGCTGTCAATAGCTTTTTTGGACCCTATCTGGACAATGATCGCTTCGACGATTTCATTGCCTACCCGCAGAATGGTTACCGCGCCATTCAAGTTACCGCCTGGCTGCCGGATTATGGGGCCATCGAGGTGGCCATCACCACGCCCGAGATGGAAGGCGAAAACATGTGGGGGGTGGTGTATGCGATTAAGAACGGCCAGGAGACCAGCCAGTACCGCCCGGTAGAAATCCTTACCCCCAGCGGTGGGGCACGCTTCCTGCGTGACGGCTCTTCTGTTCTGGATGCGGTGGCTTCCATTCAACAGGAGTTCCTGCTGGATAAGATCAGCGCCGTCAAAGTGAATGGCGCCCTGGCGCGTCTTTCCGATCGCGTCCAACCCGGCGATGTGGTGGAAGTGGTTACCAGTGGCAAGCGCCTGACCCCCAGCGAAGAATGGCTGGCTTTCTGCAATGAGTCCACTGCCCGGTTGTTGCGCGCTGTGCTGGCAACGGTCAGCCTGCGCAAATCGGCCGATTTGGGCAGGCGCATGATTCACCCCGTTTTGAGCGAGCGTGGCATCCTGGCACTGGAGGATGTGAGCGTTCTGGAAAACGACCGTCTGGATAATGTGCTGGAGCGGCTGGGCTGCGCCAGCCTGGAAGATCTTTACGCAGCGCTGGGCGGCGGGACCATTCGGCTAAGTGATTTGGCTGCCACCCTGGATGAAACCGGCATTTCTCGCGGGGTGTTGCAATGGACGACCATTTTGATGTACGCGGAACCGGAAAGCAACAAGCCCGGCACGCTCTCGCGCCTGGCTGGGATCATCTCCCGCCGCGGCGGCAATATCCTGCGCTCGGTCAACGACACGCTGCCAGACGGCAGCTTTAACCTGCGTCTGGTCGTTTCTCAGTTGGACGAAGCACATTTGAGTAAACTGCGCCGGGCTTTCAAAGCCTCGGGAATTCCCTTCCGTTCGCTCGAAATTGTGTGAGGCGCCCATGCAATTGGGGATCCTTTCGGACACGCACAACAACCTCACCACTCTGGAGTTCGCCCTGGCATTTCTGCGCTTGCGTGGTATTGACACCATCGTTCACTGCGGCGATATGACCACCCCCGAGACCGCTTCGGCGCTGGGCGGCTTCCAGGTGATCCATGTGCTGGGCAACGGCGATTACCTCTCTGGCGAAATCCGCCAGGCGCTGCTGTATCAGAACCCCAACAACTTTAGCGGCGAGGTGTTCACGGGCACGGTGGGCGGGGTGAAAATTGCTGCGGCGCATGGGCATGTACCCAAGAAGGTGCAGGAATTGGCGGAATCAGGTGAGTATGCGTTCGTCTTCTGCGGGCACACCCACCGTCACAAAGATGAGCAGGTGGGCTGGACGCGTGTGATCAACCCCGGCGCGTTAGGCGGGCTGCGTTCTGAGAATCATTCTTTTTACGTGCTGGATTTGGAGACAGGCGAAGGTCTGTTCTTGCCTGCTTAGGGGCGGGCTTGCCAGTAACCGTTGACTACTTGCGCGCCGTCGAGGGGCAGAATTTCGGCTTCTACGCGCCCGCCGGGATAGAAACGCAGCAAGCCGTAGGTGGGGCGGGCGTCTTCGGGGCGGAAGCTGAAGCTGGCGGAGCCGGGGTTGAAGTAGAGCACGCCATTTTCCCGGCGGTTTTCCGCTGCGTGCGTGTGGCCGTAGACGATGACCTGCGCTCCGGGGCAGGAGCGTTCCAGCACCCGACGGTAACGCGCAAAGCGGTATCCAACGGCGACGTACTGGAATTTGTCCCACCAGTAGGTGAACCAGGTGCCGTGCCCGTGGGCCAGGCCAACCTTCACGCCGGCGACCTCCAATAGAACGATTTTGGGCAGGTCAACGCGATAGAGCCAATCGCGATTGCCCTGTACCGCAGTGACTGGAGCCACCTGGGCCAGTTCATCCAGCACCCGCCGGGTAGAGATGTCTCCGGCGTGCAGGATGCGCTCCACGCCCGCCGAGCGCAGCCCCGGAATCAAGGCTGGGTGCAGGTTGTTCACCCGGTCGGGAATGTGCGTGTCGGTGACCACACCGAGCGTTGCAATGGGAGTAGCGGGAGATACCATCGATCAATTCAGCAGGGCTTGCAGTTCTGCCAGAGCCTGTTCGCGGTTCTTGAAATGAACGGCTTGCCAGCCTGCCTGGCGGGCGCCTTCCACGTTGTGCAGAAAGTCATCCACGAAGACGATTTGCTCGCCGGGCAGCCCGAGCAGGGCGGCGGTGTGGGCGAAGATGCGCGCGTCCGGCTTGCGCACCCCGGCTGCCGCGGAGCTGACTGCTACATCGAAACTGGATTCAACGTACTCGCGATCCATGCCGTAGCGTTCGTAAAACAGCGCCAGCACGTTTCTAGGCCAGGCGTTGCTGAGCAGGCCGGTAATGTATTGCGGGCGAAAGGAGCGCAGCCGCGCAAACAACTCGCGATCCAGGCGGTCGCCGGCCCAAAACTGGGTTTCAAATTCAAGGATTTCGGCGGGAGACAGGTTGAGAGATTTGCGGACATGTTCCCACACGTCGGCGGGCTCGGCGCGGCCCTCTTCGGCGGCTACGCTGATGGGGCTGCCCCACACCACCTGATCGATCCCGGCATAATCAAGGCCGAAGCGGGCAGCCAGAGCGGCGCGTGGGCCGCGGTCTTCGGTGCGCAGCAGCACCCCGCCGATGTCAAAGAGGATAGCACGAATGGATTTCATGGGGTAAGTATATCAGAAGCAATAAACTGTGGTAGAAACGCGGCGGGACGAAAGAGG
>CAZMMI010000123.1:0-10101 GCA_964567255.1 uncultured Anaerolinea sp.
GGATTATAGCGCTCAATCGAAACCGCGTAAGGCGGGGTCCAGTCGATCTCCCATGTCCACGAAGCGGCAGCGCTGGTATTCCCGGCTGGGTCGACGGCTTTCACGTAGAAGGTCCAGATGTTTTGGCCCAGGTCTGGGTAGACCGTTCCGCTAGTGCAGGGGCTATAGGTAAGGTTGTTAAAAGAGCAGACAAATGTTGCAGTGGAGTCTGAGCTACTGAAGTAGAAGGTGGCCGAATCGGAGCTCGTATGCTCAGGGGGGCGGGGTGCGTTGATGGTGACATCCGGAACATCGTGATCTAGAGAATAAATTTCATCGGTGGCAGGCTCGGCGGCAACGAAGGCGTTGAGCGCCAGGTCGGTGATGGTCACGGAGTCGGAGATGTTCAGGCCGATGGTGCCGTTATAGCTGGGCAGGTCGCCGCCTGACACCGTGATGTCATACACGCTGGGGCTGTACGGCGTGACAGCGGTGATGGTAGCCGTGGTGGCGGGAGTAGCGTTGATGGTAAAGTCGAGTGCATCCACGCCGGTCACCGCCTCGGTGAATGTGGCGCGGAAAATGAGCGTGGTGGCGTTGGTGGGGCTGCCCGAGGGAGTCAAGCGCTGGATGGAAGTGATCCCTGGCGGTGTTACATCATCTGTGTTGATGGAATCGGCATAGAAGATGTCGGAGGCGGCGTTGCTGTCGCCGCTGACCAAATTGGTGGCTATGGATTGGAAGGCCAGGTAGCGACCGCCGGAGGAGAGAGACGGGTGCGAAGATTCGGCGTTCCCCAGGCTGGCTCCGGCATCTACCGAGATGCGGGTGGTGAGCCCGCCTGTCAGATCGCGGACATAAATGTGCGAGTATGCCATGGGGTCGGGAACGACATTAATCAGGTCGGCAAGGGAGGTGAAGGCCACATACCTTCCGTCTGCAGAAATAGATGCCTGGGTTGAGTCTCCAGGCCGGTTTAGCCCGCTGTTGTTAACCGATGCCCTTACGGTTGTGTTATTGACTATGTCACGAACAATAATATCAAACGAGGAATTTGTGTCGTCCGGTATCAGGGCGTAAGAACTGGATTGAAATGCCACAAACTGACCATTTGATGAGATGCTGGGCAAATAGGAGTCACCTGCGCCTTGCCCTCCAGCGGTGCTCACCGATGCGCGTACCGTTGTTCCAAGGGTTCGGTCACGAACAAAAATATCTGGCGTTCCGTTGGTATCCCCAGTAATCAGATTGGTTGCTTCAGATTGAAATGCCACGTAGCGACCGTCACCAGAGATAGAACAATACGTCGATTGATTGTTCCCTTGTAATTCGGTCGAATCGACCGAGACAATTTCAGTTGTTCCGGCGACAACATCTCGGACAAAGACGTCAAAGCAATCACAAACATCAGGCGCAAGGTTTGTTGCATAAGAGAAGAAAGCGACAAATTGCCCATCCGCTGAGATCGAAGGGGCAAAGGCTTCGTTGTTTGCTTGAGACTCATCGGATGCAACCGACACAAGGGTTGTAACGCCTGTTGTCAGGTTGCGGATGAAGATATCTGCCCTTGAGTTGTTATCCACAACTACCAAATCGGTGGCGGCAGAACGGAAGGCAACGAAATTGCCGTCGGCGGAAATTGCAGGCGATTCGGAGGCGCCGTTGCCGATAGTTCCACCTGGAGTGGCGGACACGAGGGTAGTGTCGCCGGTGCAGCGGTTGCGCAGAAACACGTCGCTGACGCCGTTGGTATCTCCAGCCACCAGGTCGGCAGCCGTAGATTCGAAAGCGATCAGGCAGTTATTGGCGGAGATGGAGGGGTAGGTGGATGCGCCGGTAGCCTGTGCTTCAGCGCTGTTCACCGACACCCGCTCTAACACGCCGATGACGGCGGAGGCGGGGGTGATGCTGGTGATGAGCAGCACCAAAGCGATGATCGGACCGGCCCATGTTGAACCGTGGAACTTCGTGGAAGGAAATTTTTGTTTCATTTGTCCCTACTTGTTGGAAGAAGAGTGAAGCGTGTGAAGCTTTTGCTGTCGCCACACACAACGACAAAAAAGCGAATTGGATGATCGCTAATATCCATAATTATAGGTCAATAATCCAGGAATGTTTCTCAGGATATCGTTCCACTTTCGTTACAAAAAACGGTCGGCTTTTCAAAGCACTGCGGGAGCCGATTTGCCTCATTCCAAATCTTAATCAAACTGGATTTGAGACGAGCCAGCCTGGCGTAATCAATATTCAATTTTGGCGGATTGCGCTACAATGAATGCATGGCAAACCTAGAAGATATCCGTTTAAAAATTCTGATCGGCGACCGCAAGGGCGCGTTGGCAGACGTGGTCGATGTGCTGCGAGTCGAGCCGCATAACGTTGATGCCTGGATGATGGCTGCGGACCTGCTGGATGAACCGCAGCGCAAGCGGGAGTGTTACCGGCGGGTGCTGGCAGAGAATCCAGATCATCAGGCAGCCAGGAGGGGACTGGCGGCTCTAGAGCCTGTAAAAGAGCAAGCCCTGCCCGTTGAACAGACCCCAGTCAAAGAGAAAGTCTTGCCCATCGAGCAGGCTCCGGTCAAGGAGCAGACCTTTGCCAAGGAGATAGCCTCGCTCAGACAGGATATCTCTGCCCAAGAGCAAGTCCCGGTCAGGCAGGAGCGCCCTGCCAAAAAGCAGGCGCAAGCCAAAGAACGGGGCGGGACGAAAAAAAATACCTTCGTCAGGCGTGCTTTGCTGATCGCTTCTATTACCGGGGGAGGGCTGCTTTTAATTTTGGTGGGCTGGTGGATTTTTAACGGACTGGCGAATCGAGCCGCCGGCCCGGCAGTTCCCTCTGGAAATCCATCGACGGTCGGCGAAATCAATGAAACGCCGGCCCCGGCTCAAGTAGCTACCCGCGGCCCGCTACAGACTCAGACACTGGGCGCGTTAACCATAACCCGAGAGCCGGTTGTAGTGGCTCCTGAGCTTGTCACCTATTACTTTGCTCAAAATTCAGCTTTATATTGCCGCAAGGGCGCTACCGACACCAAAATACACACCTTTGAACTGGATATCCGCCAGGCGGCCTACTCGCCGGACGGTAATTTGACTGCGCTGACCGCCGACCAGGCGTTGTGGCTGGTGAATTGTACGGAAGCGCGCCTGGATCCGATTGCCGAGACATGGCAGATCCGCCCAATGGATGAGGAACCGGCTTTTGAGGGCAGCCGCTATTATCCGCGCTACCTGGCCTGGTCACCGGACAGCCGTTTCATTTACTTTGACACCATCCGCACCTCAGACCTGGGCAACGCGGTGACCGATGACCTGTTCCGTATTGAGTTGGATACCAACGCGGTTACGCAGATTCTGCCTGCGGGCCTGGGCGGACAACCGCAAGTGTCACCGGATGGCAGCCGGATTGCGACGGCTGGGCAGCAGGGCATTACCCTGGCGAATGCGGATGGCAGCCAGGCACTGCAGGTACTGACGTATTCCGAACAGCCGCTCACCCAATGGGAAATGGACGCTCCTCCACTGGTGTGGCTGCTGGATAATTCGGCTTTTCTGACTGTAATCTCTATGGAAGAGCAGCTTTCGGAAAAATATGGCAAGGAGTATACGTTGTTCCGCGTCTCTGCTGCCGATGGGACTGTTCAGGAATTGGGCCGCTTCTCTATCCAAGATGGAGCCTTGTATCTCTCACCGGATGGGCGGTATATGATCTACCAAGAATATGAAGGTGAAGACGCGCCGCTATTTGCAAAGCTGCATTTCGTGCCCTTGGACGGATCGGAGCAAAGTTGGGTTGCGGGTGGAGAGAATGCCCAGTTCGTGGATTGGCTTCCCGATACGAATGGGTATCTCTATGTGCTGGATAGCGACCGCCAGATGTACACGAGTTACTATGGTGGGCCGCCGGACCAGCCTGCGGTTGAGGATGCCTTCCCGCAGCCATTTCTGGATTTGGAGTGGCTGAGCGATCAAGATTTTGTCGTGATGACCGGATTAGGATTCTACTCAGGCAAGGTAGGGGGAGGACTGAAAGTACTGATGGCGGAAGATCCCGGCAGCAGTCGTTTGTTGGCGGCAGGTTTGAAGTAACCCCCCCAGGGGGCAACTGGCACGTTCCTTGCAGTCTTGTGATTACCAGGCTTCTCTTGCCCATGCTTTGTGGTTTTAAGGGATTTGCCGTGAACCAACCTCAGGTTTACACGCTAATTCCTGGAGACCCTGCTATAATCGGTTAAGAGGACTGTCGGCAGATGGATACTATGCTCGATACTGTTTTCGGATTGCTGGTCGCGCCGCCGGGAAATTTGATTTATCATCTTTCCCTGGCATTTTCGGTTTTCGCCAGCCTGCAAGTGACCTGGATCAACCGGCGGAATGCACAGCCGCCGCACATTGGACGCACGCTGCTGGGGTTGAGTGTTCTGCTGGTGGCACAACTTTTGCATTTTCTGAGCAGCGGACTGGCCTGGCAGGGCGTACTCAACAGCCACCTGTTCTTACCTGTGCTGGATCGGGCCATCATTCTGCTGAGCGTCATTTGGATCGCGTGGTTGTGGCTGTTCCCAACGCCATCGCGTTTTGGAGATGTTGCCGCTGGGGTGCTTTCGGCGGGAGTGGTGGGGCTGTTCCTGTTCACCTTCGTTGAGTGGAGCCGCTCCGGCCTGGATGTGGATTTCAACGCCTCCTGGATTGATTTGACCTGGGTCATCAGTACGGCAGCCATCGCCTTCATTGCGATGGTGCTGCTGGTTGTGCTGCATCCGCCCGAATGGGGGGTGGGGTTTGGCATGATTTGGTTAGCGCTGACCGGCGCCTTGATGCACTGGCTGATTGCTCCGGCCCAGGGTGATTTTTCGGGTTTCATCCGCCTGATGCTGCTGGCGGCTTTCCCTCTGCTGCCGGCATTGCTGGTGCGCAGCCCGCGAGTAGTGGCTGCTGCCGTCCCGGCTGCTGCAACTGCCCGCGCGGCTCAACCTCAAGCAGAAATGCAGCTTGAGCGCAAGAGCCGCTCGTCTGATCCGCGCACGGTTCACTCCTGGTTGGAGTTGAGCCTGAAAAGCGAACCGGATGAGATTTGCCAGGGAGTGGCGCGCGCGGTAGGTCAAACGATGGTGGCCGACTTGTGCTTCGTGGCTGCGGCGCCTTCTTCTGAAACCGGGCCAGTCATATTGCAGTGCGGCTATGACCTGATCCGCGAGGACCAGATTCCGGGAATGATTCTGGACGGGGCTCGCGTTCCGGGGCTGGCGGGAGCGCTCAGCCGGGGCAAAGCGGTCCGCTGGAATGCCGGGGAGAACAAGCCGCAAGATGTGCAGGGTTTGAGCGCTGCGCTGGGTCTGAAAGACTCGGGCAATGTTCTGCTCATTCCACTGGCAAAAAATAATGCTCCCTGGGGCGGGTTACTGCTGCTAACATCGTACTCGCAGCGTCCCTGGACCGTGGATGATCAAAACTACCTGGCTTCGGAAGCGGACTCGCTGGCCAAGCTGCTCCTCAATGCGCAAGATTTGGCCGACCGGAGCCAGGAATTGCAGCACATTTCGGCTCAGTTGGAAGAGATGCAAACTGCCGCTGCCAATTTGGAGCATGAGAACAAGCAATTGTTGGATCAGCTTGCGCAAAGAGTTCAGCAGCCTGCGGGGAATGGGATCAGTGACCTGGAAGGCCTGATGGCGTTGCAAAAAGAAAACCAGGAGATGATCTCAGGGTTGCAGGCCGAAAACGAACGCTTGCGTTCCATGTCGCTGGCTACAGACTCTTCCAGCGATGGCTACGAAATGCATTACATGGAGAACGAACTTCGCTCCAGCTTGCAAGAGGTGGCCCGGCTGCAGAACTTGCTGGCGGCATCGAACATTAAGGTGTTGGAGTTGGAGCGCAAATTGGGCGCCACGGTTGTCGTGCCCAATGAAGACCGCGAGGTGATCGCTTCGATTGTTCAGGAACTGCGCCAGCCCATGTCATCGATCATGGGCTACACCGATTTGCTGCTGGCGGAATCGGTCGGAATTTTGGGGGCATTGCAGCGCAAGTTCCTTGAGCGGGTGCGCGCCTCTACGGAGCGGCTGCGCGGTTTGATGGATGATTTGATCCAGGTCAGTTCTTTGGGCAGCGGCGCGCTCGAATTGGTGCACCAGCCTGTGGATCTGAGCGAGGTGATTGATAATGCGATGGTGGATGTGAGTTCTCAGTTGCGGGAAAAGAACATCACCATGCGCGTTGATCTGCCGGAGGCAATGCCCCCGGTGCATGCCGACCGGGATGCCCTTCAACAAATCGTCAGCCAGTTGTTGCAAAACGCAAGCGGAGCGACGCCGGAGGAAGGCGTGGTCTCGTTGAAGGCCAGGGTGACCTCCCAGAACAATAGCGAATTCCTGACCTTGCAAGTCACGGACAGCGGCGGGGGCATCCCGTTGCAAGATTTGCCACGCGTGTTTGCGCGCCGCTACCGGGCTGACAACGCCCTGGTGGAGGGTATTGGAGATACAGGAGTGGGACTTTCCATTGCCAAGACTCTGGTCGAAGCACATGGCGGTCGAATATGGGTGGACAGCGAGATGGGGGAATCGAGCACCTTCACGATCTTGCTGCCTGTGCGCCCGGAGGAGCCGGTGGCAGAATGAGCTTTTTCAGGCAGGTGGGGACAGGTTTGACAGCAGCACTGGTTTCCGGTTTGCTGGTGTTTGGCGCTCTGTCTCTGGCATCGGCTGAAGGGTTGAATGGAAGCGTGCCACAGGCGCCGCAGGCTACCGCTACCACTTATGTGGAGACGCCGGGGCAAATTGTAAATACACCTTTGCCGACGGATACGCCCACGCCAGAACCACCGCCGACCAACTGCCCGCCCCCAACGGGCTGGATGCCCTACGTCATCGAGAACGGGGACACCCTGGAAGGTCTGGCAGCGCGCCACCAGACCAGCACACAGCTGATTATCCAGGCAAACTGTTTGCTTAGCGCCAGCCTGCTGCCGGGCACAGTGCTGTACCTGCCTCCGTTGCCGACCGCAACGCAGCGGCCAACCGAGCAGGAGCCGGCAACGGCTACAGCCACGGTCATCCAGCCTACCCAGCCAAGGTGCGGTCCTCCGCCCGGATGGGTGCGTTATGTGGTGCGGCCCAATGATAACCTGTACCGCTTGAGCCTGGCGTTTGGGGTGAGCGTGCAGGAGTTGCAATGGGCCAATTGCCTGGCGAGCCCGGATGTGATTCGCGTTGGGGACACTTTGTGGGTGCCGAATGTGCCCACGCGCACGCCCAGCCCTACCGCTACGACCCCGGTAACCCCACCGAGTTCGACGCCGGTGACCCCAAGCCCTGTGGTTCCTTCTGCCACGCATACACCAACATCGTCGCCGACGAACACATCTACCCCTACCCTTACGTCAACCTCGACCCCCACCGAGACTTCTACGCTAACCCCAACGGAGACGCCTACCGCGACGTCTACGCCGACTCTGACAGCCACACCAAACCCGTAAAACAAAGAGCATCGAGCCGCCTGTATGAAATGGAACCGTATTCTTCTTCTTTTGACTGTTCTGGCCCTGACAGGTTTGGCCTGTGGGCTGCCTGTATCGCTGAATGTTCCGCTGCCAGTCAATGCTCCTGCCGCTCAGGCAGATAGCGGTTTGATCACAGCGGACCCAAACGCTAAGGCAACCCCTACGCCTTTCCAACCGATTGCGCCGACGCCAACCCTTCCCCCGCCGCCCACGCCCACGCCGTTGCCTGAACCGACGGAAGAACCGACAGAAGTGTTTGAACCGTCGGGAGAGGGGATTGTCAACTTGCTGGTGTTAGGGTCGGACGCGCGCCCCGGCGGCGGTTTCCGTACCGACGTGATGATGCTGGTCTCGATCAATCGCGGCAACGGGACGGTGAGTGTGGTATCTTTCCCGCGCGACCTGTACGTGACCATTCCGGGATGGATGACCAACCGGTTGAATACGGCTTTTGGGGTGGGGGGATTTGATTTGATGGCAGCCACGTTTGAGTACAACTTCGGCGTGCGCCCCAGTTACTACGTGATGACGAATTTTAATGGTTTTAAGAGCATCATCGACACCCTGGGCGGGATCACCATTGAAGCCTCTCAGGAACTATACGATAAATGCGATGTTTCCTGGCGAGATTGGCAGGGGTACTGCTACGTGCCGGCGGGTTCGTTCAATTTGGATGGGGAAAGCGCCTTATGGTATGTGCGCTCTCGGTACTCGTCCAGCGATTTTGACCGGTTGCGCCGCGCCCAGGAAGTGACGAAAGGTATCTTTGTGAAGTTGATGAGCTTGAATGCCATTGCCCGCGCGCCGGAGCTTTACGACAATTTCCGCAGCTCGGTGGAAACCAACCTGGGGATCGATGAGATTTTGGGGTTGTTGCCGGTGGCGTCAGCGGTGTTGAATGACTCGGGGCGGGTATACCAGTATGCCATCACCCCGGCGCAGGCTTCGCCGTATGTGACCCCGGAAGGGGCGTACGTGCTGTGGCCTGATCTGTATGCCATTCAAGCCATTGTCCGCGAAGCGATTTACCGCTAGACAGCAGGTATTTCCGTAATTTGGGGTGTCCAGGAGTTTCCGTGGAGGGCCACGCCAAGTCCGGGTGAAACCGAAAATTGCCGTATCGATATCGTTTGACATCTGTATAAATCCAGTGTAAACTCTCCTAAACTATACGAAAAAAGTGGTGGAGACGTCTATGACGGCAGAATCGCAAGCGATTGCGCATTTGACGACCCAAACTTTACTCCCTCCGGCGATCCAGGCCTGGGAAATCTACTTGAAGGACCAGGGGCGCTCCCCGTACACCATCAAGGCTTTCACTGGAGATCTTTCGCTGCTGGCGTCCTTTTTGCCGCCAGATCGGGGAGTAGGGGCGGTTACAACAACGGAATTGAATCATTTTCTGCAGTGGTTGCAGAAAGGACGGGGTGTGCCATGCAGCCCCAAGAGCCTGGCCCGCCGGATTACATCTATCAAGGCTTTCTTCCGCTGGTTGCAGCGCGGGGGCGTGATGGTGATTGACCCGGCCGCGAAGGTTTTGCAACAATCGGTTCTCAGCCCGCTGCCGGTTGTCCTCACAGCCGATGAACTGCTCCTGGTGGTCGAGGCGGCTCAGGCCATGCGCACCGCCAAGAAGCCCGATGCGCGCCCATACGTGCTGCTGGCACTGCTTTTAGAGACAGGCATTAAGAAGGGCGAGTGTTTGACTATTGCGCGCAATCACATTGACCTGGAAGCGCAGGGCGGGCCGGTGTTGTTCGTGCGCTATGCCAGCCCATCCAGCCGCTACAAAGAACGAAAAATCCCCCTGTCCAATGACTGGGTGGTCGCTTACCAGGAGTATCTGGCCCAGTACCAGCCCGCCGACCGGATTTTCCCCTGGTCGCCACGCCGTCTGGAGTATTTGCTGGAAGAGATCGGCGAAGCCGCCGGGATTGAAAAACACCTGTCCTTTGATATGTGCCGTTGGACGTGCGTGCTGGACGATTGGAAATCGGGCATGGAAGCCGACAAGATCCGCCAGAAGCTGGGCGTAAGCAAGATCCAGTGGCGAGAAGTCAGCCTCAAACTGAGGCAGTTGGCTGGAGAGAAAGTAGAGTAAAAAAATAGATGGCAGGCAAGTGGCCCGCCATCTTCTTTATCTGCTTAGCTCCACAAACGGTCGTGGCTCCAGTCGTCGTTCCACTCGTCGGTGGGCTCCCACTGGCCGGGGATGCCGGGATGAATGTGCTGGGCGATGAGGTCTTCATTGAGGGACTCGATGCCCAGGCCGGGACCATCGGGCACCTGGATGAAACCCTTGTTGACGATGGGTTTGGGCAGGCCGGTGACGAGGTCGCCCCACCAATCCACGTCCACCGAGTGGTACTCGAGGGCCAGGAAGTTCTCGGTGGCAGCCACGCTGTGTACCGCGGCCAGGCAGCCGATGGGGCTTTCAGCCATGTGCACCGCCATCGCCACGCCATGCTCGGCAGCCAGGTCGCCGATCTTCTTGTTCTCGAGGATCCCACCGGAGGTGAGCACATCGGGATGAATGACCGACACACCGCGAGCTTCCAGTAGAGGTTTGAAGCTCTCTTTGAGGTACATGTCCTCGCCCGTACAGACGGGGATGTC
>CAZMMI010000123.1:10201-11873 GCA_964567255.1 uncultured Anaerolinea sp.
GGGTGGGGAACATTGAACATATCATACGCGTGGCTGCGCAGCTCGCGCTCTTCCTGAGTCTTGGCTTTCCAGAACCAGGAGAAACGCCCCACTTTCTGCATTTCTTCCCACAGCCCCAGCGGGTAGCTGAGAGCGCCGGGCTCATCGGCAATCAGGCCAATGCCCACATCCATTTTGAGGAAGGTGAAGCCCATCTCCATGCGCTCTTTGAGCGCTTCGCCCATCTTCTTGCCCGAAGGCTTGCCGCTCACGTCGGTGTCGCAGTAAATGCGGATGGAGTCGCGGAACTTGCCGCCCAGCATTTGATAGACCGGCACGCCGAAGGCTTTACCCGCCAGGTCCCACAAGGCCACTTCTACGCCGCTGACGCCCCCGCCCTGGCGGGATTGCCCGCCGAACTGCTTGATGCGGCGGAAGAGTTTGTCGACGTTGCAAGGATTTTCGCCCAGCAGGATGCGCTTGAGCATCAGCGCATATGTCTTGGAGGCAGCATCGCGCACCTCGCCGTAACCGACCAGGCCCTGATTGGTGTAGATTTTCATCAGGGTGCAGTGCATGGGCGCCCCGGCGATATCGCAGAAGCGCATGTCAGTGATGCGCAAATCGGACGGGCGAGAGTGGGTGTTGACGTTGTTGAGCGTGTGCTCAAAGTTCTCTTGCGCTTGCTTCTTTACCATGTGAATTATCCTCCAAAAGTAAATTCGGGTTCATAACCGATTAATTCTCTGGCCCGGTCGATGCTAATCATCGTGGTGGTGCCGGGCATATCGCGCTTGAAGGTTTTTACATCCGGGTAGAACAGCTCAGCCAGTAGGTTGGACTCGATGGCGGCGATGTTGAGGCTGTCGTTAATGAACAGGGCGTGGCTGCCGGTATAGTTGGCGGTCAGGCTTTTTTCGATGGCCTGGGCGGAGTCGCGCTCATCAACCACGGTGAAGAAGTGCACGCGGTTGACCATAGCGCCAAAGGCGGCACGTTTTTCTTCGTCCATAGCGTTAATAACCTGAGAAGCAAAGTGGCCGTTTTCGTTGGGACGGGTGGCGCGGAAATCGTTGAATTCCTTCCAGGCAGTTTCAAACCAGGCTACACGTTCTTCTACCGAGAGTTTGAGCAGCTTTTCTACCAGGGTGTGAGTGCGGGCACGGTTGGCAATGAAGCGGTCACGGGGGCCTTCAGCCACCACGCCCGGCAAACGCAGGGCCACGCTGGAGATGCCTTCGCGTTCCCAGAAGTAGCGGCCCGTGTATTCCACCACGTTTTTGGAGAAGGAATAGGCATCGGTAGGGTAGGTGGGGTGATCCTCGTCGAAGGGCAGGTAGTGCACTGGGGCGGGCTTGGTGCCAAAGAATTGTCCGGCAGCGTTGATGGAGCTGGCTTGAACCACGCGCCGGATGCCTTCTTCGGCAGCGGCTTGAAAGACGTTGAACGTGCCCGAGCAATTGACGTTGAAGATGTCCTGCGGAGCGCCAGCCGATGGATTGGGGATGGCTGCCAGATGAACGATGGCGTCGCAGCCGCGGGCCATTTCGCGCAGGCGGGCGTAGTCATTGACGTCGCAGGCGTGATATTCGGCGCCTTCCAGCACCAGCCCGTCCTGTCGCCCGATGACGCGCACGGAATAGCCTTTTGCTACCAGACGTTTGGTCACGGCTTTTCCGACTGCCCCGGTGCC
>CAZMMI010000124.1:0-7917 GCA_964567255.1 uncultured Anaerolinea sp.
TCATGAAGAAAACGGCTGTCACACAGATTAACGAAGAATCTCGCTGGAAAAACCTGTATCGCATGGGTGGGGTGGCAGCCCTGACCGTGGTGGGGATCATGGTGATCCAGATCATCATTTTTGTGCTTTGGCCGCCGCCAGAAACGGTGGATGGTTTTATTGATTTGATGCAGGACCATCCTCTTTTGGGATTGTTGAGCATGGATTTGCTATATATCCTTAACAATACTATCCTGGTGCTCATCTACCTGGCTTTGTTTTTCGCCTTACGGCGTTCATCCGAAACGGCTGTGCTGATTGCCATGCTTTTGGGCACGTTGGGCGTCGCGGCTTACTATGCCTCTAACACCGGGTTCGAAATGCTGGCGCTTAGCGGGCAGTATGACGTGGCGACCAGTGAAGCGCAGCGCACCGCATTGATGGGCGCGGGGCAGGCCCTGTTGGCGATTTACAGAGGAACTGCCTTTGACACTTATTATGTATTGAACGCGGCGGCTTTGTTGATCTTTGCGGTAGTGATCTTGCGCAGTAACGTGTTCTCAAAAGCTACCGGATGGGTGGGGCTGATTTCGGGTCTGTTGATGACCATTCCATCCACTGCCGGGCAGGTTGGCCTGGTCTTTTCATTGGCTTCGCTTGTGCCGTGGGCGGTTTTCTCGGTGATGATTGCCCGGCGCTTCTTCCAGTTGGGCAGGAGGAATGGGTGAGCACGGGCGAGGCCTGTGAGATCTGCTCGAAGCTGGCCGAACGGGAGTCGGCGTACCAGAAGTTTGGTTGGGAGGAACACGACACACGACTGCCGGAGGCTGCCGGACGCCTAGTGGTGGTGAAGGATTTCAAACCGGGCAGTGAGCGCATGAAGCAGCTTTGGCAGTGTCCGCTCTGCGGCGGGTTTTACCTCTACGAGACGGATTATGAGTACCTGGTGAACGGCTCGGAAGATGAGCAAACGCTAACCCGCTTGAGCGTTGGAGAAGCCGCACAACTTCTGGAAGGTTGACGGATGCCGGACCTGGAAGAATTCTTCGCTGACTTTCCCGGCTCGCGCCCATTATTTGACGTGCTGGCCCGGATGGTTGAAGCCGTTGGCCCGGCGGATGTGAAGGTGAGTAAGAGCCAGGTGGCCTTCCGGCGTAAGAAAGCTTTTGCCTGGGCATGGATTCCGGGACGATATTTGCGCGGCAAGACGGCCCCGCTGGTGCTGTCGGTGAGCTTGCCGCAGCGCGATCCCTCTCCGCGGTGGAAAGAAGTGGTCCAACCGGCCCCAGGCCGGTTCATGCATCACCTGGAGCTGTACAAGTTGGAGGATTTGGACGAGCAGGTAGCCGAGTGGCTGCGCGCGGCGTGGTACTGGGCGGGGTAGAGAGAGCTCCGGTCGACATCCCGAAATATTTGTGCGGGCACATCTTGTGTGCAGTCCAGGGGTTACACCCATTAACCTTAACCGGAATGGAGTGAATCATGGACTTTCTCAAGCAAATTAAACTCATCCAGGGGGGCATGGGGGTTTACGTTTCAAATTGGACTTTGGCCCGAGCGGTGTCGACGGCCCGGCCGGGCGTTACCGCGGGGACCGTTTCGGGAACGGCGTTGGATGTGGTGCATGTGCGCCTGCTGCAATTGGGTGACCCCGGTGGGCATCTTCGACGCGCGTTGGCGGCCTTTGATGCGCGCTTCGGGGTCGAAATTGGTCGGAAGATCCTTGAGCGATACCTGATTGAAGGCGGCAAACAGCCCTCAGAACGGTTTAAATACGGGCCGGTGCAGAATGCGCGAGCGGAGGATGACCGCAAGGTTTTTCCGGTTCTATCCGGGCAGTCCGAACCGGTTGCGCTGACTCTGGATGATGAATTGATCGAACTGCTGATCGCAACAGCCTTTGCGGAAGTATGGTTGGCAAAGGAAGGACACGCCGGCAAGGTATTTATCAATTTCCTAAAGAAAGTGGAGCTGCCCTTGTTGTACGCCATGTACGGAGCCATGCTGGCTGGGGTGGATGGAATCATCGTGGGGGCGGGGAACCCGGAAGGATTGCCGGCAGCTTGCACGCGGTTGTCACAACATGCCCCGGCGAGCCTGGATCTGCCTGTCTTGTACCGCGAGTCGGGGGAGTCCTTTGTGCTGACGTTCGATCCTCGCCGGGTGGCAGGGGGAAAGCTGGCGCAAGATAAGCTATCTCGCCCGGCGTTCCTGGCGATTGTGTCGCTGGAGAATTTGGTCGGGGCGCTGGCTCACAGTCCCAGCCAGGCTCCCGATGGGTTTATCATCGAGCATCACACGGCGGGGGGGCACAACGCTGCGCCGCAAGGGCCGCTGAAAAAAGACGAATTGGGACAACCGGTTTATGGCGAGCAGGATGAACCGGACCTGGCCGCCATTCGTCAAGAGGGCTTGCCGTTTTGGCTGGCGGGTGGATATGGCAACCAGGAAGGCTTGCAGCGGGCCTTGACCGAGGGGGCATGCGGGGTGCAGGTGGGCACGGTGTTTGCCCTGGCTGAAGACTCAGGTCTGAACCCGGTTTATCGCAGCGCCATTTTCAAGGAACTGCGGCGGGGAAAATCGGACGCAGAACTGGTGCAGACCTCGCTGGTTTCGCCGACCGGCTTCCCGTTCAAAGTGGTGCAACTGGCCGGAACGCTGGCGGACGAGACGGTGTATACCGACCGGCGCAGGATTTGTGACCTGGGCTTTTTGCGCCAGCGCGGCTTGAGCAAGGTCGATGCTGACGGGGCGCGGCGCCTGTTCCAGCGCTGCCCGGCGGCTCCAATGGAAGATTTTATCAACAAGCGCGGTCTGCCGCCCAACGCAGTGGACAAGCGCTGCCTGTGCAACGGGTTGCTGGCCGGGGTGGGGTTGGGCCAGGTGGGCACGCAACCCGGAGAACTTGGAGAGGAGCCGGCCATTGTGACTCTGGGGAACAACCTGGAAGGTGTCCGGCGGTTGTCACGACAGGGGCAGGCGGCCTACTGGGCGAAGCATGCCGTTGAGGATATACTGGGGGCGGAGACAACTTCACCATGAACCAGGAACCGATCAATTCTTCCACGGCATATTCTTCGAAAGCGGAAAAGTATGCTCGCTACCGTTGGGATTATGCTCCCCAGGCCGTCGAGATGATCCTCCAGACGGCCAACATCACCCCGGCGACAGTGGTGGTGGATGTCGGAGCAGGTACAGGAATTATGACGCGCCATTTTGCGGGCAAGGCCGGGCAGGTGCTGGCGGTTGAGCCGAACGCAGAGATGCGGCGGCTGGCGAAGGAAGCTCTGGCAGGCGACCCGACCTGCTGGGTGATCGACGGCCTGGCCGAAGCGACAACCTTGCCGGATGCTTGCGCCGATTTGGTCGTCGCAGCTCAGGCAGTGAACTGGTTTGACCCTCCTGCTGCGCGGGCCGAATTCCAGCGCATTCTCAAGCCGGATGGCTGGCTGGCCATCTTACGCAATTTCGGTACCGACCAGGAAATGAACGCCGCGATGGAAAAGATCTACCCGCCCGAGACGGACACGGCGGAGATCATGAAAGGGCGGGGCACTCCGACAGATTTTTACTTTGAGGGTGGAGATTTTTCGCGGCAGCGCTTTGAATTCGCGGAGAAGGCGGATTGGGAGCGGTTTTTCGGGGCAGCCTGCACGGCTTCGTACGCGCCGGATGAGGGCAGCCCGTTGTTTGAGCAGTTTGAGCGAGACGCCCGCCGGGCTTTCGAGCAGTTTCAAAGCGAGGGATTTGTGCTGACCCACGGCGTGACGGAGTTGTGGCTAGGGAAGGTGGGGCGGTAGGAGGGGGGCAGAGGAACCGCACAGATCCGCTTCCCGACACTTGCTCTCTGGGCAAGAAGAGGAAGTTGCTTCTTGACAGAACCTGTCAATTGTCGTAAAATGAGTGAGCAGTCAGTCATTTTTTGCGACGAAAGGACACCATGGTACGAACATTGAACCCTGAACGAAGGGAAAAATTCTTGAATGCTGCGTTGGCCTTGTTTGTGGAAAAAGGGGTGCAAAACACCACCACAGCCGAAATTGCCCAGGCAGCCGAGGCGGCGGCAGGGACGTTGTTCTTGTATTTTCCAACCAAGCAAAGTTTGATTGATGAACTGGCCCTGCAAATCTCCCATGCCCAGACGGAAAGGATCAATTCGTTGCTCGATCCGGCGTTTTCGGCGTGCGAGTCCTTTTTCGCTATCTGGCGAGGCTCGGTGGGTTGGTTTATGGAAAACCCTTTGGCTTACCGCTACATTTTGCAGGTTCGAGATTCGGGGTTGCTATCCGCTGAGGTAGTCAGAGAGACTGGGGAACTCTTTAACTTTTACTACGCCGCAATCCAGAAGGGCTTGCAAGAAAAGGTAATTCAGCCCTATCCTGTTGACCTGATTGGGGGATTCCTGTACCAAAACATTGTGGCGATCACAAACTATATCCAGATGCAGCAAGATCGGGACAGGCGGCAAGAAGCAGTGGAAATGGGTTTTGACATTTTTTGGAATGGCATTTGTGTCAGGGAGTGAAAATGAGCGCTTTGCAAGTTCGTTTGTTAGGGTCGGGGATGGCGGTTGTGTTGATCTTTGCCTCCGGTTTTTGGGTGAGCCGCGCCGGCAAGCCCTACCCGGCGTTGAATTTCAACGTTCATAAGCTGATCGCATTGGCGGCGGCTGTCTTGTTGGGGATCGTGATTTCAAAGGCGAACAAAGCCGCGCCGCTAGATTCCACGCAGTGGTTAGGGGTGGCTGCCGCTGGGGTATGCATTCTGGTGACGATCCTCACCGGCGGGCTGGCAAGTATTGACCGGCCCATGCCGGCGATTTTGGTCACACTGCACAAGGTATTTCCCTATTTGAGCGCGGTCTCGGCCGGGTGGGTCTTGTATTCGGTTTTGCTGAAAGGGTAAGATGGGGGCAGGAGGTTGGTTTGAGCGACTTGTTTCCGGCAGAGGAATTCGACCAATGGGCGGCAGATTATGACCAAAATGTGGTGGACGACACCTCCTTCCCGTTCGACGGGTATTCACAGGTGCTGGCGCTGATCGTTGAGCGCGCGGAAGTGGGCTCCGGAGCGACCGTGCTGGATTTGGGCACTGGTACTGGCAACCTCGCGGAGCTGTTCGCCCGGCGTGGTTGCCGGATTTGGGGGCTGGATTTTTCGGCAGAGATGCTGGTTCGAGCGGCGGCCAAACTGCCTGAGGCCACATTGGGGCAGATCGATTTGCGCGCCGAGTGGCCCAAGGTGTTTCGGCGCCGCTATGACGCGATTGTGTCAGCCTATACCTTTCACCATTTCACGTTAGCCGAAAAGGCCGCGCTGTCTCTGCGACTGTCGCGAGAATTCCTGACCCCCGGCGGGCGCTTGGTAATTGGAGACGTGTCCTTCCGCAATGCGGTCGAACGCGATAAGCTAAAGGCCAAACTGGGCGACGAATGGGAGGACGAGTATTACTGGCTGGCCGATGAAACGGCAGCGGCGTTTGCGCAGCAAGGAATCAAGACGAAATACACTCAAGTTTCCTCTTGCGCGGGGGTGTATGAACTGGAGAAGGGCTGATCAGTTTTGCACAAACACGCCGTTGCGCAGATCGCTCAGGGTTTGCTCGATTTCCTCGCGGGTGTTCATCACGAACGGCCCGTAGGGGAAGATCGGTTCGCGGAAGGGGGCTCCGCTCATAAGCATGAAGCGAGCGCCGTCAGCGCCTGCCTGCGCGTAGATGGCATCCCCATCGTCGAAGACGATCATGCGGATGGCAGGCAGGACCGATTCCTCACTGACTGGGGCCAGCTCAAAGCTGGCCGCGCCTTCAAAGAGGTAGGCGATCACCGAATGACCGCTCGGCACAGGCAGGTTGAGCTCGACGCCGGGCTGCAGGGTGATGTCCATGTAGAGGGGCTGGGCAGCGATTTGCGTGACCGGCCCGCGCACACCCAGGTGCTCTCCGGCGACGATACGGAATCTGGCTCCGCCATCATCAACAAATGGAATATCGGCGGCCTTAATTTCCTGGTAACGCGGCTGGCTCATCTTTTGGGCAGCGGGCAGGTTGACCCAAAGCTGGAAGCCGTAGATGTTGCCATCAGGGCTGCGCGTTGGCATTTCTTCGTGCAAAATGCCACGTCCGCTGGTCATCCACTGCACGTCACCGGGTCCAATGATGCCCGCGTTGCCAATGCTGTCACGGTGGCGAACGTTGCCTTCGAGCATGTAGGTGACTGTTTCAATGCCGCGGTGGGGATGGGTGGGGAAGCCCGCAATCGGCCCTTCTTTGGGATCGTTGAAGGCGAAATGGTCGAAGAGCAAGAAGGGATCGTAGAGGTTGGTCCGGTTAGGGCCGAATGACCTGCGCAGCAGCACCCCGGCGCCTTCCATGACGTGCTGCGGGTTGATGATTTGTTTTACGAGTCGAATTTGTTTTTCCATATTTGTTTCCTTTGTGCCAAAATTAGACACATGTTATCGGGATTGTATCAAAATTGCATAGCAAAGGCAAATTTGTGTATTGGGTTTTGTGGAGCGCTGGGACACGAACCGAAGGCTGAATAGTTTTATAATGGGACATAGTTACTACTTTGACAATGTCACATTAAAAAATCACAACCTTCAGGCTCGGGTGTAGCCCCCACCCTACCCTCCCCCGGCTGCCAAGATACTTAATCGCTCAGGTATTTTGCCGGGGGAGGGTAAGAATTCTGCAAAAGTGAGGGGCTGAAAGCCCCTCACTTTTGCGAAATCTTCTCCCCTCACCGCTCATGGACTGGATTTTCCGAGGTGCTTTGCCAGCGGGGAGGGGCGGGGGTGGGGCCATAAGCTCGAAAATCCAAAGTGACATTGTCAAACCCACTCAAGCAGAGGGAAAAGAGTTTCGAATTTGAGCAGATGATCGGGGAGGCGACCATGAGACTCGTAATGCTTGGAACCGGGGGCTTTATCCCCACGGAGACGGCCCAAACGGCCTGCTATTTGCTGCCGGAAGTGGGAGTGATGCTGGACGCGGGCACGGGGTTGTACCGGATGAGCCAGTATCTACCGGAAACTGCCGAGCTAGATGTCTACCTCAGCCATGCGCATGGTGACCATACCAACGGGTTAACCTGGCTGTTTGCATCTTTCATGTTGCAAGAACTGCGCTTGCCGGGCGTGGATGAAACTACGATCTCGGGAATTATGGACCGCTCCAACGCCCGTTTGCATTCTGTGCGCGTGCACGCCACCCAGATTGCCCTGGACACGCTGAAGAATACCTTTGAACCTTTTCACCTGGATTGGCGGGTGTTGGCATCCCCTGAATTGCTGCCACAAGGTGGAAGGCTCACTCACTTTTCGGTGAGCCAGGGGGACGAGGTTGGCTTTCGCCTCGATTGGCCCGGGCATTCGCTGGCGTATGTGACCGACACCACGGCAGGGCCGGATGTTAAATACATTGAGGATATTCGCGGGGCGGATGTGCTACTCCATGATTGTAACGGGCCCGACCGGATGGCGGGATTGATGACGCGCATTTCTCACAGCACACCCTCGGCGGCGGCGCAAGTGGCAGCCAAGGCGGGGGTCAATCGCCTGGTGTTGATTCACAAGAATCCATTGGATTGGTCGATTGAAGAGGATTTGCAAGCGGCCCGACGTATTTTTGCTAATACTGAAATTGGGGCGGATGGAATGGAGTTGGATTTTTAAAGCGAGTTATTGGGGCGGTGAACATTGATGATTTATTGACCTCGATTGTGATTTTCGGGGGAGTGAATCACGTATAATATTTTCGAGGAGAACGAACATGGTCACTTGCCCGTGGTGTGGAACTGCCTACGAAGGTTTTATCTCCAATTGTAAGAACTGCGGTGGTCCGATGCTGCCGCCCTATGAAGAAGCAGCGCCCGGCCCGTTGATTCCGCCGCCGCCGCCGCGTTCCATTGCTGGGAGTTACGCAGGGCGTTTGATG
>CAZMMI010000124.1:8017-11749 GCA_964567255.1 uncultured Anaerolinea sp.
ATGCTTTCGGCGAAAGCGTTGATCTGGTCCCAGTTGCGGAAGTCACCGACGGGGGTTTTCATGGCATTCATCATCCAGCGCTCGAGGAGAGCCAGTTTTTTCGGATCTAGAACCCCGGCAAAGAGTCCTTCGTGAGCCGGTTTGACCACGGCGCGCAATGGATCCAGGTAGGCGCTGACTTCTTTGCGTTTTTCTTCTGTGTCAGTCACCAGGGTCATGCAGGTGATGAACACGCTGAAGGACTTTTGCTGCAGGGAGGCTTGATTTTCCTGGACGAACTTGTTCACCGCGGGCAGCACGCTGCCCATGCGGATAGCGCTGCCAAGGACAACGGCGCTATATGCGGATAGGTCGGTGACCTTTTTGATGGGCAGAACGTCCACGGGGACGTTTTTCGCGGACAGGGTCTGGCCGATGTGGGTAGCGACCTCGGCGGTGGCGCCGGCTTTGGTGGCGTAAGCGACTAAAACTCGGTTATTCATACTACTTTCTCCAAATGTGGTTTCGGGCATATCGATGGGAGCGTGGACGGTAGCGGCCAGTGTGCCGCCCCCGGCCAGGGTGACTCCAACGGCGGCTACGGTGAGGCAGCCGGTTTTCAAAAAGTTTCTGCGGGTGGTTGGTTCAGTCATATCTTGATTCCTTCAAAATTGTAAAATCAGGCGCCGCTCAAAGGGCGGGCTTCCTGTCGATGGACAACAAAATTAGGCCCAGCCCATGCAGGTGGCGAATGACTCCGATCATTCCGGCCTGGTCGCTGAGCAGGGTGACCTGTGTGCGGTTGTTAGAAACCTCCATCAGCGAAAGCGCCAGCGGGCTGGTGGCGTTGAGGTCTTCTTCGGTCACGGTTCCGAGGATTGTGATTGCGTACCGGCACACATCAGTCATGGGGCGGGCATCCTTTCCTGTAAAGATGCCTATAGGATACCGCAGTACGAAGCCGGGCGGCCCACATGAAAATGTAGTTTTTCATGCGAAAAAAATGTAGTTGTCAGAAAACTGCTTTCGGATCTCTAAACAGTTACATTTCGAGGATGCCCAGGCGGCGGGCTTCATCCACGGCGCGAGTGCGGTTGTTGACCCCCAGCTTGCCGTAGATGGCTTTGACGTAAAAGCGCACGGTGTTGAGGCTGATGTACAACCGGGCGGCGATTTCTTCATATTTCAAGCCCTCGGCGATGGCGCGCAGCACATCGACCTCCCGTTCGGTGAGTGGTTCGGGCAGTTGAGCAGCGGGCTGACCGGCGGCGGTGGAAACGCCAAAGGCATCCAGCAGGCGCAGAAGGTAGGCTTTTTGGGACGAGGCCAGATAGACTTGCTTCAATAGAGGGATGAGCGCGGGGCCTTCATCGAGGAAGGAGCGGACGTAGCCTTCAGGCTCGCCAATTTCCAGCGCGCGGATCAAGTCAGCCTGGGCCGTTGCGGCTTGGCCCTGCTGGGCGCGCAGGAGCGCGCGCAGAACCAGGGCTTGCAGCAAGGCGCCGTTGCGCTGGTCGGCGGCGGCGGAGTCGATGAGCGCATCCGCCAGGGCCAGGGCTGAACGGGTGTGCGACGGCTCATCTTGTTGCCGGGCGCGGTAGAGGGCCAGGCGCAGCGCCGAAAGATGCAGCAGGTCGGTTTGCATTTCCATGCGACCGGGGATGCATACACCAGAATCGTATTTCAAACCGAAGTGGACCAGGGTGGCCTCGGCGGCGGAAGGATCGTCACGAGCCAGCAAGATGCGCACCTGCTGGGCTGCCACATCTGGGCGCATCCATACCGGAGCACCCAGAGCCAGCAACTCGAGCGCGTCACGCAGGATGTGCTCGGCCTGGTCCAGGCGGCCTTCGGCCAATTCGCGGCGTGAGGTGAGGATCTTGCCATAGACCACCCCGGCGTTGTGACCGCTGAGGCTGCCCATGCGAGACGATTGGGCGAACAGCCCGCGTAGAGGATCGAACAGGTTCCTTTCATAATAAACCAGCCCAACCGCTCCATAGACTGTGGCGCTGATCGGTGGAAAGGATGCCTGGGAGGTTTCCATGCGGTGGATGGCTTGCAGGCCTTCCTCGAGCGCCAGCGACAATTGACCGTAGAGAATGGCTGAGAGGGTCACCGCGGATACCGCCAGCATCTCGGGCAAGAAGTTCCCGGCCAGCCGGTTGTGATGGATGGATTTCCGGAAAGCTTTTTGCATGTTCGGAAAGTCGCCTAGCAGGCGGTAGGCGCTGCCCAAACCCATGTAAGCAGAACCCAAGAGGAAGTGGTTGTCGGGCGGGGAAAGCTCAATGGAGCGCATGGCCTGCTGAATGCCAAGCGGAGCCTGGCCCTGCACGCTGCTGAGGTTCGATTGCAAGGCCAGCAGTTCGGCTTGCAGCACATCGGAACCTTCCCCGGTACCTTCCAATGCCTGGGCGGCCCGTTCGATGTAGGTAGTGGTCAGGGGATAATTACCGCGCAGCAGGTACATCCAGGCGAAGGCCAGCTCGGTTTTGGGGCTGCTGGGCAGGGCTTCGGGCGGGAAGGCTTTCAACCAGGTTTCGACCGTGCGAGCGTAGCCACGCATGAGCAGGGGCATGATGTTGGCTTCCAGCAGGCTCAAGGCCAGTGGGTAATCTTCGGCAGCCAGGGCGTGCTCAATGGCTTCACCGGGGAAGCCGGCCTGGGCATACCAGACGGCTGCGCGCTGGTGGAGTTCAACAACCTGAGGCTTTCCGAGGCGCGTTTGGTAACTGCGCAGCAAATCGGCAAAGAGGTGATGGTAGCGATACCAGCGCCGCTCGTCATCCAAGGGAATGAGGAACAGGTTGGCCGTTAGCAGGCGCTCGAGGAGTTGGCCGCTGTCGCCGCGCCCGGTGACCGAGTCGCACAGGTCGCCGTGCAGCTTGTCGAGGATGGAGGTTTGCAACAAGAAGGTGTGCACGTCTTCGGGCAGACGTTGGAGAACTTCTTCGGTGAGGTAGTTGAGGATGTGGCGATGGCTGCCGGTGAGCCTGTTGATGAAGGCGGAAGGGTCGCTGCCGCCGCGCATAGACAGCCCGGCCAGTTGCAAACCGACGATCCAGCCTTCGGTACGGTTCTCAAGCTCGACTACCTCGTCCAGCGCCAGAGACAGGCCCATGACCTCGTTGAAGAAAATGCTGGTATCGTCGCCGGAAAAGCGCAGGTCAGCGGCGCGGATTTCGGTGAGGCGGTCGTGGGCGCGCAGGCGAGCCAGGGGAAGTTGGGGGTCTTCGCGGGTGATGATGACCAGGTGGAGCGCCGGGGGCAGGTTGGCCAGCAGGGTCTCAAGAGCGCGCAGGACGGTGGTTTCCTGAATGAGATGAAAGTCGTCGAGAACGAGGACGAAGGGCCGCGGGGCCTGGAGGATATCGTTGACCAGGGCGGCGGCGATGGACTCGGGGGCGGGCAACTGCCCGGATTGGAGCGCGCCTTCAATATCTCGGTCCAGGCTGGGGTCAACCTTGTGGAGGGCAGCGGCTAGGTAAGCGAAGAAGCGGACCGGGTCGTTGTCGGCACTGTCTAGAGAGAGCCAGGCAGCAGGTCGAGCCAGCCCGGCGAGCCATTCGAGCACACAGGTGGTCTTGCCAAAACCTGCCGGAGCGGAAATGAGCGAGAGGCAGTGTCCGGCTTGCAGGCCCTCGTCCAGGCGTTGGGCCAGGGCCGCGCGGCGGACGCGCCGGACCGGTAGGGAGGGTTGGTGGAGCTTGGTGGCGAGCAGAAAAGGTGGCATGCCAGGATAATTATAGC
>CAZMMI010000125.1:0-11638 GCA_964567255.1 uncultured Anaerolinea sp.
CAATGCCCGTTTCACGGATTCGAGTTTGATTCATCCGGAAAATGCGTCCTCATTCCAGCCAACGGCCAAGAGGGCATCATTCCTGCGGCGATGAAGGTAAAAACCTACCCCACCTACGAAGCCCATGGACTAATCTGGCTGTGGTGGGGCGAATCTCCTCCAGCCGATCTCTCAGCGCCCCAATTCTTCGACAACCTGGGCGACACCTTCCAGTACGGTTCGGCGCGCGATCCCTGGAACGCGCACTATTCACGGGTCATTGAAAACCAGTTGGATGTTGTCCATCTCCCTTTCATCCATCGCACAACCATCGGGCGCGGTAACCGCACTGTCGTAGACGGCCCTGTGGTCGAGTGGAAGGGCGATCAGATGTTTTACACCTACGTCTTCAACCGTTTGGATGATGGCCGCCCGCCTCGCAAACCCAGTGAACTTTCGCCAAGAAAACACACCGACTTTCACCTCGAGTTCATCTTCCCCAACCTCTGGCAGAATTACATCAGTGAAAAAGTCAGAGTTGTGGCTGCCTTCGTTCCAGTAGATGAGAACAACACTCTGCTGTACCTGCGTTTCTATCAAAACTTCCTCAGACTGCCCGGTTTGGGAAAACTGGTAGCCCGCCTCGCCATGCCCAGCAACGTATATATCGCCCACGAAGATCGCCGCGTGGTGATCACCCAACAACCCAAACCGAGCGGGCTCAAAATCGGCGAGGTGCTCGTTCAAGGCGACCTGCCCATCATCGAATACCGCCGTAAACGTGCCACCCTCCAAGAGGCAAGCAAAAACTAGCCGAAATCACAAAAACAACGCGAAAGTTATTTATATCTGGCGGCGTGTTTCAGCCAATGCAGCCAGGAAATTCCTTATTGTTTCTGCACTGGAGCTATCCAACAGCCTCTCAATTGGCGGACCGAATTTCATCCGTACAACGACCTTCTTCAAATCCCCCGAGATTGGCTCTTCATCCACAGACTCCAGCAATCGCAACGGAATATACCGCAGCGTGCCCCCATATTTGCCGCGATTCTTCTCTGCAACGTGTTCTGCTTCCCCAATCAGAATCAATTCCCGGTCGGTGAGTAGAAGAAGATGAGCCGGGAAAAGGGTACGGTAAAAAGCGCGGCCCAAAAATGCAACCAGCGCTTCTCGACGAATCGGTTGATACACAGTGTGCAGCACTCGCTCACCTGGAATTAGATTCTGGCAGGCAAAATTCATGAACTTAAAGTTCTCGCTTGACAGAAAACTGAGCTTGGTCTGCTCCGCGGCTCTGTCTGCCCCCTCTTCACTGACAGGGCGCATCCGCGCAAAATATGGCTCAAAATGCCGCAGGGTGGATTCATTGAACTCAACCGTCAACGATGTCTCCTCCCCTCGAGTTGACTTACCCCAAATGGAAAACCAGGAGTACAGCAAGATATTGCCCACCTCCAGCATGGAAATATCCACATAGCGGAAGCCGGTCACGATGATCTTATCGCTAGATTTTTCAAGAACGAAAATCGTGCCGTTGGCGTGACACAACACGCGCTCCTTGCGGGTGCTTCCCGGCCCATCCATCGCCGGCGCAAAAACGGCATAAGGGAAGTCGTCCAATCCCTTCACGATTTCTTCCAGCGGGCCCTGAAAATTCTCCGGGGCATCGGAAATTGAATCGATGACCCTGGCCCAGGTCTGCATGGTTTGCCTGGCGCCGGTTATGTTGGCAGACGAGCGGCTGGAATTCATATATAAAAGTGTTCCTCAAAGAAATATATCGACAAAACGTTACGACCACCAGATATGGGCATTTAAATCGGCCGTTATTGCATCCACAATTGCTCTTTCGCCACCTATCTGGTAAATGATGGAATGAAAGGCTCGCAAAAAGCCGGACACAACCCAAATCGGCCCGCCCATCACCACACGCAGCGTCTTTACAAGTGTATCATATGGGTCCACCGCATTGATCTGGCACATTTCAATCCAAACATTGCTGAACTGGTAGAAGACATCGTTAAAATCGTGCCAACTCTTATACGCTCGATCCTCTCCATAAAGCTCCCACATCCCTTCAAGAATAGGATACCGCAGTCCACCGGGCAGCCGCCCGGTAATATTCCGATAAACCCGTTCACGGCAAGCAGGGTGTGCTTCTTCTCTGGCCCACTGCACTGCCTCCATCAGAATCTCCGCCCGCCGATCATCGGGGAACGCAGTCGCCAGCGCTAAAACCGCCTGGCTGCGTGACCATGATGAATATCCCCAGGATTGATGATCCAGCGGCGTGAGGCGGGCTAGTTCGAGCACAGATTCTGCCTGCCGGGCGTTTAACAGCGGCCCCAGTTCCATAATCGCTTTAGCGGTGTTTCTTTCGCCTGGAAGTTTCCACAGCAATTCAAGGGCTTCTTCTACCAATGAACCACGCTGGGAATTTTCTATCTTTTGAATATACGTCACCAGACGAGACATTCGCGAACTTAAATCCTTAATCCCACGGATTTCAGCCAGTTCTTTTGTTAATTCAGCTTCCGATGCAGGCACCCGTTCGACAGAAGAGGCATACTGTGCATCTTTTATCTCGCTTCCCGCTTTCTGCTCCCGCTTATCAAGAAGCTGGTGTAGTTCCTCTACTGCCTTAGCAACCCTATCTTCCCTTTGATCCCGGCTCAATTTTTCCAGGAGTGTTTCTAAAACCGGGGTCGGCAGTTCTATAACCCTAGGTTCAATCTTATAAAGGCTATCCGTCGAGGTCCGATGTAACTCTATAAGGTGCATTATCTGCCCGTCTGTCAGGCGAGGTAAAAGCATCGTGAGCACATCGATACCGCTACTGTGGCCATATTTTGATTCGCTGTAAAGCATTGTTATTCCCATGGAGAATACCCTGTCCACCAATCGTTCTGGCAGCCTTGAAATAATCTCGTCGGGAAAGGAATAATCGTAATCGGCTGCTCGTTCCCATAGATCAAGACCCCGTTCAAAATAATCTTCCGGAAGCATTTCTACCAGGTCGATGATTTTGTAAATCACCTCTTCTGACCACCCATTTCTCACAGATTGCTCATAATATTGCAATTGCTCTTCAGCGGCTTGTTCCGACAGCACCTTCCCGGGGTCTTTAACTCTTGGAGAAACCGATTGGCCGACTCGTAGCTTTCGACTGGCAATCTCCTCATCAAGCTGTCTGGCATAATCTGGGGGTAGCAGTCGATAGATATAGGCCAGCGTTTCACCACGCATGCGTTCATCACCATTCGCAAGGTCGACCAATGAAAGAGTCTGTGCAGGACTGATCAGTCCGCGATTCAAAGCCTCTCCGATAAAATTTGGCACGATTGCTACCCAATGCTCTACCGCCGTATAGCACAACCCTGCCAAAATCATGATCCCCAGGTTGGCCGGGTCTCTAGATGCCCGCTCAAAAATTCGCATGGCGTCCGCCTGGAAACCCTGCGGCCAGCCCAGCCACTCCCAGGCATCCACCCAAGGGCGGCACATCAATCGCACACGCACCCCCAACGGCGCATCCACGGCTTCCAGCGCCCTCCCATATCCATACACCACGCATGCCGGAGCCTGGCGGGGAGCAATCTCTTTTGTTCGTAGTCCTTCCAGAATGCGCGCACCGTAATCCAGAAAACGCATCTGCCACCCCGCCCATTGATCGGATGATTGCAACTCGGTCATCCACACCGCTTGCAGTTCAGGATCGCTCACCGTATAACCCAATATCTCGCCATCTCCATAGATCCGCTCCCCCGCCTGCCGGGCAGCATCCAGCACTGCCACAGGCCCCGAGAACAGATCCGGGGCCATCGCCAGCACATCCGTGATCAAGATCGGTTCACCTGCTGCCGCGCATAAAGCCAATAGGTTGCGCGATTCTTCAGTGAGTGCGTTGAACATACTCTGCTCCTCTTGCCAACCAAAAAGCTAAACCATCAGGCGGCTCAAATGGCGGATGATCTCATCCGCGCCCAGTTCGATCGTTTTGTCGGTCATATCGACAACCGTGAAACGGCCTTTCTTGAAAGCCGCCTCCGCGCTCTGCACCTCTTCAAACACTGCTTTCGGATCTACATAGGCGGAGGTTCCCATGACGCCCAGTTGGCGCTGGCGCTGCGTGCGATACTGTAATAACTGCCCCGGCTCGATGGTCAATCCAAAGACCCGCGCCGGGTCCAGCGCATAGAGTGCTTCAGGTATAGGAATCTGTGGCACAAACGGGTAATTGGCGGCCTTCCAACCCAGCACCGCCAGGTAAATGCTGAGAGGAGTCTTCCCTACCCGCGAAACGCCCACCAGCAGCGCTTCCGCTTGCGGCCAACCCTCGCGGCGTTTGCCATCATCATGCTTCATGGTGAAATCGATGGCCGCCACCCGGTCGAAGTAATCCCGGTTCAACTGCCGGTATAAGCCAGGCTGACCGGCAGGAGGGTGGCCGATTTGCCCAGTCACCCACTCCAGAATCGGGCCCATCACATCCACTGCTTTCACCCCCATCCGAGCCGCTTCCGTCACAAGCAGTTGCTGGAGGGCTGCGTCCACCAATGTGTGCACCACCAGCGCCCCGGCTTGCCGCGCCTGACGCAGCGCATCTCTCACCTGTTCGGGTTGGCGCACATTTCCGATAGTCGTCACCCGCACCACATCCACCGGGTACTGTGCCAGCGCGGTATATACCAATTGCTCACCGCTGGCGCCCACGCCGCCGGAGACGATGAAGATGGAGGGGGGTGCCGTTTCTGAAAGTATCATCTAAACTCAAGAATAGCGCAACAAGGCAGGAAAGACAAGTAGAGGTCTGCTTATTTTTTTATAACTTTGAGAATTGTTTCACAATTGCAACACAGCTAATCGGAAATATAAGATAGAATTAACCTGGATTGTTAATTTGTTGTTTTTTTGCTTTTCAGCAATTTGACTGTACATTGAGAGGGAATATGAAAAAGTCGATCGTCGCTCGGCTGCTGCGTGTCGGTTTTTTTTTTGCCGTCTTGGCTTCGTTGCCTGCTCCATTATCCGCCTTTGCAGCTCCTTTCAATGACCCCGTCCCCGGCGTCACGGTAAACACGCCAGGGGATGTTTTTATTGGTGAGAACTTCACCTTCACCGTCACCTTTGACAATACAACAAGTGACAGCAATCCGTCCACCAACACCGGCTACGGCCCCTTTGTCGACCTGATATTGCCGGCCACCGGCATCGATGGCGACGACGGCATCACCTTCAACGGCGCCACCTATCTCGGCGCTCCCATGGTCACCACCCTGCAGGTAGTGCCCGTTTCGGGCTGCGTCACCCACCCCTATGCGGTGGACACTGCCAACCAGCCCATTCAGGTCTGCGGCCTCACCCCCGGCGATCAATTCATCACCCTCCAACTGCCCTTCGGCTCCTTTGTTCCCGATCAGCCCGCCGCCGAAATCACCATCAGCGCCTCTCTCAGCAACCTGGCCGACCTGAACGCCCCGCTCACCATCCAGGCTCGCGGCGGCTATCAGTTTGGATTAGACCCCCTGGCCAACCCCGCCACCGATCCTTCCATTTTAGGATCATTGCCAACTTCTACCGATACCGTCCGCCCCACACTCATCACCCTGACCAAAGAATACCTCGGCCCCGAAGATGAAACCGCCACCGGCCCCAACTACCCGCGCCAATATCGCATCGTAGCTGAAATTGCCAACGGGCAAGTATTAAGCAGCTTCCAGCTCATCGACCTGCTGCCCAACGATCTGGCTTACCTCAGCCTGATCAGCGCCAGCCCGGCCGGTGGCGCAGCTATCGACCAACCCACTATCGGCGCTCCGGCCAACCCGCCCGACAACCAACTGATCGTGGAATGGGCCAGTGTGACTGGCGGCACGCAAACTCCCACCGCCGTCATTGAATTCTTTGTGCCCCTGAATGACGCCAATGGAAACCCCGTGCTGCCTGCTGCCAGCGGTGATGACAACCTCTCGATCAATGACGCCGCCGCCCAGGGTACCTGGACACCGATTGACCCGCGCGACCTTCCCGCCACACTGGTGGTCAGCAACGCCACAGCCAACGATCACACCCTCGAAGATCAGTCCATCGCCATTCAGAAATCGGTTCGCACCGCCGTCAACAATGGCGCCCCCGGCATCTCCCCCGCGGACGTTCTGGAATACACTTTAGACTTCCAAATCTCCGATTTCTTCGCCTTCCAGGATGTGATCATCACCGACACCTTCTCGGATGGTCAGCGCTTTGACGCCACCTTTGTCCCCACGCTCGAAATCGCCGGCAACCAGTTCGTTCTACCTGCCGCTGCCTTCAACGCCGCCAACTTCACGGAAGATACTTCCCAAATCGGCAACGATACAAACCCTGCCACCGACGGCAGCACCACGGTCACCTTCCGCGTGTCCGCCGAGCTGCTCACCCGCGGCCGGCCCAACGGCTGGATGGTTGGCGGCTGTATTCCTGTGAACGCTGCCGGGGATACAGGCGGAACGGGAGGCCCTGTTCCCGACTGCGCCCTTTATAACAACGGCGCCACCACCGGCCAAATTCGATTCCGCACCGTGATCCAACAGGAATTCAGCGACACCTACCCCTCCGGCGATCCTTCGGTCGACCAGGGTGACCTCCTCGAGAATGATGTTCTCATCGATGGGGCGATTTTGCAGGTCAGCAACCTGGCCCCCAATGGGCAGCGTGAAGCCGACGACAGCGCCGCTTCGGTCGTCGTCCCGCAAGGTGCTTTGGTCAAATCCATCTATGCGGTCGATGGCGTCGTCTGCTCGGGTGGTGAATGCACCAATGTCCAGGTTGCCCCCGGCGGCACGGTGACTTACCGCATCCGCTACACCCTGCCCACCAGCGACGTAGAAAGCCTGCGCTTCATCGATTATCTGCCCCTGCCCGTCTTGCGTTCCACCGAAGTTACCGGTCCCTTCATCGCCACCGTAGACTCGGCTGCGCCCGTCGCTGGAACGGCCAAGTTCGGCCCTTCCGACACTTTTTACACATATTCAGGCCTGACCCCCGCCATCAGTACCGATGGCGCTCAAAATTCAATCACCTTCTTCTACGGTGACTACGACGGCCCCACCGAACTTTTGCGCACCGTGGACATTCTATTCACCGTCACCGTCAACGCCGACCCCTTTGCCGATGGATTGTTCCTCACCAACCAGGTGCGCGCCACCGAAGGCTCCACCAACACCGAAGATCGCGACTCAGACTCGATTGTACAAATCCAACTGACCCAGCCGGTTGTCAGCCGCATCTCCAAAGGCGTCGTTGCCACCGACCGGGCCTCGGCAGTCTTCAACCCGGTCGATGTCGGGCCGGCCGACTTCACCTTCACCAGCGGAGCTTGCCCTGCCTTCAGCGATACGATCAACTCTGACGGGCTAATCAGCTATCCAATCAACAGCAATCTCACCGGCGTGGATGCTGGTGACATCGTCACCTATGCCATCGTGGTCGAAAACATGGGCAGCGGCCTGACCGGCGCATTTAACGTCACCCTCACCGATTCGCTGCCCGCCGGCATGTTCTTTGTGCCCGGCACGCTCTGTGCTCGCGACGGCGCCGGCGCAGCTTTCACTTATTCCGGTGATCTGTTCACTACGCCTTTGCGTCTGGATGATCCCGGCCCCACCAACCCTGATCCCGGTGCTCTGGATCGTTACAGCCTTACAAGCGGGCGCAACATCGCCATCATTACCTATAATGCGGTCGTCACTGGCTCGGCAGTTCCGAACACCACCCTCACCAACACCGCCGCCCTGACCTTCTACTCCGGTACAGAAACCGGCCCTGACCACACTCTGACCGACCCAACCGACAGCGCCTCAGTCACCACCCTCCCTCCCTTGGCAAATAAAACACTGGTAGGCAGCGAGATTAACAACGCTACCAATGCCAACAACCAGGCAGTCATTGGCGAACTGGTCACCTACGAGGTTACCCTGACAGTACCCGAAGGCACCCTGCCTGCTGCGGTCCTCACCGACACGCTGGACGCCGGGCTGGCCTTTGTCGACTGCCTCAGCGTCACCGCCTCCCCCAGCCTTTCCACCGACTTGGCCGGCGGGTTTGCCGCCGCCTGCAGTGACCCTGCCAACCCGGTCGTCGCCGCTCCGGGCCAATCGGTCACCTACAACCTGGGCACACTCACCAACAGTAATACCGATAACAGCGTTGCCGAAACCATCACCTTGCGTTATTCTGCCGTGGTGCTGAACGTCCCCGCCAACCAGAGCGGGACGCCGCTCAACAACCAGGCGCAGCTCTCCTGGACGGGCGGCAGCATCGCCTCGGTCTCGGCCCCCAACGTTACGGTGATCGAGCCGGTCATCAACACCGCCAAGTCCGCCGACGCATTTACCGGCGACGCGGGCGACCTGCTCACTTTCACCATCGATCTGACCAGCACCAATGTGACCGACGCATTCGATGTCTCTATGACCGATATCGTCCCGTTGGGCATCAACTACGTGACCGGCTCGTTTGCGGTCGCAGCCTGCCCCGCCGGAGCCCCCACCCTCGACGTGGCCGGGGCAGCCCCCACATTGACCGCCACCTGGGCAGTCTTCCCGCCCAATTCTAGCTGCCAGCTCACCTATCAAGGTGTCCTGTCCGGCACGGTCAACCCCGGGCAAATCCTCACCAACACCGCTCAAACCCGCTGGACCAGCCTGAGCGGTACCATTGCTCCGCGTTCCCCCTACAACCCCGGCTCTACCGAGCGCACCGGTGAAGACGGCCTCCTAAACAGCGGCTCGCTCAACGACTACCGCACCGAGGGCATGACAACCATCAATGTCAGCCCTGTTGCCCCGGTCAAATACCTGCAAGTCACTTCAGAAGCTCACACCACTGGAAATAGCGTCACGATCGGAGAAATTGCTCGCTTCCGTCTACTGGTACAGGTTCCCGAAGGCAGCAGCCCCAACTTCCAACTCCAGGACATCCTGCCCAACGGCCTGACCTTCCTGGATGACGGCAGCAACCGTTTTGCTTTTGTTGCCGACGGCACAGGCATCACCTCCACCGCGGTGGGCAGCGTCCCTGCCGTTTCCGGTTGCACCCTGCCTGGCACCGCTGCCGATGCCAGCAATCCTGCTCCAGCCGCATTGCCTTGCACACTGCCCGACGCCAACATCGGCAGCAGCAGCGACACAGCCGCGGATCCAGACTCCTATACCAGCGGCGCTGATGTGTTCTTCAAGTTTGGCAACCTGCTCAACCAGGATTCCGACCCCGACCCCGAGTTCGTGATTGTTGAGTTCAATGCCCTGGTCGATAACAGCATCCTTGGCAGCAACGACGCCGGCGATATTCTCTCCAACGTCTTCCAGGTGCTCATCGGCGGCAGCCCCTCCGGCCTACCCTCCAACGCGGTCAACCTGACCGTCCGCGAACCCAACCTGTCCATCACCAAAACACGCTTCGGCGCCGGCGCTTTGGACGCGGGAGACACATTAACCTACAACCTGATCATCACCGCAAACAACAACGTCAACAATACCATCGCCTATGACCCGATCGTGACCGACACCCTCAACGCTAACCTGATTCCGGGTACGGCCACCATCATATCTGCCCCAGTAACGTGCTCAGCCAATCCTGCAATCCCCTTTGCCGGTTCTGCCGCCTTTGCTGGGCAGCTGCTCACGGTCAACGCCAACTGCCTCAACCCCGGTGACACTCTAACAGTTCAGATCACCGCCACCATCGCGGCCACTGCTCCCAGCGGTTTGACCATCCCCAACATCGCCACGGTGACTTACACCAGCCTGCCGCTCGCCGGCACACCTGCCAACCCCACCGGCTCGGTCACCCCTGGCGCCGGAGGCACAGACAACGGCGAACGCAATGGCAGCGGCGCCGCCCCCAACGATTACACCGCGACCGGTCCGGTCAGCGTCACCCTGGCAGCCCCTGCTGTAACGAAACTCGTCACGCCAACCAATTACACCATCGGCGACCAAATTACCTACAACATTCGCGTGAGCCTGCGCGAAGGCGTAACGCGTGGTTTGTTGGTAGATGATGTTTTACCGGCTACACTTCAATATGTCAGCGGCAGCGTTCAGGTCATTACCAGCGCAGCCGCCAGCGGCGGGCTTCTCACTGCTGATTTCAACGGCGTCCTCAACCCAACCCCCACCATCACGGCCCCTGGAGGAGCAGGTGGAACGTTGACCCTGAACTTTGGCGACACCACCACGACGGCCAATAATGTCACCACCGATAACAGTTTCCTGGTACGGCTGAGAGCAAGGGTACTCAATATAACCACCACCGACGACGGAGATACCATCAACAACAGTGGGCGCTTCCGGTATACGAATCCAAATAATGGAACACAAGTCACTGGCCCCCTCTCAACAGTCCCGATCACCATTCGTGAGCCGCGAATCACCACCACCAAGAGCGTACTGCCCGCTTCCGATGTGGAAGCCGGAGATGTGGTCACCTACACCGTGACCTTCACCAACACCGGTAACTGGATGGCCTATGACGTTACCGCTCTCGACACGTTGGCTCCCTCAGTCAGCTACAACACCGGGTCGCAGTCCTGCGAATACTACAACGGTTCCACAACCAGCTCGATTCCCGTCAGCGTAACCATCGGCGCAGGAACCGTCACCTTTGACGGCAGCCCGGCGGGAAGTTGGGATATTCCTTCCACCAACCCGGATTCCTACATCCGCTGCACCTACACCGCCACGGCCCAATCCAGCCTGTACCTGAACAGCTCCCACACCAACACGGTCGACGCGGACTGGAGCACCCAGGACGGCGTGCCCGCCGCGCCCGAGCTGGAGCGCAACTACAACGACGGGACCGTATATCCTTATGACGGCACGCAGGATACCGCCACTGCCACCTTCACCTCGCCCGCCCCAACTTTCACCAAGAGCGACAACGGCACGACTCAGGCTACCATTGGCGAAGTGGTCAACTACACCCTGACCCTCACCTCGCCCCTGGGCACGCTGCGCAACCTGACCATCACCGACACGCTCCCGGCTGGATTGATCTTCGTGTCCGGTTCAGAAACCCTCACCGGCGGCATCACCCCGTGGAGCACCTTCACCGCCAGCGCGCCCAATGACGGTTCTGTCCCGGTCACGCTCACTGCCACCTTCGGTGACGCGGTGGTCTCCAACTCGCCCATCACCCTGTCCTTCTCGGCTATTGTGGCCAACGTGGCGGCCAACCAGACCGGCGTTTTGCGCGAAAACTCCGCCACCCTGGCCTACACCACCGGCGCAGGGGCAAGCCAGACCATCACCGCCACCGACTCACTCAATGTCAGCGAGCCCGCCCTGACTATCACCAAGAACATCCCGACCCCGCCCAGCCCGATCGATGCCGGTGGCGTGGTCACTTACCAATTGGTAGTGACCAATCCCGGCGGAGCCTTTGTGGGCACAGCCTATGACGTAGAGGTTTCCGACCCGCTCCCGGCGGTACTATCTCTCAACACCGCCTCAGTGTCCACCACCCTCGCCGGTGGCGCAACCGGAGCAGTCAACAACTCGGCGGGCAACACCCTCACGGTGAATATCGCTTCTATTCCCGCCGGCGGCAGCGCCACCATCACCTACACCGCCACGCTCCAGGCCGCCGTCACCCCCGGAGAAGTCATCCCCAACCTGGC
>CAZMMI010000126.1:0-11565 GCA_964567255.1 uncultured Anaerolinea sp.
AGGGTATGGTCGGGATGAATCGAGGTTTTCTGCTCAAATTCGTTCAGGTTCAAGATCTGAGCGGGCACCATCGTCGAAAGATCAATGGATCGCATGAAGCTTCTCCCTTGGATGAGACAGTGGTCTGTTTTATTATACCAAACCATTGCCTAATGCGATGCCTATTCCGTTACGGATTCATTACTGGAGTCTAACTTTTTGGGCCGAACGATGCCTTCCTAAAAGACAAATTGGATTAACGGAGATTACAGAAGAGGACGTTCTGGAAAGGAGATTGAAACGAATATTCCAGTATTCCAACAGATTTGTAATATTATGTAAGCCCTAACCATGTTATTATTTTAAAGATACTTTTTTATTATTTAAAATCAGCGTGAGTGATTCGAGAATCAATAGGAGGGGGACACAACCCAATCCCAAGCTTTCGACCGACTAATAGAATATATTATCGCCGAGGATGTTCGGCGCATTGCGATTTTCCAATTTCACCCTTAAGGATGAAAGATATGAATACTTTGAGCGAGCGTTTGTGCATTGACCGCAGGCAGTTTTTGCGAGTCATGGTCATTTCTGCCAGCGCAGTCCTGGCGCCGTTGATTTCGGCGTCCAAACCCTTTACAGACCCACAAGCTTCCGAGCGACATCGGCTTTACCGAGGGACTACCGATGGAAAGCTATTAGGCTCGGCAAACGGGCAGGTCTGGGCAGTGCTAGCCGATTTTGGCCCGCAACTGCCCGTCCGCGAGGTACGTGCGACATCGGATGGTTGGGTCTTTGCCACCCTGCTTGCCGGGGGTTTGCCCTTTGTGCTCAAATCGCTGGACGGAAAAAACTGGTACACCGCAGATTATGTGGCGCCGGGCCAGGCTTAGGAAGGAGCAAAAATGGCTGAACCGTTTTTGAGCGAAATTAGAATGATGTCTTTTGTGTTTGCCCCAAGGGGATGGGCGCTCTGTAATGGCCAGCTTCTGCCCATTAACCAGAACCAGGCCTTGTTTTCCCTGTTGGGCACTACGTATGGGGGAGATGGCCGGGTGAATTTTGCCCTGCCCGATCTGCGCGGCAGGACTCCCATCCACGTGGGATCTTCGCACACTCTGGGCGAGCGCGGAGGCGAACAGGCTCACACCTTGTCGATCGCAGAGATACCAACCCACGCTCACCAGTTCAATGGAAACCAGGCTCAAGGGACTACCAACAACCCGACCGGCGCTTTCCCCGCTCGGACGTTGAGCAACCTGTATGGGCCTCCGGTAAACCTGATTGCTCTCAATCCGGCCACAATTATGAATACCGGCGGAAGTCAGGCGCATTTGAATATGCAACCTTTCCTGACTCTATCTTTCTGTATTGCCATAGAAGGCATATTCCCATCACCGACTTAATCGAGGAGTAGAGGTATGGCTCAACCATATGTAGGTGAAATTAGATTGTTCGCGGGGAACTTTGCTCCGAACGGTTGGTTTTTTTGTGATGGCCGGCTGCTGCCCATTAGCGAGTTTGAGACTTTATTCAATTTGATTGGGACAACGTATGGCGGAGATGGACAGTCCACCTTTGCCTTACCCGATATGCGCGGGCGGTTGCCGGTCCACCAGGGAAACGGTTTTGTTTTGTCCGAAACCGGTGGGGTGGAAGAAATCACTCTCACCGTTCAACAAATCCCGGCGCATTCGCACCCGCTGCTGGGCAGTTCCGATTTCGCTCAGGAATCCAGTCCGGGTGGAAAAGTCTTTGCACGGTCCGCTGCAACGGACGTTTACCTATTGAACACAACCGGTGGAACCGAAGCTATGAACTCGGCGGTGGTCACAACAGTTGGCGGCAGCCAGCCGCACACCAACTTCCAACCTTACCTGTGTGTCAATTATATTATTTCGTTATTTGGCATCTTCCCTTCCCCCACATAGGAGACCGTATGGCAGATCCTTTTGTTGCTGAAATTCGCATCTTCCCGTTCAACTTTGCCCCAAGAGGTTGGGCCTGGTGTGACGGTCAGTTATTGCCATTATCGCAGAATACAGCTCTATTCTCTCTTTTGGGCACGACCTATGGCGGCAATGGAAAATCCAACTTTGCCCTCCCCGATCTTCAGGGCCGTGCGCCAATGCACCCCGATCAGGGACCCGGGCTGTCCCTACATGATCTCGGAGAGACGGGTGGCTCGGAAACGGTGTCCTTACTGGAATCTGAAATTCCCGCTCATTCTCACACTAGCCGGGCCAGTAACTACCCTGCGGATTATCCCGCACCCAGAGGAGATGCGGTGCTTTGCAAGATACCCGGGGAGAATTCATTTCACACACAGATGGGAACTACCGGAGTCGCGATGGCGGCGAATGCACTACCTCCCGCGGGGGGTGACCAGCCTCACAATAACATGATGCCCTACTTAACCTTCTACTTTTGCATTGCTTTGCAAGGGGTCTTCCCGCCCCGTCCATAAGGTTTTCGAATGAAGACTCAGTTACGCCAGGAAAACGAAGGCGATTTAGAGTTCTTGTGCCGGCTGTATGGCACTATTCGCCGGGCCGAATTAGAAATGACCTCTTGGGATGCTGCTCAGAAGGAGGCCTTCGTGCGCATGCAATTCCTGGCGCAGCGAGAGCATTATTTGCGCTATTACCCGAATGCCAGCTTTCAGATCATCGAAAATGAGACGCAGCCGATTGGGCGCTTATACGTGGATCGCTGGGAGCATGAGATACGTATCATGGACATTGCCCTGCTGCCCGAATATTGCGGTCAGGGTCTGGGCGGCCGGTTGATTGGCGAAATTCAGGAAGAAGGCCGGCGCACGGGAAAGATTGTTTCGATCCACGTTGAGAAGTTCAATCCGGCGCTGCGACTGTATCAACGCCTGGGCTTTCAAGTGGCTGAAGACAAAGAAGTGTATTACTTCATGCGTTGGATTCCCCCACAACAGGTGAGCAAATGACACAATTAACCATGGTTGATTTTCTGCCCTATCTCCACGAGAAATTCGTAATTCTCTTGGAGAGCGGCGAGACCTACGCGCTGGAATTGACTGATGTACGCGATTTGGGGGAAGCTCCCAGCCCAGAATTCCGCAAGCCGTTTGCGCTCACTTTACGCAATTCGGATCGCACAGCTTATTTGCCCCAACGAACCTACCACCTGGAACATGAGCAACTCGGTGGGTTGGATTTATTTGTTGTGCCTTTAGGCCCAGATGCCACTGGCATGCAGTATGAGATTACGTTCAACTAAGAAGCAGGTAAAACTATGACCTACCAAAGCAGGCTGAAGCTGACCAACGCAATTATCAGTTACCTTCTCGTCTTTTCCCTGCTGGCATCGCCGGCTTTTCCGACTCGGAGAGTCAGCGCCGCACCGCTGCCTGAAACAATGGCACAGGGCGCCACCCCGACTCTGACGTTCACCAAAAGTTATGTCCTTCAGGAGGACCACAACTACGATTCTAAGATCGGAGCGGGTGATACGCTGCGATATTATTTGGATGTCTCGAACACGGGCACGGTCGAAGCCAGAGATGTCTTGCTTCAGGATATCCTGGATCAGAATTTTGACCTGGTACCTGGGTCGCTGATAACCTCGCCGTTGGCTTTCGACCAGACCCTTGAGGTGTTTGAAGATGGCCCGCCGGTCTCATTCGAACTCACCGCCGCGGATTTCGATGGCGACCTGCTCACCTATCGGATCCTCATCGGGCAAGAGCCAGTCTATGGAACCTTGAGCGGCACCCCACCTAATTTGACTTATCAACCGACCACTCCCAATTTCGTGGGTTCGGACAGCTTTGGCTTTGAAGTCTGTGACTCTGGGGCGCCTCAGTACTGCGATTCTGCCACGGTGCAAATAACCATCCAGCCTGTCAACGATGCCCCCACCTTTACTGCCGGCAGCAGTCCTCTACAGGTGTACGAAGACTCTGGCGAATATGTATTGGACTGGGCCAGCAATATCTCGACAGGCCCGGCAAATGAAAGCAGCCAGACGGTACAATTTATCGTAACCAATAATAATAACGCTCTGTTCTCTGTGCAACCGGCTATTTCCGAGACCGGGGTGTTGCGTTTAACGCCTGCTGCCAATCAATATGGGCAGGCGCAGTTGAGTGTGATTCTGCAAGACGATGGCGGTACGGAGAATGGCGGCGTGAACGCCAGCTCGGCACAATTGGTTACAGTAGAAATTATACCGATCAACGATGCTCCCAGTTTTACCGGGGGCGGCAACGTCAGCGTGATGGAAGATTCCGGTGCGCAAACAATGACCGGGTGGGCAACTGCCATCAACCCCGGACCCAATGAGACCAGCCAAAGCACGCACTTCGTGGTAGTCGGTAACTCCAACCCTGGACTATTTGCCACCGCTCCACAAGTGACCCCGGAAGGCGCCCTGACTTTTGAACCTGCCAACGATGTGTTTGGCGCCGCGGATATCACCTTGCGCCTGGCTGATGATGGAGGAACGGCGAACGGGGGAATCGATCTTTCGGCGCCGTACACCTTCAATATTATGGTGCAGGAGAACAACGACCCGCCGTTAGTCAACACGGCTACCTTCACGATCGACGAGAATATGGCTCTCGATTTCCCGGTCGGCAGTGTCACGTTTAACGATCCCGACAGCGGCCAGACGCACGCCTTTGCGATACTTCCTTCTGGAAATACCGGCGGAGCATTCTCGATTGATCCTACTACAGGGTTGATCAGTGTAGCGCAGCCCTCCGAAATCGATTATGAGACTAACCCCACCTTCAACCTGACCGTAACCGTTACCGACAATGCCTATCCGCCGGCTACGGGAAGCGCGACGATCACTGTCAACCTCAATAATGTTAATGACCCACCGGTGGTGCCCCCCGTAACCTTTACCCTGCCTGAGAACAGCCAGTCCGGAGTAGTGGTCGGGACTCCGACAGTGACCGATGATGAGGCCAACCAGTTTCACACGTGGAGATTTACGGGCGGCAATATAGCCAACGCCTTCGCAATCGATGGTGGATCAGGGCAAATTTCTGTCCTCAATCCGGCGGCCCTCGATTTTGAGACGAATCCAATTTTTTACCTGACAGTTGAGGCGACCGACGATGGTGATCCGGCCGAGACGGGCTGGGCAACGGTGACGGTAAACTTAACTAATGTCAACGAGGCCCCGCAGGTCAGTGATGCATCCTTCAGCGTGAATGAGTTCAGCCCCAATGGGACCTCGGTCGGCACCTTGCCGTTTACCGATCCTGATGCGGGCGAGAGCCACACGATTGTGATTCGTTCCGGTAACACAGATGGCGCTTTTGCTATCAGCAACACCGGCCTGATCACTGTAGCGAACTCAACGGCGATTGATTACAACGCAAACCCCAGTTATTCGCTGCTGATCGACGTGACCGACAGCGGAACGCTCACGGGCAGCGGCACGGTGACCATCACCGTGACCGATGTAAACGACACGCCTGACCTGGACGACGAAGCTTTTTCGGTCGATGAGAACAGTCCTGTCGGGACGGAAGTGGGGACACTGTCGTTCACCGATCGCGACGCGGGCCAGACCCACACGTTTTCAATTACCGGCGGGAATACGGATGGGGCGTTTTTTCTGAATCCTACGACAGGCGTGCTTAGTGTTGCCGGATCGTTAGACTACGAAACGCTTCCCTCCTACACTTTGAATGTTTCCGTCACCGACAATGGCACTCCGACACCTGCGACCGGCACGGCTGTGGTTGAGATCACGGTCAATAATGTCAACGATCCTCCGGTGGTGCTTCCGGTAACTTTTTCTGTGCCGGAGAACAGTGTTTTGGGAACGACGGTTGGCTCCTTGACGGTAACCGACCCGGAGACAGGCCAGACGCACTCATTCGCTATCCAGTCGGGAAACATTAGCGATGCATTTGCCATCGACTCTACCGGAAAGATCACGGTAGCAGTTCCGGCAGTGCTCAACTATGAAGATCCGGCGGCTAGAACTTTTACTCTGTCCATTCGAGTGACCGATTCGGGCAGTCCAGCGGCTTTCACAGATACAACGGCGACGATCAATTTGAGCGATGTCAACGAAACTCCCGTGATCAATGACTTTACGTTCACCCTGGATGAAAATAGGCCGAACGCTACAGCCGTTGGACAGGTAGTTCATCAGGACCCAGACGCGGGACAGACCTTTACTTACTCTATCCTCACAGGGAATACAAGCGGGGCGTTTGCCATCGATAATAGTGGCAATATCACTGTTGCGAACACCAATGCGCTTGACTTCGAGACAACCCCTGAATTCACCCTGACAGTGAGGGTCACAGATAATGGCGCGCCTGCCTTGAGCGATGATGCGACAGTGACCATTACCCTGATTAACGTCAATGAAGCCCCCATCGTTGGGAATGAGACCTATCAGACGGTTGGCAACACCCAGCTGATCGTGGCTGCTTCGACCGCGGTAGCTGCCCCGCGCATTTTCGTAGTCGGTAACCTGCTCTCCAATGATAGTGATCCGGATGCGGGCGACACCCTGCAATGCTCCCTGGATGGAAATCCGGGCGGCGCCGTGATTACCGTTACTCCTGCTGGTGAGTTCACCTACGTTCCGCCGGCCGGAGCGACCAGCGGTAGCTTTACTTACAAGGTGACCGATGTGGCAGGGCTGAGCACGACCGGAACCGTCACCATTCAGATGGTTGGAATGGTGTGGTATGTCAATAACACCGTTGGCACAACCGGGCTAGGCCGGTCGACGGATCCCTTTGCCACTTTGGCGGAAGCCCAGACGGCGTCTCAAGTCAACGATACGATTTATGTGTACTACGGCAGTGGAAACAACACCGGGCAAACGAGCGGGATTACGCTCAAGGCCGGACAGCGCCTGATCGGCGCAGGTGTTGCCCTGGAGATTCCGGGTTCCGTGAACGGCGGGGCCAATCCTACGGTCTTACTCCCTGCCGGTCAGAAGCCATTCATAGCGAATACCATCGCTAGCGGGAATGGGGTGACGATTTCAACCGGCGGCGCCGAAGTGCGCGGGCTGAACATTGGTGGCGCCGCGAACGCGATCGACGTCACCTATAATGGCGTAACAGGCGCTGTGGTCACCGTCAAGGACAACACGATCTCAGCGACCGGCAACGGCTTTGATATGTTGGTGACTGCCGGCAGCGCCATATTGGAATTCAGCAATAACACAGTGACCTCTGGAACCAATGGTGTGTGGATCGAAAGGACAGGGGGCTCACTGACGATCACTGGCTTTGCCAACAACACCGTAAGTGGTGATGTGACAGCCAGCGGCGCGACGATCCGATCAGTAGTCTTTGATGATGTTCCAGGCGATGCAGTAGGCGCTGTCAACCTGGGTAAGTTCAGCGCAGGTGCATCCGGCAACCCGGTCGGCGGCAGCGGTCTGGTGATGACCAATACAACCGGGAACCTGACCTTCAACGAGCTATCTCTTTACGCCCAAGGTCCGTATGGCTTACAGACGACGGGTGGTTCCGGGTTCTGGGATGGTCGCTTCACATTGAATATCGCCAGCGGAATGGGTACGTTCCAAACCAGCGCCGGGACGGCTCTGCATTTGGCTGATCTCCTCCTCAGCGCGCCTAATATGGCCATCAGCAGTGCGGGAGGAGCAGAGGGGGCTCGGTTCGACCGCGTGAATGGATCATTCTCCTCGACCAATACCAGCACGATTGCCAACACAACAGGCACGGCTTTCCTGGTGGATGGAAGGGATGTGAACCTGGTATACAACGGCACTATCAACCAAAGTATCGGCCGCACGGTCCAGGTAGCCAATCGCACAGGGGGAAGTGTGTCCTTTACTGGCATGGTAACAGGCGGAGGAATAGGGGTTTCGCTCACCAACAATACGGGCAGCACTGTGGCCTTTAGCGGCGGGTTGGTGCTGAATACGGGCACAAATGCAGCTTTTACCGCGACGAACGCAGGGATTGTCACGGTGACCGGTTCGGCAAATACCCTGACCACGACCACGGGTACCGCCTACACGATGACCGGTTCTACGATTGGAACCAACGGGGTTACCTTCCTCAGCGTGTCGGCAAATGGAGCGCCGGTAGGGATCAGCCTGGAAAACATCGTAGCAAACGGGGAATTCAAAGTGACTGGGGCGGGGACAGTCGGATCGGGCGGCACTATTCAGAATACAAGTGGTTCCGGTGTGAAGCTCGTCAATGCAGGGGCTATCAGCCTAAACGGCATGAACATCAACAATGTCGCCACCTCTAACCCTGTTACCGGTACATCTTGCGGCACGGAGGTTGCTTCAGGTTGTCTGGCTGCGATCAGCATGGTGAACGCCACTAACGTGCGCATCGACCGTTTGAGCGCCACCAATAGCGGACAGATGGGTATCAGCGCTTCAGAGGTCGCCGGATTCCAACTGACCAATTCTACGATTACCAACGCAGGTAACGGAAACGACGAGTTTGCCTTGCTCTTGGTTAACCCAACCGGCACGGTGTTTGTCGATAACAGCGCCCTGACCGGCATGTACGAGGGCGGCATCCGTCTGTTCAAGAACCAGGGCTCATTGGTGAATGTCACCCTGCGCGGGGTAACGCTGAGCAACAACAACACTGAGTTTGGTGAGGATGGTTTCCAATTCAAGATGGACGGAACTGCCCAGGCGAACATGCTCGTTGAAAATGGCACGTTCCGAAATCTCCAGCGGGATGGCATCGATGGCGTGTATCAGGATCAAGCCGCCTTGAATTTGACGGTGAAGAACAGCCTCTTTGAAAACAACTCTGGATTCGGCGGTATCATCGTTGCCGGGAACAATACGGCTACAGGCTATCTGACCCTGCAAGGCAATACGATCCGTAATACCGTCTCGACTCCCATCGTCCTGACCAGCGCAACAAACGCGCTGCTGGATGCCAGGGTGATGGATAACATTATCACGAACCCTGTGGTGCCGAACCCAAATATCGGGGAGGGAATCCGCTTGTCTCAGGAAGAGAACAGCACCATGACCGTTCAGGTCAGTGGAAACAATATCAGCCAGGTGTATGCCCGTGATATTACCGGGTACGCACGCCTGACCTCAACGACGGGATCCTTCCATGCGACGGTGCAAAACAACACTGCACAAATCCCCTTGAGCAACCCGGCTTACGCGATGGACTTCCAGGTACAAGATGCAAACCATACTCTGTGCCTGAATATAAGTGGTAACACGGCCACGGGCAATGCGGCCCCAGGCATTAGCGTACGTAATACCGTGGCGGGGGGCATCTTCCAATTGGCGGGCGCTCCGAGCCCATTAGACCCCACGGCTGCCGCTAATTTCATCGCTAGCCAAAACACACCCTCCAGCGCTGTGGCCACAGGCTCGTTCACGGCTGTTGGCGCCGCTGCCTGCAGGACCGCGGTGGGAGCAACTTTGCCGCCGGTGGTCATGAGGCAACCACTTCAATTGGTTCAAACCGGTTCGCGAGGCCCCGGACTGGCTAAGGCAGACAACCAGGTTCTAGATGAGACCGTCCAGGTGTTGATTGGCAGACTGCCGGCTGGAAAATCGGTGAGGGTGAGCTTTGATGTGCTGCTGGCCAACCCGCTTCCAGAGGGCATATACTCTGTGGAGAACCAGGCCACACTCAGCGGCAGCAACTTCACTTCTATGTTGAGTGATGATCCAACGACCCCCGCTATCATAGGTGATCCAACGGTTACGCGCTTGTATAACAACCCGCTGGCGGGAAATGATCTGTATACCACGAATGAGGATGAGCCATTGGCGGTGGCTGCCCCAGGTCTGTTGAGTAATGACCTGGCCGCGGACGGTCAAGTGTTAACGGCTGTGTTGGACAGTGGGCCGGCCTTGGGGAGTTTGACTCTGTCGAACACGGGTGGCTTCACGTACACCCCCCCTGAAAACGGGTATGGAAGCCAGACCTTTACCTACACTGCCACCGATGGAGCCACTTCGTCTTCTCCGGCGCTGGTGACCATCCAGATTCTATCGGTCAATGACGCCCCTGTGCTTGATCCAGGTGGCAACATGCAGTTGGATCGCGTAGCGATGAACGATGTCGAGAATCCGGGTACCCTTGTCAGCCAGATGTTGGCCAACGCGGGCAACCGCATTAGTGATGTAGACGCCAACGCATTGCAAGGGATCGCCATCACGGCAGCAGACACGACTCATGGACAGTGGCAGTACTCAACCACTTCAGGTTTGAGCTGGATTGACCTGGGTGCAGTGGATGCGACCAGCGCTCTGTTGCTCAATAGCGATGCTGTGACGAGGGTACGTTTTGTTCCGGCGATTAGTTTCTTCGGCGACGTCAATCCTGCCATCACCTTCCGGGCCTGGGATCGTACCCTTGGTACGAATGGCAGCAAGGCGGACGTAACGGTGAACGGCGGCATCACGCCCTTTAGCACTGCGATAGAGACCGCCGGCATCGAGGTTTATCCTACGACCGATCTGGTGATGGAAAAGACCGTCTCAGACAGTGAGACATTGTCTGGGAACCAGATTGTGTATACACTGACGGTTACCAATCAGGGGTTGAGCAGGGCATTGGATGTGACTATTGCCGATGCGTTGCCGGATGCGGTTAGTTTGGTTTCGACAAGCACCGGATGTTCAGAGGTGAGCGGTCTGGTGACCTGTACTCAAGCCAGTCTGGACGTGGGTGCTTCGGCCAGTTTTGACCTGACCGTAAGGGTTGCCACCGACTTTACCGGCACGTTGATCAATACAGCTACCGCCAGCACGTTGACTCAGGATATCAACTCAGGCAATAACGCCGACAACGTCAATGTTGAGGTTTTCAGGGATGTGGTCGTGCTGGATCCCGACGATCCGATCGACCCGGACCAGTGGAGCCAATCACCCATCACCCAGCCGGGATGTGGCAGTAGTTTCCTGGGAGAGTTTAACAATGAGACGGTGACACTCACCCTCGCAGATTTGCCCCAACACAGCCAGGTGATCTTGGAGTTTGACCTGTTGCTCATCCGCTCATGGGATGGGAACCTGGATGGTAATAGCTGGATTCCAACCGGGGTTGACCCGATTACCCCTAACGCTGTGGGCGAGATTGGGCCGGATCAGTGGAATCTAGCCGTGGCGGGGCAAGAGCAGATAAACACAACCTTCTCTAACTGGGATCTGGTAGGCTTCAAACAAGCCTACCCAGGGAGCTACCCCGGCGGAGATTACCAGGCGCGAACGGGAGCGGTTGCCAACAACAGCTTATGCTACGAGCAGGACTCTACTTACAAGATGCGTTATACCGTTGCGCACAACGGGGCAGACCTGACCGTCGATTTCTCTGCGCTCGGTTTGCAGACGATCGACAATGAGAGTTGGGGCCTGGATAATGTCAAAGTTTTGCTTGCTTCCGGTGCAGACCAGAAGCCGTACCGAATTTATTTGCCGTTGACGCGCAGGTAGAAAGAGGAAATTCTAATCCGCCGAATGAGGCGTAAAGCAATACCGGAAAGCATATCACCGCCCCGCTTAACAACGGGGCGGTGATAAGATTGGTGCCCGCGCTGAAATTGCTAAAGGGTAACAGCTTTTGCCCAACTGCGGATGGCATCCCAGTCG
>CAZMMI010000127.1:0-11473 GCA_964567255.1 uncultured Anaerolinea sp.
AGCATGGTTGCCAACCAGCCCCTGAAAGGATTGGATTTATGCCCATACAACTCATCGACCGGGATATGACTCCCGCCGAACTGGCGCAAATGAACGCAGGGTTTGATCAGCACGCTGCCGAATTCGGCAACCCTGTCATTCCTACGCTGCGGCTGGGCTTTGTGGCCCTGGACGGCGAAGCGTTCATCGGCTGCGCCAGCGGATTGGCCAACGACTCTTACCGCTGGTTCTACCTGACCGACCTGTTCGTTGAAAAAGCTTACCGCGGGCAGGGGTTGGGGGCATTGTTGCTGCGAAAATTGGAGCAAAAAGCCGCTGCAAACGGGGCCGAGCACATCTGGACGTGGACGGCGGGCTATGAAGCCCCAGACTTTTACAAGAAGCAGGGCTATACCATCTTCTGCGAGATGCCGGGCTGGTACACCAGTGGTCACAACCGCGTGGGGTTGTGGAAGAGTCTCATCTCTTCGGGCTGACAAGCAAGACCCGGGGTATCCCTACCCCGGGCTACAGTAGATTTTGAAAGATATCTCTGGGTAGAAACTGGAACCGACAATCAGGCCCGGTGGTGTTCGGACAACTTCTGACGCATTTGCATCCGCGCGCGCGCCAGGCGGCTTTTCACCGTGCCAATCGGGCAGCCCATCACCTGGGCCGACTGGGCGTAATCGAGGCCAAGGATGTCCACCATCTCGAGGGCCAGGCGGTACTCTACGGGCAACGAGGCCAGGCAGCGCTCGATCATTCGGCGCTCTTCGCGGTTGACCACTACCTGCTCCGGGCCAGGCTCCGCAGCCGGCAGATACTCCTCGGCGGGAGCCTCTTCATCCTCTTCCTGAGCCAGGGCCACAAAACGCACCAACGGATGGCGCTTCTGTTTGCGCAGCTCGTCATAACACAGGTGGGTGACGATTTTGAGCAACCATACCCGGAAAGAGCTGCCATACAGGCAGGCCAGCTTTTGATAAGCGCGCATAAAGGCAATCTGAGAGACATCCTCGGCAGCGGCCTCATCCTGCAAAATGCGGCAGGCCACTCGAAAAACCAGGTCCTGATAGTTGAGCACCAGCCGGTTGAAGGCTTCCAGGCTGCCCCGCTGGGCCTGCTGGATCAAGGTCGACTCATCCAGGAATGAAGAGGTTAAATTCATCGCAACCATAGTGCTTGCTCCCCAAGTTTCATTGACGGAAGTTGCCCCGATCATGGCGCAACCACCGGGAAAAGTTCTTGCCAAAAGGCTCCACCGTTCGTGGTGCTCACCAGCGCGCTGGTGCCACCCGCCTGGGCGACCACCCAACCATTTTCGCTATCCACAAAAACCGGCTCTCCCAACCAGCCCACCGACAGCACCGAGACCCAATTCAAGCCGCCGTCGACCGTGCGGAACAATTCCGCGCCCGCCTCTGGATCGTACTGCTTCATGGTGCCTAACAACCAACCGCTGCGAGCATCCAGAAAGTTGATCGAGCCATAGGGCGTAGGCAGCCCCTGGGCGTTCCAGGTCATCCCGCCATCCCGGCTGATATACAACCAGCTCACCGGCTTGCCCGTCTCATACATCTGGCAACGCAAAGTGATCGCTAGGGCTTCAGCGCTGGAATGAGCAATCCCCAGGAAGCCACAGCCGCTTTCCACGCGAGAAAAGAGGTTTGCGCTTTGACCCGCCGGGGCAGGCAGCGCCAACTGGCTCCAGTCCTGTCCGCCGTCGCTGCTGTGATACGCAAACAGGCCGGGCATCAATCCGGGGCAGTCGCCCACCAGCCAGGCATTCTGCGCGTCGGTGAAGGCCAGCCCGGTCTTCGAACAACTCATCAAGGTACTGATGCTATCCGGGTCGGCCACGCGCAGCCAGGTCTTGCCGCCGTCGGCAGTAGTGAAGATGGCGATGTAGTCTTTGCTCATCCCCGCGCCCAGGTGCGCCAGCAGCCAACCATTCAAACGGTCAGTGAAACCTAACGAATCGGCCATGAAGAACTCGGTCGTCATGCCACTCAAATCCAGCGGCTCGCTTTCATCCCAGGTCTGCCCGCCGTTGATCGTCGACCAGATTACCACCTTGCCCACCGGCGGGGCCGCATCGCGGGGCGAAAAGACCACCCAGGCCTGCATGGGTGAGACAAAATGTCCAACGGCAGCCAGCGAATTCTCCCCCAGGTTGGAGGGCAGCACGGGCGGGGTCAGGTCACGCCAGGTTTGGCCGCCATCGATGGTACGGAAGATGTGGTCATCGGGGCCGGAGTTGACCGTACCAATGCACCAGCCGTTTTGCGCGTCCAACATATTCAAATCTCCGATGCGCACGGTCAGCCCGGCGGCTGCCCGTCCCTTGACGATTTGGGCGGTGGGGCGCACGGTGGCAGTGATCGTGGGCACAAATTCATCGGTGGGGGTGGCGGTGACCACAGCGGGGGCAGCCTGGGTGGCGGCGGGTGTCTCGGTTGGCGGAACAACCACGGGCTCGATGACCACCTCAAAGGTTCCGCAGCCGGTCAACAGCATTGCGATGAGGAAGAAGATTGGAATATTGCGACCCAGGATGTGTTTCATAAAACCTCAAACAAGCGGGCTTTAACGGCCCAGAAAAAGCGTACCTGCTCGCCCACTTTGGCGACGTGCCCTTTTCACCTAACACGCGAGTAGATACTAAGCATCATAACCTATCGCTGTTACGAGGGTATCACAGGGCTGTTACCGTTTGGTAACAGTGGGTTTGGTGATGCCCGCGTCTTTGGCTACCGGCAGCCGAACGGTGAAAACTGTGCCGTGGCGCTGATCTTGACGGCTGCGCACCATCAACTCACCGCCGTGGCGGGCAATGATGCGTTGCACCAGCGAAAGGCCCAGTCCGCTGCCTTCCACCCCGCGCGCATTGGCCCCCCGGTACAGTTCTTCAAACACCCGCGGTAGGTCATCCGGGCTAATTCCCGGGCCGGTGTCGGCCACTTCGATGGTCAAATTGCGCCCGTCTTCCGCTGCCCGAATCTCAACCGTATCGGCCGGGCCGGTAAATTTTAGCGCGTTCTCTAACAGGTTATAAAAAGCCAGCCCCAGCAAATCGCGATCGCCGGTGACGGGTGGCAGGGGCCAGGGCACCTGGGCCGCGATCAGATTAACACTGCGCCCGGTTCTGCCCGGTTGGAGACAAGCCGCGTCGATCGTCTCTTCGAGCAGGTCATGGATATCCACGGGGAATTCCTCCAGTGGGCGCACTTCCAACTCGGCCAGCTTGCGCAAATCGGCCACCAGACGGCTGAGGCGCTCTGCCTGGTGCTCCACGTCTGAGAAAGCCGCCTGCGAAGCCATACTCCCCGACGATTCAGACAGGTTCACCAGCGCGGCGCGCATGGCAGTGAGTGGATTTTTTAACTCGTGGTCCAGGCGGCGGTAAAACCTGCGCCGGGCCTCTTCCGATTGCTGGCGCTCGGCGTTAATTACTTGCAGGCATTGTTGCTCGCTGCTGCGGCGTGACCAGGCCCGCGCCAGCAAAAACAGCGTGACCAGCAAGCCGAGCAGGATCAGCCAGGTGCCTGGGTCGGCGCGCACCACCACGCGAGGCAAATCAGGCGCAAGCAGTTGCAGCGCCAGTGCCACGGGAATCGCAATTCCCAGGGGGAGCAAGGCCAGCAGCCAGCGGAACAACTTCATGGCTCCGCCCTCACCACTCCGATGAAGCGATAACCTTCACCAGGCAGAGTCTCAATATAGCGCGGTTGGGCAGGGTCGTCGCCGAGCGCGCGGCGCAATTCGGCCATGCGGGTATCGACCGTACGCGTCCCGGCAGGGTAGTCCCAACCCCAAACCACGTCCAGCAAGCGTTCGCGGGTCAGCAAATCGTCGGGGTGAGTCATGAGGTATTCCAGCAGCGAAAAGGCCTTGGGCGTCAGGGTGAGAGGCTGGTTGTTGAGCAAGGCGCGGTGGGCGCGGCGATCCAGGGTCAAGCCGTCGCTCACCAGACGCCAACTCGAAGCCAGCGAAGGCTGCCCAGGGCGCGCCCGGCGCAGCACAGATTTGATCCGCGCCAGCAGTTCGTGCGGATCGAAGGGTTTATTCAAGTAGTCATCGGCCCCTTCTTCCAGGGCCATGGCCCGCTCGGTCGATTCGCCCACCTGGGTGAGCAAGATCACGGGGGTCCAGTTGCCGGATTGGCGCAGCTTGCGCAGCGCGGCGCGCCCATCCAGGCGCGGCATGAGCACATCCAGAATGAGCAGATCAGGTGGGTTGGCAGCCACTTCGTCCAACGCAGCCTGACCGTCTCCCACGGCAGTTACCAGGAAGCCGGCCCGCTCAAAAAATGGTTTGAGATTAGCGGTGATGGCAGGTTCGTCATCGGCCAGCAGAAGGCGGATTTGGGAATCGTTCATATTCAGGTCTCCCATGCCTTGATTATATCCCGCCCTGGCAACCGCGCTGTTACGAGGCTGTTACGGATTGGTAACACGAAGAAGCCGTAAGCTTTTAGCCATCAGCTATCAGCTTGAAACGGATGTGCTACCCGCGAACCTTGCCAAGTTATTGATAAATTTCTTTTGCCGTTATGTTACACTTAATCACATGGAACTTCACCCAACCGCCCCCATTATTGAATTTGACCCCGCCCGCGAAGCGATCATCGAGCCGCGCCTGGAACCGCTCCAGGGCCCGCCCGTGCAGCGGGTGGTGCTGTGCTTCTTCCTTGATGTGCTGAACGCTCTGGCTGCCGAAGGCCGCCTGGAACAGGTCTACACCCTGGGCTCAGAACGCGGCAAAAACCCCGTCTATGTGCTGCGCCAGGATGGCAAGGAAACTCTGGTGGCGCATCCCGGCGTGGGCGCGCCCCTGGCAGTGGGCTACACCGAAGAGTTGATTGCCCTGGGCGGGCGCTACTTCATGGCCTGCGGCGGAGCGGGTGTGTTGCGCCGAGATATCATCGTTGGCCACCCGGCAATTCTCACCGCTGCCGTGCGCGATGAGGGCACCTCGTACCACTATCTGCCCCCCTCCCGCGAGGTGGCCCCCGACCCGGCTGCGACCGCTGCCCTGGAAGCCGCTTGTCGAGAAAAGGGGATCGATTACCGCCTGGGCAAAGCCTGGACCACCGATGCCCTCTACCGCGAAACGATCGAGCGGCGTGCCCGGCGCATGGAAGAAGGCTGCGACGTGGTGGAGATGGAAGCCGCGGCCTTCTTTGCCGTGGCACAGTTCCGCGGGGTCAGTTTTGGTCAGATCGTTTATGGCGGCGACCTGGTGGTACCCGAAGGCTGGGACCTCCGCGGCTGGATTAGCCGCGTCGACGCCCGCCGGTTATTATTTGAACTGGCAGTTGATGCCGTATTCCGTATGGGTAAGGAGTAAAAGTATATGTTGAATCGCGAGCCTGCTTCTCGTCCTGGAGCGGTCAATAATTCCGCTCGCTTTATTGTGACCGCTGTTCTGGTCATCGTCGGTTTGGTAGTGCTGTTTGCGCTGGCCCAGCCCCACATGTATCTGTTCAAGCGCGTCGAGCCGGGTTACATCGGCGTGCGCATCCAGGGCGGGCGCATCGATGAAATCGTGCCCCCCGGCGTCTATTCCGACATCGGCCTGTTCGTCCGGATGGAAACCTACTCCACCCAGGCCTACCAGTTCAACGTCACCGACGCCGAGCTGATCACTTCGGACAATCAGCGCCTGGGCGTCACTGTCTCGGGCAGCATGTTCCGCCCCGACTTCACCAAAGCTGACCGGATCAGCGATCTGTGGGCCCGTTACCGGCAGATTTACATTAGCGACACAGCCTTACAGGCAGTGGCCAACGACTTGAGCGCACAGGCCATGAAGGTGTGCGTAGGCAACCGCCCCTTCCGCGATGCCATCATCGGCACTGCCCGTGACGACCTGCGCAAGTGCATCGATCAAGAGTTGAGTGGGTTGGCCGATTCTTACGGTCTGGACGTGCAAAACGTGACCGTCCCGAACGTGACCATGTCCGCCGAAGTGCAGTCTCTGCTCGACTCGATTACCAAGAGCCGCCTGGAAACCGAAAAAGCCGTGCAGGATGAACTGCGCGCCGTGGCCGAAGGCGAAGCCCGCCAGGCCGAGCAGGAAGCCGTCATCCGCGTCGAGCAATCTCGCATCCAGGAAGAGGCCCGCCAGAAGACTCTGCTGGCCGAACTGACCCGCCAGCAGTTGGAAGCCGAGCGCGCCGTGATTGAAGCACAGAAGAACAACGACCTCCTGGCAGCGCAACGCGACCTGGAAATCAACAAAGCCCTGGCTGCGGCAGCTTCCGAGCGCGCCAATGCCGAGCTGGCTCGCGAACTGGCCCTGGCTGCCATCTACAGCGCCAACCCCAACTACTTCCAATACCAGATGGCCCTGGTGAACGCCTCGGCGATCAAGGCAACCGACAAGCTCATCTTCACCGTGGAAGGCATGTTCCCGTCACTGGTCTTCGGCGAAAACTTGCAGCCGGTGGTGCCCGTCCAAGGAGCCACAACCCTGCCTCAGTAAAAGGAAAACAACTTCTCAGCCAGAGGTGAAAGTGTCCCGGATTTTTGGCGCATTTGCCAAAAATCCGGGAGCCTTCTTCACCCTCTGAGCAATCACAAAGGAGGTTGAATGAATAAGCAGTCATTTAACGCCGCATGGCGCTTCGCGCTAGGCGATACCACCGACGTGTGGAAGGCTCCCGCCGAAAGCGACCTGAGAGAGGTGGACTTGCCGCACGACTGGTCGCCGGAACTACCGCGCAGCCCAGGCAACCCCAGCCGCGCGGCGGGTGGGTTCTTTGCCAACGGCACCGGCTGGTACCTCAAAACCTTTGACGCGCCGGAAACCTGGCAGGGCAAGCAGGTGTTCGTGGAGTTTGAGGGCGTTTACATGAACGCCGAGGTCTGGCTGAACGAGCATCTTCTCTGCCGCCAGCCCTACGGATACACAACCTTCCAGGTGGACCTGACCTCGCACCTGAACCTGGGCAAGCCCAACACCCTCAAGGTGCGCGTGGATAACTCCGCCCAACTCAACAGCCGATGGTACTCCGGCTCGGGCATCTACCGCCCGGTGTGGCTGATGGCGGCCGAGCCGCTGCACGTGGATCACTGGGGTGTGTTCGTCACCACGCCCTCTGTCAGCACCGCTTCGGCGGGTGTGCGCATCCAAACCGCCCTGGTCAACGCCAGCGGCAAGTCCCAGGACGTGACCCTGCGCACCTATGTCTACGACCCCGACGGGCAGGTGGTGGGCACGCTGGAAAAGCACCTGACCATCGAGGCAGGCGCGCGCGCCGAAAACGCTCAAAATATTCACGTTCCCCAACCACGCCTGTGGTCACCCGAAACACCAGCCCTCTACAAGGTAGAATCCAGCCTGATGGACGGCAACAAGGTGCTGGATCAAGCCGTCACCCCCTTTGGCATTCGCAGCCTGAGTTTTGACGCTGAACAAGGCCTGTTGCTCAACGGTAAACCCATCAAACTCAAGGGCGGCTGCATGCACCACGACAACGGCGTACTGGGTTCGGCTTCCATCCCTCGCGCCGAAGAACGTAAGGTGGAAGTGCTCAAGGCCAGCGGCTTCAACGCCATCCGCTGCGCCCACAACCCGCCCGCCCCGGCCATGCTGGATGCCTGCGACCGGCTGGGGATGCTGGTGATGGACGAGGCCTTCGACTGCTGGCGCATTGGCAAGAATGCCTATGATTACCACACGGTCTTTGAAGACTGGTGGCAGCGCGACCTGGACAGCATGGTACTGCGCGACCGCAACCACCCCAGCATCATCCTGTGGAGCATCGGCAACGAGGTGATGGAGCGCGACGGCCGCTCGGGCGGGGCCGAGATTGCCCGCCGCCTGGCCGAACGCGTACGCGCCCTCGATTCCTCCCGCCCGGTCACCGGAGCCATTTGCAGCACCTGGGACGGATTGCGCGTGTGGAACGACACCGACCCGGTCTTCGCCGCGCTGGACGTGGGCGGCTATAACTACCAGTGGCAACAGTATGAAGCGGACCACGCCCGGCATCCCCAACGCATGATGATCGGCACCGAGTCCTTCCCTAAAGAAGCTTTCGAGAACTGGCAGGCCGTGCTCGACCACAGCTACGTGCTGGGCGACTTCGTCTGGACTTCGCTCGACTACCTGGGCGAATCGGGGATTGGCCGGGTTCGCTTTGACGAAGACATCAAGGATTTCCTGGGCCGTTACCCGTGGCACCAGGCCAACTGCGGCGACCTGGACATTTGCGGCTTCAAACGACCACAATCCTACTACCGCGACATTCTGTGGAATCCTGCCGCCCCGCAGTACATCGCCGTCTACCCGCCCATGCCGGAAGGCAAAACGCCCGATGTTTCTGCCTGGGGCTGGCCGGACGTGTGGCCCAACTGGAATTACGTCGGGCGCGAGGGGCAGATATTCAAGATCGATGTGTACTCCCCTTGCGACGAGGTTGAACTGCTGCTCAACGACCAGTCGATGGGGCGCAAACCGGCCGGCAAAGCCAATAAGTTCATCGCCAGCTTTGAAGTGAACTACGAACCCGGCGAGTTGAAAGCGGTTGGCTACATCCAGGGCGTGCAGGTACAGGAAGCGACGCTCAGCACCACCGGCCCTGCCGCCAGCTTGCGCCTGACCCCCGACCGGGATGCGCTGCGCGCCGAGCCCGGCGATTTGAGCTACGTCACGGTGGAGATCATCGACGCAGCCGGGCGGGTGCTGCCCAACGCCGACCGCACACTGACCCTCCACCTGAGCGGCCCCGGCGAAATTGCCGCCGTGGGCAGCCCGGACCCCATCAGCGCGGAGGATTACCGTGGCAGCACGCGCACCACGCACCGCGGGCGGGCCCTGGTAGTGGTCAAAACCAGCGGCAAGCCCGGCACGCTGCGCCTGAAAGCCGAGGCCGAAGGGTTGCCCAAGGGCGAAGTTGAAATGACGGTAGCTTAAACAACAAATCCTAAGGGTCTTCCGAGACCCTTAGGATTTTCTGAATACCCCAAACTTCTACCCGTACAGGTTCTTGTGCACCGCGCTCAGCGCCCGCACTTGCTCGCCGGCGTGATAGGATGAGCGCACCAGCGGGGCGCTTTCTACCCACTTGAAGCCGATGCCCAGGCCGAACGCTTTCAACTCGGCGAACTCTTCCAGCGTGTAGTAGCGGTCAATGGGCAGGTGCTTGCGGCTGGGCTGCAAATACTGCCCAATCGTCAGGATGTCCACGCCCCACGAGCGCAGATCGCGCATCACTTCTTTGACCTCGTCCATGGTCTCACCCAGGCCCAGCATGATGCCCGATTTGGTCAGCACGTCTGGGTCAATGCGCTTGGCGTTGCTCAACGTGGCCTGTGCCCACTCGTAGCGGTCCTGCGGCTGGACCTTCTTGAACAGCCGCGGCACCGTCTCGACGTTGTGATTGAGGATTTCGGGGCGGGCTGCTACCACGATGCGCAAGGCCTCCACGCTGCCCTTGAAGTCGGGGATGAGCACCTCGATGGAGCAGCCGGGGTGAATCTCGCGGATGCGGTGAATGAGCATCGCAAAAATCGGCGCGCCACCGTCGCGGCGGTCATCACGGTTGACGCTGGTGATGACGGCGTGCTTCAGGTTCATGGCCTTCACCGACTGGGCCACCCGCTCCGGTTCCAGAAAGTCGAGCATGGCGGGACGGCCGTGCTTGATGTCGCAGAAGCCGCAGGTGCGCGTGCACACGTCGCCCATCATCAAGAAGGTGGCCGTGCCCGAGCCCCAGCACTCGCCCATGTTGGGGCAGCCTGCCTCTTCGCAGACGGTGTGCAGAGATTTCTGGCGCATCAAAGTCTGGAGCTGTTCATACACCTCGCCGGAGGGCGCGCGTACGCGAATCCAAGGCGGGCGGCGCAGAGGCGTGGTGTCGGTTGTTTCAGGGTTCACCCGGTCGCGGGTCGGTTGCATAAATTACCTCCAATAAAAGAGAAACGTTACTTCTCCACGAATTTCACGAATTCACACGAATATAAAACATTAATTTTCGTTGTCAAGTTTGCGGACGCGGAGTTGGACCCCTTCGCGGCCCACCACTTCCACGCGGCTGCCCTTGGGGGCCTTTTCGGCTGGATTGTCCAGCACCGCCGTCCACAGCTCGCTGCCCATCTGCACCGAGCCATCGGGGGCCAGATCGGTGCGCGCCACGCCCACCTTGCCCGCCAGTGCTTCAATACCCGTGACCACGGGCACGCGCAGGGCGCGCAAGGCAAAGGTCATGATTGCAAAGAACAACCCGCCAATGGCCACGCCCGTGCCGATGACCAGCGGCACCGACACACGCTGGAAATCGGGCACGTTGGGCGAGTTGAATAACACTAGCGCGCCTACAATGAACGTTGCCACGCCCGCTGTCGTCAACCCGCCGTGGGTAGGGGTCTTCAGTTCCAGGATGAACAGGACAAAAGACATGACCAGGAAGATGATCCCAAACCAGTTGACCGGCAGCAGGCCCAGGCCAAACACTGCCAGCGCCAGGCACACCGCGCCGATGAAGCCCGCCACCCAACCACCGGGGCTGGACAGCTCGATCAAGAGGGCCTGCACGCCCACGCTGAGTAAAATAAAAACCAGGTTGGCATTCGTGAGCAGTTGCAGGAGTTGCTCCAGCAAGGTCGGCTGCATTTCCACCACCAGCGCTCCAGCCGTCTGCAAGACCACCTCGTTGTCCAGGTGATAGATCTTGAACCCGTCCAATTGGGTCATCAAGTCACCCAGGTCGCGGGCCACGAAATCGATCAGGCCGACCTGAAGGGCCTCATCCGAGGACACTGCCCGCGCATCTTCAATGGCAGCTTCGGCCAGCCGGGTGGCCTCCTCGGGGCGGTGCGTGGTCAAAGACCTCACGGTGGCCTTGAACATTTCTTTGAGCTTGGCCTCCATCGTCTCGCCGATATCCTCACCCGAACCGCCCACCGGGCTGGCGGCGCCGATGGCTGTCTCGGGGGCCATCGCGGCGGCGTGCCCCGCCAGGGTCATCAGCGTTCCAGCCGAGCCGGCCATAGCCCCGGCCGGAGCCACATATACCACCACCGGCACCGGGCTGTTGCGAATCTGCGAAACCAGCTTGCTCATCAATTCCGTACTCCCGCCGGGAGTGTTGAGCGACAGCACCACAATTTCGGCATCACGCTGCTGAGCTGTTTTGATTCCGCGGTCGATCATCTCTTCCCAGATCGGGTTCAAGGGTCCTTCCAGGCGCACGACCACCGCCACGGGGCTGCCGCTTTGCGCCTGCGCCGCCGGAGCAGGGAATGACGCCAGGAGCAGCGCCGCCGTCCAGGCCAACAATCCAATCCAGCGAACGGTTTTCCGGAATTTCATCTCAGCCTCCTGCTGTGTGTCAGCTTTTTCTAACTGCTCAGAGGGTGGGGGAAAACCCCGAATTTGAGGTGTGTATGGGGTGCGAACTACCCCATACACACCTCAAATTCGGGCCTCTTCCACCTCTGACTGAGTAGTTTGACAATGTCACATTTCAATTTTGAGCTTGGGC
>CAZMMI010000128.1:0-11329 GCA_964567255.1 uncultured Anaerolinea sp.
CGCCAAAGCGCTCTTCATCTGCTCGCTCGAGAGCCACATACTCCTCCGGAGTCAAGCGCTCCGCGGCAATCTCGGTATTCCGGCGCTGGTCGCTGTCATAACGCTGATGAAGTTGGGGATCAAAGCGGTAATAGTCCTTCGTCCGTTCTCGACAAAAGGCCGCGATTTGCTCCATATCATTGAGGTTTGAGCGCAAGGCCATCGCCTTCAAGCGAACCTTGATGCCCGCTTCAATCAACGTATCCAACCCTGCCTTGAAGGCTGCAAATGAGCCGGCTTTGCGCGCCACGCGCTCGTAAGACTCCTGGCCAGAGCCATAAACCGTCACCTCAATGTCGCGCGGTGGGTACTTCTTGAACAATTCGATATGCTCGGGCCGGATGGCGGTCGCATTGGTGAACACTGCCAGCAGCAGCCCCTTGCGCTTGAGCGACAGGTAAATTTCAGCAAAATCCTCGCGCAGCAGCGGCTCGCCACCGGTCAGCAAGCACCACACCGCCCCCAACTCCACCGCTTGATCGGCGATATGACTGATTTCCGCGAAAGTCAATTCTTTTGCCCGCGCCTCAGGGTCGTTCGCAGGAAGATTTATATAGCAATGCCGGCAGTTGTTGTTGCAGCGCGCGGTCAGTTCCAGGTCGAAGGACATCAAGGCACGTTCGCCCTTCATCTTTTCCCACAGGCCGAAGTCTTGAATTTCTACCGTCTCAAACTGGCTCACAGCACGCCCCCTTTTACCAGCCTGTGATATGCCCAGCGCACAGGCGCGACAAGGGGGATCATGAGTCCCACCTGTGATAGAGCCGCAATGATAAATCTTTCAACCCCCAGCCCCAAACGAATCTCGCGCCCAGCACGCTCAATGCGCGTCACGCGCCCCAAAATCGCATCCGGCGCCATCCAACCGTCAGGCTCGGCGCAATTATCCCCTTGGATGAGTAGCCCATGACTCCCCATTTTTATGACCCGGTGAACCGCGAAGCCCCCTCCCGCCGGGTGACGGAAAGCAACTACTTCGCCAAGCTTCAAGGAGCCATCAACCGGTGATATCGTCAACACGTCCCCGCTGCGCACAAAGGGCGACATACTCATTCCGCTGGCCTGGAAGCGAAATGGCACGCCTCGCTCGATCACAGAAGATAATATCTCAGCGAAATAACCATTCGGGATCGAATAGGGCTCATCAACAATGGTGTACGCTCTCGAAGTTTTCACGTAAATCACAATGGGCCCTTACACAACCGTCAAGATGCCGCGCCGAACCAACTCAGTCACCAGACCAACCACATCCCGCTCAATCTCGCCAGCGGGCGCATCATACTCGGCTGCCAGATCAGCAGAAATATCCCGCAAAGTTTTAACCCCATCCAGCCTGGACCATATCGCCCGCCCGGTTTCGTTGAGCGAATAAAACTCATCCTCCATATCGCCAATCCCAGCGGTCAATGGAATGATGATCAATTCGCCTTGGATTTCCCGCGCCACTACGTCTTCCGAGCGATCACAAACACTGTCAGCGGTTACTTCAATTTGCATACAAATCCCTCTCCTACCCCCAGACCATCGTGCCTAAAGTTCAGTATTTACAAAACGCGCTACCCGCTCTCGCCATTCCGCTTCGGGAAGTTCCCAGGAGCGCTCACCTTCGATCAACAGGCCTAAAAACACCGCCTGAGCATGAGCCACCTGGCACAGATACTCTACGGGCGTATCCAACGTTCCATGCTCCATCCAGGACTTCGCCGGGCACTGCTCGCACAGCCCCTTGAGAAAACAAACCGCGCAGCGGCGCAGGTAGTCGGGGTTTTGCGCGCGCATCTTTCGCCATGTTGGGAATACTTCATCCATAGCGTGCTGCAACCCGTCCCCACTGCCTGCGCGCGACGAGAGATCAAAGACCATTTCCGGCGCACGAAGTCCCATACACATTTGAGCATTTCCGTAAGCGTCCACGCACACACCTAACCCCGCTCCACAGGCGAACAACTTATCTCCAGGCGGTCCCATGAACTTACCCGCAAACTCGCGCATTCCGCGGCGGTATTCAGGGTTCCGCGCCAAAACCGACACTGTCTCCGCCGGCGACAGGCGCAGAGCCGCGATGCTGCGGTTCTTCAGCGAATCGTCTCTACGCGCCCGGAAATCGAAATTCATCGCATACCCTGGTTTCTTGCCTTCCATCGCGGGCAGTTCTACCGCGAACGCCTCAAACTCGGCTGTTTCAACCCGGTTGGAAGGCAATAAACTTTGTTTGACCACAAAAGGAATCTTGTATTCCTTCAGGAGGTTGACCCCACGCCAGAACTCAACAAAAGCTCCCCGGGTTGCCGCAGCGGCATCATAGGACTCGGATCGCATTCCATACACAGTCACTTCCACCGGTCGCCCCGGGGGGACTCGCGCCAGTAATTGGGCAATTTCCGGCGTGATCCTGCGGGCATTGGTAAACAGGATCACCCACATGCCCAGCCGGCGAGTGAACAGGTACAACTCTGTAAAATCCTCACGCAGCAGCGGCTCGCCCCCGGTAAAGCGCACGGTCATGCAGCCCAAGAGAGCCGCCTGCAGCAGAATATCCTGCACCATCTCCGTACTCATCTCACGGGCGCGGGCGCTGGCATCATGTAGGGGATGGTTGATTAAACAGTGAATACAGGCATTGTTGCATCGTTCGGTCAGCTCGATATCTAAATGCGCCAGCCGCGAGGAAATCATGGCTGCCTGGTGGGACTTTATCTCTGCAACATACTTGAGATTTGTCATGTCAATCTTGAAACAAGTAACTGTTTTTGACCCCCGAATTGATAATTTCGCGGTGAAACCATGCAAGATTCTCTATTTGCAAAGGCAACCCCTACAATGTCCATACTTTCATTAACTTTGATTGACATTTTGGCATGGACTATTGCATTTTCCTTCGTTGTTACCTGGAATCTTGAGGCATGCTGCATTATTAAACTCCGGCCCTGTTCCGGATTCTCTGTCCTTGCAGCTGGCAAGTATCGTCTCTGCCGGCCGGCTTCGCACAACCACTATGAGTTCCGGCTGCTCCCAATGTTTCTTAAGTCCCACCATTTCCATATCAACTACCTGCAAGACCCTACCTTTTTCAATTCCATTCGGCACGATCAGTCTGACATGTGATCCCATATTTCTAATTGTGACCAGACATCGCCTGAACTTGGTCGCCTTTCTCGGCCTGCTCGCAAGTTAGCTGTTAGGCCTATCCCCGCACATGTTAACACATGCATCTATCAAACAACCATTGACCTGGGAGTTTGGACCTTGTAATTTTGGGGTGTGCGAATGCTTGCAACCAGCGAGCACTGCCTCCGCTGGACGGCTACGCACAACTATCAACAATTCTGGGTTTACCCACTTCTTTTTTGGTAAGACTCCCACCGCCCACCTCGCGAATTAAACCAAATTCATCCAAAATACTCTATCATTTATTCTTGGACAAATCAAGCGGGATGCCCCCCAAGAAGTGTTTCAATATCATAACAATCTCACCATTCTTCGTGAATCTCATGCGGTAACAAGGCACTTCGCCAACGAGTTCATCAACACTGGTAAGTGTTTTCTCCCACCAATCAACTGAAGCATACGGCTTGATCACACAAGCCAGTAGCCGTTTGATCTTGTCCACTGCCTCATGGATCAGTATAAGTTGATCCTCCGGAGCTTGCTCCAGGAAGAAGATCGCCTTGAGCGCCGCTGATGCCGCCGATACTTCGGCTATATCGCCGTGACTCCAACTACCATAGACGCGCCAACCGTCTTCAAGACGTCGCACAATATTGCGATCGTCGCACAAGATTTCCATTTCCTCGCCTGAGTCCATCAGCATACGCGTTGTGGTGGTCTTACCTGCTTCAGAATGTCCTACAAACAAGACTCCCGCTCCATTGATAACTGCCCCCGCGGAGTGCAAAAAGAAGCCTTTGCGCTGCGCCAGAAGCTGTGCCAGCAGGATTTGATCGGTAACCATCTGGGTGACCGCATTTCCACCACCTTTCAAGAACCAATCACTATTCTGATGGTACACCCTGCCGTTGGTGTAATCATGACTGAACACCGCCGCTTGATAGAAGTCTTCCCGATTCTCATCTGGGGGAATCGACAGATAAATCCACTGCGACTTTCCCTCGAAAATCGCCCACGGCGCCTTCCGGTATACCTGCTCCCCCAAATCCTTTCCTTTCAGATCGGGCAATTCAAAATGGTGCCGGATCGTTACCACATCATCGCCCGGCTCTTCCACGCGGAACCTTTCCACCGCGGGTGAAAAGGTATCTTCTGCAAAAGGCAGGTCGCTCTCCACCTGTAAGGTGATTTCAGCAATCTGATAGTACCGCCGGTTTCGCCGTATCCAATCCTCTTTGAATTGTCTGGATTCCTTAGCAATGGCGCACAGATATTCCACCGGCGCTGAAAACCTGCCGTGTTCCAGATACCCATACGCCGGACACCATTTGCAATCGGCGCGCAGATCACACGCCGCGCAGTTCTCCAGGTATTCCTTTCCGCCGTGGGCTTTTCCCACCAGGGAAGGCAAGAAAACTTCCCACCCCTCCTGGAAAGTGCCATTGCGCAAATCATACAGGAAACTCGGATCCTGAATGTACGAACAGAAGGTCATCTTCCCGTAAGGGTTGATGTGGAAGCTCGAACGATCCGCAATACAACCGGTGAACAGGCAATCATCACCTAAATGTTTTCTGTCGGATACGTCCTGTCGATTCTCCTCATTCGGAATCGGCTGGTCCAATTCCACCACAATCCTCGGATCCAGGCGCTGCCGGTCGATCTCCGCGTTTCGTGCAGCGCTACCACAAGCCGTTTTGTACAGCCAGGCCGCTCCAATTCGCACGCTCTTGCTCAATGAATTGGCCAACGCCTGCATCTGTTCCCACTCATGCCAGTTATCGCGCATGGGGATAAGTTGAACAGTGAAACCCGCGCCGGCTTCCTGCAAATAACGAAATCCCTGGATAGCCCGTTCAAACCCGCCCGGATGCATCGCCACCCGGTCATAGATCTCCGCCGTGGCTCCATAAAGCGCCACCATCTTGCTGCCTTTGCGTCTCAGAAGCTGCGCAATCGCGGGGGTGATCAGCGTGCCATTGGTGTTCAGGGAGTACGTCTTGGTTTTCGCAGTCAGATACTCAAAGATGTCGGCGAAATCAGGCCGAAGCATTGGTTCCCCGCCGGAAATGCTCCAGGAGCGGGTGCCCATCGCCCGGGCTTCGTCTGCAATGTGGCGGATCTCATCAAAGCTCAATTCGTCTCGCTCTTCCGGCGCATTGACACCCAGCCTCACCCAACAATGGCGGCAGGCATTGTTGCAGCGGTAGGTTAAGTCGATGCTGCCTTCCAACGGCAGGCGCATGTCACGATTGGATTGAACTTTCACATAAGGAGTCTTTTCGTCCAAACAACACGCTCCAGCTTTCCCCAAAAACTTACCTAGATTATAATCTTCAGGAGGGATGATTTGTTACTTGGTACGCATTTGTAACACATCCCTATAGCAATAAGCGCGTTTCCAAAAACCTGATTTACCACAATATACAGAGGCCCTATGGATTTCCTCGACATTAGGACCGTTACAATCAGCCACCTGATTACCAACGCCATTATCGTTGTTGTGTTCCTGGTGTTATGGAGTCTCAACCGCAAACGCTATTCCGGCTTTGGCGCCTGGCTCATCGGCCTATTTTTCAATCTTTTCGGAATGTCCCTCCTCGCGGCGCGCGGTAATGTTCCCGAATTTGTCCCGGTCATGCTGGGAAACACCTGTATCGTCCTCAGCCAAATTTTCTTATTGATTGGCCTAAAGCGTTTCCTAGGAAAGCCCGCCCCCCCTTTCATCAATGGCGCGTTGCTTTTGGCTTTTGTGTTCGTCCAATACTACTTCATGGCCGTAGTTCCCAATCTGGAAGTCCGGATTATTAACTTTTCAATCGTCACCCTGGCAATCAGCTTTCAAACTGCTTGGCTGGCTTTGTTTGGCGTCAAAAAAGAGATTCGCCCACTTACGCTCAATATCGGTCTAGTTTTTGTGCTATTTTGCTTGCTGACTTTCGCTCGGATTGTAAGCAACCTTGTGAACCCTCCGGGCGAAATGTATTTTTCCTCTGGTCCGGCGAATGCAATATATCTACTGGCTTATCAGATGATGTTCCTTGCCTTTACCTTTGCATTTGTCCTGATGATAAACCAACGCCTTGTCCATGATCTAGAGCAAGATATTATGGATCGAGCACAGATTGAGCAGAAACTTCAGAATAGCGAAGCGCTGTACCGCCAAATGTTTTTTAATCACTCCGCTGTCATGCTGCTGATAAACCCGGTAACGGGAGTAATTGTTAGTGCTAATCCTGCCAGTGCTGAATATTATGGTTACACCATAGATGAACTGCAACAAATGAACATCTCCGAAATCAACCTGTTACCAAAAGAAGAATTATCTCGCTTCCTTCATGAAGTACAATCAAACAGAACAAATTACAATGTGGTTCCTCATCAACTATCCTCGGGTGAAACTCGCTCTGTAGAGGTGTATTCCATCCCGATCGAACATCAAACCGGGCGTCTCAACTTTTCAATTATCCACGATATCACAGATCGTCTGGAAGCCGAAAAGGCTCTGGTCAAGCTGGCCACCATAGAAGAACGTCAGCGTATGGCCCGCGATCTGCACGATTCAGCCAATCAATCTATCCACAGTCTGGTTCTGTTTTCAGAAACGCTCACATCAACGCTTGAAAAAAATAATATTGATCGCGCATTGCAACTGGCTGAACGTATGCAAGAAAGTGCTCGCCAAGCTCTCAAAGAGACTCGCCTCATGTTGTATGAGCTCCAGCCCTCCAACCCCGACCGGACCATCAACCTGATTCCTGATCTGGAATCCCGCCTGGTAACCGTAGAACGCTATGCCGGCGTCAAAGCCCAGATCGTCCAGGAAGGCTCGCTCGATGACTGCCCTCGAGAATGGCATGAGAATTTATTTTGGATTACGATTGAGGCACTTAATAACGCCCTCAAACATGCCCAGGCTCGTAGTATCAAAATTTACATTCGCCGCACCCACACCCGGCTTGAACTTGAAATCGTGGACAATGGAAAAGGTTTCGATCCAGCCAAACCTCGAGAGGGCGGTTACGGGCTGAAGAACATGCACGAACGCGCTCGACAATTGGGTGGTGAAATCAGGATTGCATCGATCCTCGACGAAGGCACACGGGTTGTATTTACAACAGAAATGAAGGAAAGCTAATGGACCACATCAGAATTCTAATCGTCGACGATCATCCCATGATGCGCGAAGCGCTGACCGCCGCGCTGATGGAAGAAGCAGATATGAACGTAGTCGGTCAGGCATCGGAAGGCCATGAGGCGATCCAGCTACTGGAAACCTGTAATCCAGACATCATTCTGATGGATTTGCTCATGCAAGGAATGGGCGGTCTGGAAGCGATCGAAAAAATCATCGCCCTGAATCCATCCGCCCGTATCCTTGTTTTCACCAGCTTAGAAGACGAGGAAAAAATCTTGGCCGCTGTACAAGCCGGCGCGCTGGGTTACTTCCCCAAAACTGCTCCCCGGGCACACCTCCTGGAAGCCATTCGAAAAATTGCGGATGGCATCCCCTATCTCCCTTCGGGTATCACCCTAAAATTATTTAAGAGCATCCGTGACACAAAACCTGCTCATCGGAGCGCCATTAGCGAACCCCTCACCGGCAGACAAGAAGAAATCCTGTACTTATTGGGTCAGGGCCGCACAGATAAAGAAATCGGAAAACTTCTCCACCTCGAAGAAGCAACCGTCCGCTCGCACATTCATCACATCTTACAACGGCTGGAGCTTCAAAACCGGGCGCAGGCGATTGCCTATGCGAACACCAGAAAGCGATTGAGCGCGTTTAAGCGAACTTAAACATATTTCCACAACAAATCAATACCTTGCGGATGCGCCGATCTCGAACAGGTGTTAAATTATATACATGGACTCCCCGCAGGCCTCTGTTTTGGTTGTCGAAAAGCACCCCCTGATGCGCGAAGCGATATGTGCTGCTATTCAAGATAATCCTATATTAAGTGTAGTTGCGCAGACCTCCACCGGAAATGATGCTCTAACCCATTTGCATCACTACCCTGATGTCATCTTATATTCTCAGGAATTGCTAAATCCGAATGATATCTACCAGTTAAGACAACTATTACCTGAAATTCCTATTGTTATTTTGACTCAATCAGAGTCTCTAGATGTTGAGCAATTTGCATTAATTAGCGGATTCATTACAATTCTTCCTAGATCAACGACTTGCTCAGAGATAATCGACGCATTAATCCAGCATTCCGGGATTTCCTTCAATCAAATTAATAACGATAATGGCGTAACACCTAAAAACCGATTTGGAGAACACACATGAAGAAATTTCTGGCCGTACGCATATTCTTAGTTGCCATCTTAATTTCATTGATGTTGACCTCTACACCGGTACCAGCATCTGCAGATAAAGTAGGTGTGTGCGCCACGCCGGGAAAAGATGGTGTTGGAACTAACATTACGGGGGTAGTCAACACTTATTACCCTGGTACCAGCACTTCTAGCTCAGGAACAAACAGATTGTTTGTGGGTACCGCACGAACAGGCGGAGGTCCCGCAATAGCGGCAGGAGATTTATTATTAGTGGTACAGGTTCAAGGAGCAGACCTAAACTACGATAACTCAAATAATTATGGGGACGGCGTTGGCAATGGGGCTACCACTGTCAATACGGTAATATACTCAGGAGCAAATGATTATGCTGGAGGTTATCTTCCCGGCACCTTGACCGCAGGCGTCTACGAATACCTGGTTGCTACAGGTCCGGTCACCAGTGGCTATGTTGACACAACCACTCCCCTCGTAAACACATACACTAACTCTGATTATGATGGTACACACGGCCAGCGCCGGTATCAGGTAATTCGTGTGCCCCAATATTCAAGAGCAACTGTTGGGGCATCCCTCACAGCTTCTTCTTGGGATGGCTCTACGGGCGGATTTTTGGTCTTTGATGTCGCGGGTCAACTCGACTGGAACAATCAGACAGTCACGGTTAATGGATTGGGTTTCCGCGGCGGTGGAGGGCGCCAACTAAGTGGAGAGACTACTGCTACTGTTAATTGGTGGGATTTCCGCACTCCATCAACATACAACACCAACGGATCAAAAGGTGAAGGGTATGCCGGAACGCCGCGGTATATCAATTACAACAATACCCTTGTTGACACTGGAATAGAAGGATATCCAAACGGCAGTAATGGCCGGGGCGGTGGCGGGAATGGCGGTGGCGGCAGCACCGATGGGAATCCAACGGGAAACGACCAAAATAGTGGTGGCGGAGGTGGCGGCAACGGGGGATATGGCGGAAAAGGCGGCAACTCCTGGAGTTCGGCCAGAGTGAACGGCGGATATGGCGGCGCACCCTACCCTGGATCGGCCCCGCGCTTGATTCTGGGCGGCGGCGGCGGCGCAGGAACCACAAATAACGGCACCCCTGCTGGTACAAATGGTTTCCGATCAAGCGGTGCTGCAGGAGGTGGCGTGGTCTTTGTTCGGGCTGGCACTGTTATTGGTACCGGCATCATCAATGCCAACGGCGCTAACGCCAGTGATACTGTTGAGAACGACGGTGCAGGCGGCGGTGGAGCAGGAGGTAGCGTGGTCGTCATCGCCCGTAACTTGGCTGGCGCGGTCGGAACGTTGACCATCAATGCCCGTGGTGGCGATGGTGGCAATGCCTGGCAAACCCAAGCTGCTGGCAGCCCCGCTCCCGGTAATCGGCACGGGCCCGGCGGTGGTGGCGGCGGGGGTTTTTACTTTACATCTGGAGCGGTCGCGGGTGCCTCCAGTGTTACAGGGGGAACGCCAGGAATTACCACTACCGCAAATGATACCTTTGGCGCAACCGCTGGTGGCAGTGGCGTTGCAGTTACAAATGTCACTCCAGGTTCTATTCCTGATGCAATCTCCGGCGCGAATTGCGTTCCCGTTTCACCAACAATCACCAAGACAACCAGTACACCTAATCTTCTGCAAACTCCAACCGGTGTAACAGGTACCTACACCATCATAGTATCTGTACCAACCACGGGCGGATGGGCATCTGGAGTCATAGTATCGGATACGCTTCCTTCTGGCGCCCCGGGCACGATTACTTATTTATCCACTGATAGTGTGGTGTTAACCGGCGCAGGTACAACCCGCTCTCCAACGAGTAACCCAGTAGCAGGCACAACCACACCTAGTTGGGGAACATTCCTTATCGCACCAGGTGGTTCAGTCTCCATTACATTTTCAGTTCGATTTAGTTCGACAGCCCCATTAGCCACCTATCAGAACCCGGCATCGGCTACCTATCAGGATCCGGTACGTACAACATCGACAGGCACGCTCACAACTAGCTACTCGTCTGGTTCCAGCACAGCCGAAGATATAACGCTTACTTCATCCCTGGCGGATCTTGAAATTACAAAGACAGACGGCATTTCATTAGTAGCTACCGGTAACACTTTGGTTTACTCTGTAGTGGTTACAAATCGCGGCCCTTCTGCTGCTAACAACGCAATTTTTACCGATCCCGCAATAGCAGGGTTAAGTGTTTCTGCAGTAACTTGCGGCTCTGCAAACGGAGGCGCCGTTTGCCCAACAGCGCCCAACACAACCGTTGCCCTAATGCAAGGCTCTGGTATTGTGATACCAACACTTCCAAACGGGGGAAGTGTTACCTTTTCTATTACAGCAGTTGTCACAGCTTCCTCCGGCAGCCTGGCAAACACAGCTCAAGTTCAACCTCCCGTTGGAACGATAGACCCAGGTGTATACCCCAACTCCGCAACAGACAGCAACACATTTGGCACACCTTCATTAGCCATCTCCAAGACGGCTACCCCGGGTACTTATGCCGTCGGCGACACCATCTCTTATTCCATCGTTGCTACCAACAACGGTAATGTCACTCTCGACAATATCACGGTAAGCGACCCGGTTGCTACCATCGGGTCTTGCTCCCCCCCTCAGGGCTCTTCCCTGGCTCCCCTGGCTACCATGACCTGCCAGGCTACCCATGTGGTCACTCAGGCAGACCTCGATGCGGGTTCCTTCACCAACACGGCCTCAGCGGACTCTGATCAGACGACACCCGTGAATGACTCCGAGACGGTCACCTTCACCCAGGCTCCGGCCATGACGGTCGCCAAGTCTGTGACCTCCACAGGCCCGTATGCTGTGGGTGATACTATTTCCTACTCGATCGTCGCAACGAACACTG
>CAZMMI010000129.1:0-11326 GCA_964567255.1 uncultured Anaerolinea sp.
GAAAGATGCCGGGTAAGAAACCCGGCCTACAGTAGCGCGGGTTTCTTACCCGCGTCCTTCGCTGGTGTCTACAATACAAGTAGAGAGCAGTTCATGAACTGCCCCCTACATCAAATTACCCTGCGGCACTACAAAATCGATGAACACCGGGTCGCCAAAGGCCTGCCCGTCTGGGTTATACTCCTGCCATGCGCTGCGATACGGCCCCGGCTTGCCGGGCGCCTGGAACACGATCCGCAAGGTTATTTGCGTGCCGCTACGCGGAGGTGAATGGCGACACGTAGCTTCGGGCCTCTTTCAACCCTGGCTGAGTAGCGACTTCAAATACGCTATAATTATGAATATGAACAACCCTGCAACCACTCTAAACTGCACACAATGCGGCGGGGAACTGCACCCAGACGAGGGGCAGATTTTCCTGGTTTGCCCGTATTGCAGCGCGACCGTTTACGTGGACAAACGGCGGGTGGTGTTCCACTGGTCGGTGGCGCCCACGCTGAGTGCGGATCAGGCCACGGCGGCGCTGTTTCGCTGGATGTCGGGCAGCCAGACGGTGAAGGACCTGGACCAAAAGTCGCAGATCACCGGGCGGGATTTTCAATACTTCCCGCTGTGGTATTTCAAGTTTGGATCAAAGGACCGCGAGGAGACTGCCCTGGAGCCGGCGGCGGCGACCTCGGTGAGCGAACTGGCTAACCTAAACATTCCGGCGGGGGATTTGCGCAAGTACGACCCGTCCCTGGACGCCGAGAGCGAGCCGCCCAGTGTGCCGCTGGAGGCCGCCCTGGAGTGGTTCCGGCAGTCGCATCCGCAGGCCGAGGTGCGCGAGACGGCCCTGGTGCACGTGCCGATTTACCTGTTCAAATACGCCCACAGGAGCCAGACTTACACGGCCGTGGTGGACGCAGCCAGTGGGAACGTGCTGGCCAATATCTACCCGGCCAAGGATGAAATGCCTTTCCGGCTGGTGGGCGGGGTGGCGGCGGCGGTATACCTGTGCATTGCGAGCGTGCCCGTGATGGGCGCTTTTTCCGGCTCAGACGGGCTGGGCACGGGACTGCTGATTTGCAGCGGGGCCGGGCTGGTGGCGGCGCCGTTCCTGGTGGCCTGGGCAACCTGGGTGGCATCCAAAGTATGAGCGACAACGCCTTGAACGGATTAACTTGCCCGCGCTGCGGCGGGACGATCACGGTGCCCGAGGGGCTAAACCTGGTCATCTGCCCGTTCTGCGAGCAGCGCTCGGCGGTGAGTGGGGAACGCGGCGTGCGGCGCTACCAGGTACCGCAGCGCGTCAGCTATGAACAGGCCCAGCGTGCTTTGACGACCTTCTTGAGCAGTGACATGGGCATTGCGCCCAGCGCGCGCAGCGCGGCCAAACTGAGCGAGACTTTCCTGGTGCACCTGCCGTTCTGGACGGCCTGGGGGCAGGGCGTGGCCTGGGCTTTTGGACAGCAGCGCGTGGGCAGCGGAGACGACGAGCGCTATGAGCCTAGAGAAAGAAGCACGGCTCGCGAGATGAGCTGGAATGGGGTGGCGTGCGATGTGGGCGAGTTTGGCGTGCGGCGGATTTCGCTGGAGAACCGCCCGCTGGAGCCGTTCAACAGCGACGCGCTGCACCGCAGCGGGATGGTGTTTGAGCCGGTGGGCTCGGAGCAAGCCGCCTTGGAAACTGCCCGGAAGAGTTTTGAGGCCTCGGTGGCCAAAGACGTGAAGTTAACGCGCACTTCGCAGTTGTTCACCCGGCTGTTGGGGGCGCATTTGGGGGTGGTGTACTACCCGGTGTGGGTGCTGCGCTACCTGTTCCAGGGGCGATCGTTCCAGTTGGTGGTGGACGGTTTCAGCGGCGAAGTGCTTTACGGTAAAGCGCCGGGGAATGTGCTGTACCGGGCACTGACCCTGGTGGGCGGTATGGCACTGGGGGCTTTCCTGGCGGTGGACGTGTCGACGTTGATTTTGTCGGCAGCAGAGGATGAAACGGCGGCTTTTGCCCTGGGTTCGCTGGCGATTGGGTTGGGAATCATGTACGCGGCCTTCCGCAAGTTCCGCTATGGGGAGCATCACGAGTATCATCGATACAAAGAGAGTCAGGCGCTGCCCATGTTGAATTTCGACGGCGACGAGGACGTGGTCTCGCAACTGGTGGACAAGATAGGCAAACTATGAGCGATGCAGCCGTGCGATTGATTCCGATTCAATGCCCGCGCTGCCAGACGCCCATCCCTGCGCAGGTGGATGAAGTGGCGTGGGTGTGCGGGCAGTGCAACCAAGGGATGCTGCTCTCTGAAGAGCATGGCGCGCAGCCGCTGGATGTGTTCTTCTCGGCGGCCATTCCGGGGGGCGGCGTGGGCAAGCCGTTTTGGGTGTCGCGGGGCGCGGTCACGCCGGTGCTGCGCAAGGCGTATAAGGGCAACCAGGTGGCGGAAATGAACCAGTTCTGGTCGCTGGCCAGGTTGTTCTTTGTGCCCGCCTTCAAGATGCCGATTCAGGAAGTGATTTCACTGGGCGCGCGGTTCATCAACCAGCCCGCGGAGATGAAACCGGGGGCGGTAGTCAAGTTCTTGCCGGTGGTGGTTCCGCCGGCGGACGTGAAGGCGATCAGCGAGTATATTGTGATGAGCGTGGAAGCGGCGCGCAAGGATGCGCTGCAGGAATTACAGTTCAACATTCGCCTGGAGCCACCCCAATTGTGGGTGCTTCCATAATTTATCGCGGCAAGGGGAAATGGATGGCAGTTTCAATGAAGCGTACTTCTCCGTGGATGGGACTGGTCTTGCTGGCAGCTTTATTGGTTGGGCCAGCTTGCAATCTGTCGATGTTTGAGCCGGATCCGGCGGTCGAAGAGACCGTGGCGCCGGATGCAAATGAACCGGCTTTGAGGGCGTTCTTTTCCACCCCGGGCACGCGCGAGCGGCCAGAGGGAATTGACGAGCTGATCAGGGCTATCGATGGGGCAGAAGAGAGTGTGCTGGTGGCGATGTACAACTTCACACTGGACGAAGTTGGTGAGGTACTGCTGGACGCCAATGAGCGGGGCATTCAGGTGCAGGTGGTGCTTGAAACGGATGCGCTGGATGGCGAATGGGCGCGGAAGATGCAGTCCGCGGGGATTGCGATGGCCTCAGACGGGCGAGAAGGCCTGATGCACTACAAGTTTGTGGTCATCGATGAGCGAGAGGTGTGGACGGGGTCGTGGAATTTGACCACCGGCGGCACTTATTACGACAATAACAACCTGGTGCGCATCCGCTCGCAGGCGGCGGCAGAGAATTACGTGGCCGAGTTCCGCGAGATGTTTGACGAAGACAAGTTTGGGCCGGATGGAAGCAACCCGACCCCCAACCCGCTGATCATGCTGGGCGGGACGCGCATGGAGTTCTACTTTTCACCGGAGGACGCTCCCGCGGACCGGGTGGTGGATTTGTTGTACGGCGCGAAAGAGAGCGTTGAGATGCTAGCCTACAGCTTTACCCTGGATGAAGTGGGCGAGGCGCTGCAATCCGACGCGGCGCGAGGGTTGGACGTGCGCATTGTGTGCGACGCGGAGCAGATGGATGGAACGGGGGCAGAGTGCCCGCTGTTGCAGCGCGACGGGTTGGACGTGCGGGTGGACAGCATCGAAGGCCTGATGCACCACAAAGTGATTGTGATTGACAGCGAGATTGTCATTTTCGGTTCGTTCAACTTCACGCGCAGCGCGAATATCCGCAACGACGAGAACCTGGTGGTGGTTTATGACGCAGAACTGGCGCGCGCGTTCCAGGTGGAATTCGAGCAGATCTACGAGTCGGCAGTCGATTAAGTTTTCGGGCTGGAGGATTCTATGGAAAATATTCTGGCAAGTATCCTGATCGTTGTGGTGGTGGTGCTGCTTTTCGTGCTGGCATTTGTCTTGGCCCGCACGATTGTATACGGCAAGGCACCTGCTCCGATCCAGCCGGTGGAGTTGGACGAGGTGGACGATAATATCATCGCCGAGCATCTGGCGGCGGCGATTCGCTTCCCGACCGTGTCAGATTTGGACCGGACGAAGGTTGACCCAAAGCCCTTTCAGGACCTGCATCATGAATTGAAGCGCATGTACCCGCGCGTGCACAGCACCTTGCAGGTGGAAGTGGTCAACCGGCACAGCTTGCTGTATACCTGGAAGGGACGCGACCCGCAGTTGGAGCCGGTGTTGTTCGCGGCGCACATGGACGTGGTGCCTGTGGACCCGGCAACGAAGGATGAGTGGAAACAGGCGCCCTTCGGCGGGTTCATCGGCGGCGGGTATGTTTGGGGGCGAGGCGCGTTGGATGTGAAGTGCATGGTCATCACCCCGCTGGAGGCTGTGGAGCATTTGCTGCGCAAGGGCTACCAACCGGAGCGGACGATTTACCTGGCCTTTGGACACGATGAAGAGGTGAGCGGAATGCAGGGAGCCGCGCAGATGGCCGGGCGGTTGCAGTCGCAGGGGGTGAAGTTGGCGGCGGTGATGGATGAAGGCGGCTCAATTGTGGAGCGCGGGATGGTGCCGGGCGTGAATCTGCCTGTGGCGCTGATCGGGGTGACCGAGAAGGGCTACCTGTCGTTGGAGATGCAAGTGGAAGCGAAGGGCGGGCATTCCTCGATGCCGCCGGAGCACACCGCCATTGGCATAATGTCTCAGGCGATCAACCGTCTGGAGAGCCAGCCGATGCCGGTCAAACCGGGGATGGTGTATGGAATGTTCCAGAATCTGGGTGGGTACATGTCTTTTGGGCTGCGCATGGCCTTTGCCAATACCTGGCTGCTGGGGAAAACCATTCAGAAGAAGATGGCGGCGAAAGCCAGCACCAACGCCATGATGCGCACCACCTCGGCGGTGACCATGATCAACGGCGGGGTGAAAGACAACATCCTGCCTTCGCAGGTGAAGGCGACCGTCAACTTCCGGTTGATGCCGGGAGACCGGATTGCGGATGTGGTTGCGCACGCGCGCAAGGTGATCGATAACGACGGCATTCAACTGCATATCCCGGAGGCGGGACGTTGGGAGGCCTCGCCGATTTCGCCCACCGAAGCCGAGTCCTATCAGACATTAGTGCAGGCGATCGGTGAGGTGTTCCCCGATGCTGCTCCGGCGCCTTACCTGGTGGTGGGAGCGACCGATTCGCGCTATTACACGACAGTGTGTGAAAATGTGTACCGCTTCTCCCCGTACTTGATGACGGAGGAGGATTTGAAGACCGTTCACGGGACCAACGAACGTATTTCCGTGGAAGGGCTGGCGAAAATGGTGCAATTCTATATCCGCCTGATCGACCATTGGGCGGGGAAAACCCAGTAGGAGTGATGTACCAGCGCCTGGAGGCATTCTGCCGGCGGATCTGGCCGGAATTTGAAGCCTTGCCCCAGCAGCGCCGGGCGATTGCCGCCGGCGACATTCTTGGCGCCCTGTATGCTATCCCGTTGGCTGTGGCTGGGCTGATCTGGCTGGCGGCGGCGAGCCGCTGGGAGGTTTTGCTAGAGCAGTGGCCGCTGACGCTGGCACTGCTGTTGTTGCTTTACCCGTTCAATCGCCTGTCCTTCTTTGTGGTGGCAGAACTGCGCCCGGGGGCGATTTCGGACGTGGCCAGTTCGCTGGAGGCGGTTTTGATTTGGACCGCGGCGCTGTTGCTGGGGCCGGTGGGGTTATGGCTGGGAGTGATCTCCGGCATGGCCCGGCTGGTTTCGGGGTGGCGGCGCGAGCAAATGCCCTCGGGGCGCTGGGCCCTGGCAAGGAATGAAGCGCTTTCGCTGGTGGAAACGACCCTTGCCTGCCTGGTGGGGTTGTGGATGTACCGGTCATTGGGGGGATGGGTGCCGTTCCCCGGGCTATATCTGCCGAAGGTCATTTGGGCCGGATTGCTGGCTACACTGGGGCGATTCTTGTTGGGGCAATTGTTGACGCTCCCCTTTATGCTGCTCATGCTGTACCTGCTGCGCTGGATCGACCCGCGCATCAAACCGCTGCACTTCCTGCGCTTTCAATCGGTGACTACGGCGTTGATGGCTTCGGGGCAGCCGTTTGCCGTGCTGGCGGCGGGTCTCTTTGGCGACCACGGCCTTTGGATGTTCTTGTTCTTAATGACCGGGCTGTTGGTGGTGAGTTTTCTGGCGCACCGCCTGAGTCAAATGGCATTGCGCAGCCAGCAGCAGGCTCGGCTTCTGGAAGGGTTGGAGACGCTCAGCCGAGGGCTGTTGACGGCTGTGCCTGAAGAGGAGGCCCAACTGGCGATCATTCAGGCGCGGATTGCCGACCACTCTCTGTATATTCCAGGGCGGCTGGAGATCAGGTTGTTCCCCGACCGGGTGGTGGTGCACGAGCCGGCGCAGTTTGAGGCGGTGCCCGAGGGGGTGTGGAATTGGTTGCAAGAGAACCCGGGCAACTATAATTTTCCGGAAGGAACGCCTTTGCCGTGGGGTGGGCGGGCAGCGGAGCGCTGCACGGCGCTGGCGATGATTGTGGATGAGGATACCCGCGAGTTGATTGGAGGAATCTATCTGTCGATTTCTACCCGTGGATACATCGACCGGCATCTGTTCCAGATTTACCTGCCGATTTTGCAGACGTTGTCAGATCAGGTGGCACTGGCGCTGCGGCGGGCGAAGATCTACCAGCAGACCAGCGCGCACCAACGGTTGGAGCAAGAGCTGCGCCTGGCGGGAGAGATTCAAGGCAGTTTCTTGCCCGATCATTTCCCGCAGGTAGCCGGCTGGGGGCTTTCGGCCATGCTGATTTCGGCGCGCGACACCTCAGGCGATTTCTTTGATTTCATCGCTTTGCCGGATGGTCGGGTGGGGATTGTGGTGGCGGATGTGGCGGATAAGGGCGTGGGAGCAGCGCTGTATATGGCGTTGAGCCGGGCCTATCTGCGCAGCCATGTGCTGGGGAATCATCCCGAACCGGCCTCCGCGCTGCAATCGCTCAACCAGCGAATCCTGGAAGACACCAGTTCGGATTTGTTTGTGACGGTTGTTTATGCGCTGGTGGAGCCAAACGGGACCAGCCTGGCGTACGGCAACGGCGGGCATCCGCCACCGTTAGTGGTGCGAGCCAACTCACAGCAGCCTTCGCAGTTCCTGACGCGCACCGGGATGGCAGTGGGAGCGGTGGAAGAGGCTGTATATGGGCAGGCGAGCGTGGGGATGGAGCCGGGCGACTTCGTGGTGATTTATAGCGACGGATTGACGGATGCATCCAACAGTAAAGGTGAAATTTTTGGTATGGAGCGGCTGCAACAGAAGGCCGAAGCTCTGCGCGGATTGACACCTTATGAGGTACGGATTCAATTGACGGAAGCACTGCGCGAGTTTTCGGGCGGAACCCAAGAAGATGACGTCACTGTAGTGGTGCTGGGAAGGGAAATGACGTAAAATGGTATTATTCCAATGAGCAATCTCTCGTTTTTTGAAGAACAAGGCTGGCAGGTTGTGGACGTGCTCCACACCGATGCGCGCCCGGCAGCGATGGAGGGGACGGACGACCTGACCCTTGCGCCGGTGGTGCAGAAGTATTTGCGCGCCAAACACCCGGAAGGGATTTACCGGCATCAGAAAGCGGCTTTACAACTGGCGCTGTCTGGAAAGCCGGTGTGTCTTTCGACCGGGACCGCCTCGGGGAAGAGCCTGGTTTTCCAGTTGACGGCGCTAGATTTGCTGGCGCGCAACCCCAAAGCGCGGGTGATGGCGATTTACCCAATGAAGGCTTTGAGCAACGAACAGCGCGACCGCTGGGAAAAAGCGGTGGAGGCGGCGGGCGTGGATGCGACCGTGGGGCGCATCGATGGCAACGTGCCGCCGGGCATTCGCCTGAATGTGCTGGAGCGCTCGCGGGTGGTGGTGTTCACCCCGGATATTCTCCATGCCTGGTTGTTTTCTAACCTGAACGCGCCGGCGGTGCAGCAGTTCCTGGCGAACACCTCGCTGGTGGTGGTGGACGAAGTGCACGCTTACAACGGCGTGTTTGGCTCCAACTCTGCTTTCTTGTTCCGGCGATTGCAGCATGTGCTGGGGCTGCTGGGCTCGCGCCCGGTATGGATCGGCGCTTCGGCGACAGTAGCACAGCCGGTGGAGCATTTGAGCAGCTTGTTTGGTTTGCCTTTTGAGTTGATCGGGCCGGAGATGGATACTTCACCGCGCCACCCGTTGGAGGTTGTGCTGGTGGATCCGCCGGCGGGGCAGGGAGCCTTGGATGCAGTGGTACACCTGCTGGATGATCTGGCCAACCGGCAAAAATCGCGCTTTATCACTTTTGTGGACAGCCGCAAGCAGGTGGAGTTGATTTCATCGATCCTGGCGCGGGCGCAACGGGAGGCCGACGAAAAGGCTGCCGAAGAGGAAGCGGAAGTGGATGGTGGGGAAGTGACCCGGCAGTGGAAGCATGTGCTGGAGGGACTGAATATCCTGCCATACCGCGCGGGGTATGAGGAAAACGACCGCAAATTCATCCAGGAGAAGTTGGCCGAAGGCACGCTCAACGGCGTGATCAGTACCAGCGCGCTGGAGTTGGGATTGGACATCCCGCACCTGGACACTTGCGTACTGGTGGGGGTGCCTTCCTCGGCGACCAGTTTGCAACAGCGCATTGGACGGATTGGGCGGCACACGGCGGGCAGAGTCATCGTGATCAATGGGGGCGATGTGACCGACCGGACCGTGTTCGCCGATCCGCCGAGTTTCTTCACCCGGCCGTTGGCAGAAAACGCCTTGTACCTTGAAAACCGGTTCATCCAGTATATTCACGCGCTGTGCCTGGCGCGGCAAGGCGGGGAGCACGACCAGGCTTTGCAAGCCTTGCGCAAAACGAGCAAAGAGTTTGCCAGCGCAGTGACCTGGCCGGCGAATTTCATCGACTTGTGCCGCAGAGAGCGGGCCGGGCAGGCGCCGCGGGATTTGCTTTCGATGAAGAACGAGGCCAAAGAGCGCCCGAACTACACCTTCCCGCTGCGCGAAGTGGAAAGCCAGTTCAGGGTGGAGCGCGTGCAGGGGCCGACGACGAGTTCACTGGGGTCGTTGAGCCATGCCCAGTTGATGCGCGAAGCATATCCTGGAGCGATTTACTATTACGCCACGCTGCCTTACCGGGTGACGCGGGTGACGGTGAAGACTCACCAGGTACAGGTGCGCCGCGAAAAGCGCTATACCACGCGCCCGAATCGCTTGTCCGACCGGGTGTTCCCGCAGTTGTCCGCGGCAGGCATCCACCAGGCGCGGCAGTATGACCGGCTGACCGTGGTGGAAGGAAATTTGCTGGTGCGCGAGTCGATCAACGGGGTGATCGAGAACCGGGGCGGCAGCGAAGTGACGTACCTGTACCCGCTGCCGCGCGAGTTGGGTTTCTTCCAGGATCAACCCTTCTTCAATCGAAATTACTTTACCACCGGGGTGATGCTGACGCATCCTGATTTGGCCGCGGAGGGAGTGGCGGTGCAAACACTGGCCGAAGCGGTGTTTGAAGCCTTCTTGCTGAATGTGCCCTTCGAACGCGGTGACATCGGTTGGGCGGCGGATACGTTCCGGCAGGGACGACCGCCTGCTTTTGCCGAGAACCAACCCTTCCTGGTGGTTTTTGACCAGACCTACGGCAGCCTGCGCCTTTCGGCACGCCTGTTGGAACCGGATGTGCTGGCGAAAGCGCTGGCAAAGGCGGCTCGGCTGGCAGAGAGCGCCCCCGGGGCGGGTGTGCTGCTGGAGATGGCTCGCGCAGCGTGGGCAGCCGCCGGGCAGTGCCTTTCGCTGGGGAGAGAAGAAACGACACCGGAAGGTGTGGAGCGGGTGATCCTTCCGGGGAGCAAGGGACTGTTGTTGCGCTCGCACGAGGAGTTGCAAGTGGTGCGGGTGTTGCAGACTCCATCGGGGTTGTGCTATGAGGGGATTCCATCTTCCATGTCGGGCAGCGGCGCAACGATCATGCCGCAGGTGCTGGATGTGGCCGAAATTCCGGGGGAAAGCCAGATTGGGTATTACTCGCCGGAAAGCGGTACGGTGACCCCCCTGGCATCCGGCGTGGAAGAGTGGACGCGACTCGAGATCATTCCTGCCTTTAGCAATGCGGACGCTTTTGCTGGAGAGATGAGCGGTGGGAGTGATTAACGAGCAAACCGTCGACCTCAGCGGGATGCGCGTGCAATATTATACGGCTGGAACGCGAGGTTCGCCGGTGGTATTGCTGCATGGCGGCGGAACGGATTCGGCTATGCTTTCGTGGCGCGAGGCGCTGCCGGTTTTGGCGGAGGATCATCGCGTTTTTGCGCCAAACTGGCCTGGGTATGGTAAGAGTCAACCCTTTCCAGAAGGCGGCTATTCATTTGCGCAAATGACCACCTGGCTGGAGTGCTTACTGGCGCATTGGGGGCTGGACTTAGTCAGCCTGGTTGGAATCTCAATGGGCGGCGGCGGCGCGCTGGCGTATACGCTGGCTTATCCATCGCGCGTGGAGCGACTGGTGCTGGTAGACAGCTACGGGCTGTCCCGGCATGCGCCGAGCCACAAGCTATCTTATTTGATGGTGCGCATGCAGGGATTGATGGATTGGAGCTGGACGATGGTGCGCAAGAACAAGAAACTGGCGCGCTGGAGTTTGCAATCTATTTTTGCCGATCCGCGAAATATCACCGATGAACTGGTGGACGAGGTCTTCAAGGCGGTGCAGGACACGTCGGCGCAGCAGGCTTTTGCAGAGTTTCAACGGGCGGAGTTGGGTTGGAAGGAGTTGAAAACCTGCTTTGTGGACCGGATGGATGAAATTCAAGCGAGAACGCTGATCATTCACGGGGAAAAGGATGGGTTGGTGCCGGTGGCGGAAGCAAAAGAAGCCGCGCGCAAAATTGCGAACGCGCGGCTTGAAGTGATTGCCGATGCCGGGCACTGGCCCATGCGAGAGCAGCCGGAAATTTTCAACCGGCTGGTCAAGGTGTTTTTGGCGGATTGAACCGAAGACTTTATTGGTTTCGCCACGCCAATTCCCAATCAACCTACTCTTCGATGCTGATGGCTTGCTCGGGACACTGATCCATCGCTTCGCGGGTGGCAGCCTGCAAGTTGGCGGGAATCTCCTCGAGGAGAACGTGAGCGATGGCATCGGGGCCCAATTGGAAAACTTCGGGGGCGACCGTTTCGCAAATGCCGCAGCCGAGACAGAGATCAGGATCTACAAAAGCTTTCATGAGAAAACCTCCCTATTGGTTATATTTTTTGCGGTGGTAGAATGACCCCGCGAATCAACTTGGAGATTATACATCGTTATTGAGTCTTTGAAAATTGTCGTGGAAGGGCCTGGAATTTTGGCAGTTTCATGATCCAAACCGAGGATTTATTAACGCCAATT
>CAZMMI010000130.1:0-11263 GCA_964567255.1 uncultured Anaerolinea sp.
GGCACCACGCTTTCGCTGGGTGCGGCTGAGATGGGCAACGACCTGAAGGCTACTTACCGGTCCTACGTGGAAAAATATGGGGAAGATAACGCCGAGTATTTAATGTCGGTCATGGGGGCATGGCAGGCTCATTATCAACGGGCTGTTTATATCGATATGGGAGTCGGTGATGGGACGGGCGTGGAAGCTCAAGCTAAGACAGACTCGGAGCGGAGAAGATGGAATTTTGAGCGGTTGAGCGGAGACCGGCGGCTTGTTCATCAACTCTTGTTCGGTGAATGGGGTGATGATTTCCTGGTATTGAAACCCGGAGAAACCATTGCCATGCGGTATGACACCGAGGTTATTGGAGCAGAATAGAATGTACGCAGAGTCGATAAACAGCCTTCTCGATAAAATAGAGAGCTTGTTAGGCCGGATGGGGCCAGGATCGGGAAGACAGGCTGTGGACCTTTTGCTGTTGATGGACGAGGTGAGTGCGAGGATCGAGGAGCAGGAGGGGCGCGGAGCGGCTCTCCTGGCGGAGAAAGCCCAATTTGCCAGCATCCAGGCGCGTGTGAAAAAGGATGCGGCCCAACTCTTGCGGGAAGTGGGGGGAGCGAATGGATTGCAAGCTGAACGGTCGCGCCACAACGGGGCGGAAAGCGCCTGGTGGTGGCGCCTCGAGAAAGTTGTTGCCGAGGCAAACAGTGGCAGGATCCGGCGTGTGTTGAAAATTTTTGGGATCGTCGCGCTGGTAGTGGGTGTGTTAGCGGGGGTATATTGGTTTTTCCTGCAACCCGACCCGATCGATATTGCCCGAATGAACGCGAGGGAAAAGGCTCAGGCAGTTGTTCGGGAGGGAAACCTGGACGAGGCGTTGTTGATTATCGACGACGGATTGAAGGTTGCTGCGGACGATCCTCAACTGATCGTTTTGCGTGGTGTTTTGTTGGAGAAGTCGGGAAGAATGGAAGATGCGGAACTGGCGTTTGGTAAGGCCCAACTGCTGATGAATGATCCAGCGGTTTTTCATTTTGCCCGCGCTGAGGCTTATCTGGGGTTTGATTGGGTGGATGATGCGGTCGGGGCAGCAGAGGAGGGCGTGGCGGAAGACCCAGATTCGGCGAATGGTTTTTTGATCCTTGGACAATGCCTGCAAACGCAAGGGAATGCTGGGCGAGCGAGAGAGGCATACCAGGAGGCGATTCGGTTGGCGGAATTGAGCGGGGAAGCTGAGATCGCGGCCCAGGCAAGTGTATTGATGGCGTATTTGCCGCAGGAAAGCGCGCCTGATATCCCAGTTCCGTAGTTTTTCAGATCAGAAAAAGCACCAAAAAAGCGATATTTTCGAGGAAATTCTGGGTGGTTAGAATTTAAGCAGTGGTAAAATAAAGCGTTATCATTCCCGCGAAAGGATTATTCAAAATGAAAGAAACCGTTGAACTTCAAGCGAAGGCAATCAATGCCATCCGCTTTCTCTCTGCGGATGGTGTTCAGCAGGCCAAATCTGGTCACCCGGGACTGCCCATGGGGGCGGCGGCGATGGCCTACACAATTTGGACCCGGCACCTGCGACACAATCCGAAGAATCCAAATTGGGCCAATCGAGACCGGTTCGTATTATCCGGTGGGCATGGCTCGATGTTACTTTACAGCTTGCTCTACCTGGCCGGATACGACTTGCCATTAGAGGAACTCAAGCGCTTCAGGCAATGGGGTAGTAAGACTCCCGGACATCCTGAATATGGTTGGACACCGGGCGTTGAAACCACCACGGGGCCCTTGGGACAAGGGCTGGCGAATGGTGTGGGAATGGCAATTGCGGAGAAGCACCTGGCAGCGGTCTATAACCAATCCGGGCATGAGATCATTGATCACTATGTGTATGCGATTGTGACCGATGGAGATTTGATGGAAGGGGTTGCCTCGGAGGCGGCTTCTCTCGCGGGACATTTGCGCCTGGGCAAGCTGATTTACCTGTATGACGATAATCACATCTCTATCGAAGGCTCAACCGATGTGGCCTTTACCGAAGATCGGGCGATGCGTTTTGCGGCGTATGGTTGGCAGATCATTCATGTTCCGGATGGGAATGATGTGGATGCCATTGACCAGGCTATTCAAGCCGCGAAGCAAGACCCTCGGCCAAGCCTGATTGTGTGCCGCACGCAGATTGGTTACGGGTTGCCGACGCGCCAGGGCACGGCGAAAGCGCATGGCGAAGCGCCAGGTGACGAGGAGTTGAACGGAGCCAAAGAGAAGCTGGGCTGGCCTTTGGAGCCACGTTTTTATGTGCCTGAAGATGCGCTGGCTTTCTTCCGGCAGTGTGTAGACCGGGGAGAGGAGCAGGAGCGCGCCTGGTCTGTGAAATTTGCGCAGTATGCGGATGCATTCCCCGAATTGGGCAAGGAACTTTCTCGCCGCCTGGCTGGAAAATTACCGGAAAACTGGGCAGAAGGACTCCCCGAATATGCAGCCGATGCGAAGGGTGTGGCGACGCGGGTTGCCTCGGGCAAGGTGTTGAATGCACTGGCAGCAAAGCTGCCTGAAATCATGGGCGGATCAGCCGACCTGGCTCCGTCTACGAACACCTGGCTGGCGGGCGTGGAGTCATTCCAGGCTACGACGCCTGAAGGGCGCAACATGCAATATGGTGTTCGCGAACACGGCATGGGCGCGGTGGTGAATGGCATGGCCTATCACGGTGGGGTGATCCCGTACGGCGCGACCTTTATGGTGTTCTCTGACTACATGCGCGGCGCTGTGCGGGTGTCGGCAATTTCGCATCTGCAAAGCATTTGGGTGTTTACGCACGACAGCATTGGCCTGGGCGAAGACGGCCCCACGCATCAGCCGGTCGAGCACCTGGCTGCGCTGCGGGCAATCCCGAATTTGAACGTCATTCGACCTGGGGATGCCAATGAAACTCGTGAGGCCTGGAAAGCTGCAATCGCGAACACTCACGGTCCGACCGCGCTGGCTTTAACCCGGCAGGCTGTGCCGACGATGGATAGAAACGTATTTGCTCCCGCAGAAGGCTTGCATAAGGGCGCGTATGTGCTGGCTGATCTGGGCGAAGGGGCGCCGCAGGTCATTTTGATGGCTTCGGGCTCCGAGGTGGAACTGATCGTTACAGCCGGACAGAAGCTGGTTGAGCAGGGGGTGGCTGTGCGGTTGGTGTCCTTCCCTTGCTGGGAACTGTTTGCTGCCCAGCCGGCTGAGTATCGCGAGTCGGTGCTGCCCAGCAGCATTGAGAAGCGTGTTGCCGTTGAGGCCGGGATTGGCATGGGTTGGGAAAAATGGACCGGCACCAAGGGCGCTACCATCTGCCTGGATCACTACGGGGCATCTGCTCCTTATAAGGAGTTGTACGCCCAGTTTGGAATCACCAGCGAAGCAGTTGTCGAGAAAGCGCTTGCGCTTCTTGCATAGTGGCAGGAGGGAAAAATGCGTATAGCGATTGCGTGTGACCACGGCGGGTATCCGTTGAAAGAGACTGTGCTGGCGGCAGTGAAAGACTCTGGGCACGAGGTTATCGATTTAGGCGCTTTCGATGAAACGAGTTCGGATTATCCGGACTTTGCCGAGAAAATCGGTCAGGCGATCGCCTCAGGAGAGGCTGAACGCGGTGTTTTGATTTGCGGCTCAGGCATTGGGGCGTGTATTGCTGCAAATAAGATCAAGGGTGTCTACGCCGGGCTGTGTCACGACACGTACTCGGCGCACCAGGGCGTGGAGCACGATGACATGAATGTTCTTTGCCTGGGCGCACGGATCATCGGCCCGGCGCTGGCAACCGAATTGGTGCAGGCATTCTTGGGCGCGGTTTTTTCTAGGGATGAAAGACATCTCCGGAGGGTGGGCAAAGTCCGAGCCATCGAAGCGAAAGGCTCGATATCAGGGTAAAGGAGTCGAAAAGTATGAGTGCAATAGAATCGCTGCACAAGTTGGGACAGTCTTTATGGTATGACAATATTCAACGACGGTTGATTGAAGATGGAACGCTGCCACGGATGATTTCCGCGGGCGACATTCGCGGAATTACTTCTAACCCGTCCATTTTCAACGCCGCTATTTCAAAAACCAGCGACTATGATTCGGCTTTGACGCCAATGGCCTGGGCCGGTTGGAACGCAGAAGAGATCTTCATCCAATTGGCTGTGGAGGATATTCGCGCGGCGGCCGATTTGTTCCGCCCGCTGTATCTATCCTCCAAGGGTGGTGATGGGTATGTGAGCCTGGAAGTCAGCCCGACATTGGCGAATGACACCGAGGGCACACTCCGCGAGGCAATCCGGCTGTGGAATCTGGTGAATCGCCCCAATTTAATGGTGAAGATCCCGGCGACGAAAGCGGGAATTCCGGCCATCCGCGGGGCAATTGCGGCGGGTATAAACGTCAATGTAACATTGATTTTCTCGCTGACTCGCTACACGGAGGTTATGGAAGCGTATCTTTCTGGCCTGGAAGACCGGGTGGCACAGGGGCTTCCGGTGGAGCAGATTGCTTCGGTGGCTTCTTTCTTTATTTCCCGGGTGGATAGCGAGGTGGACTCTCGCCTGGCTGAATTGGCGAAGAGCAATCCTAAAGCAGGACACTTGATGGGGAAAGCCGCTATTGCGAACGCAAAAATGGCTTATTCATTGTTCTTGGAGAAGTTCAATTCCGAGCGGTTTGGACTGCTCGAAAAGGCCGGCGCCCGCAAGCAACGGCCGCTGTGGGCTTCGACGAGCACGAAAAATCCCAACTATCGGGACGTGATCTATATTGAGGAGTTGATTGGGGCTGACACGGTGAACACGGTGCCCCCACAGACTCTGGATGCCTATGGAGATCATGGGAAGGCGAGGCTGAGCCTGGGCGAGGACCTGCAAGGGGCCAAAGCTACCCTGGAAGGGCTGGAAAAAATCGGCGTCTCGATGGCAGATGTGACCGAAAAGCTGGAGCGGGATGGGGTGAAGGCCTTTGAGGATGCATACGCTGCGCTGCTGGATTCAATTGAGAAACGCCGGAAGGCAGCACAGGCGGAATTGGGCGACTTGAAAGAGATCGTTGCCGGACGGGTGAAGATGATGTCGGAGATGGGGTGTTCGAAGCGGGTTCATGCTCACGACGCCTCTCTTTGGACAGCCGATCCTAAGGGGCAAGAAGAAATCCGCAAGCGGATGGGGTGGCTGACCGCTCCCGAGACCAGCCGGAAACTCATTCCGGATTTGGAAGCCGCTCTGGCGAAAGCCCAAGCGGATGGGTATACCCATGTGGTTTTACTGGGCATGGGAGGTTCTTCACTGGCGCCTGAGGTAATGCGGCTGGTGTGTGGCGTTGGGAACGCGAACGGGAAGCCGGGTTTGGACCTCGTCATCCTTGATTCCACAGATCCTGGACAGGTGAAACAAACGCTGGATTGGGCGCCGATGGAGCATACGCTGTATATCGTGGCGAGTAAATCTGGCACGACCAGCGAAGTGAATGCCTTCAAGGACTTTTTCTGGGCTAAGGCGCAAGAGAAGTTTGGCGATAAAGCCAAAGATCATTTCATTGCCGTAACCGACCCGGGTACACCGGTAGCTGCGATGGCTGAAGCTTTAGGTTACCGGCATGTGTTCCTGGCAGACCCAGCTGTGGGTGGCCGAAATTCTGCGCTGACGGCTTTTGGAATGGTTCCGGCGGCTCTGATGGGACTGGACGTCAAGCGCTTGTTGGATCGCGGTCAGTGGATGGCGGATCAATGCGCGGCGGATGTTCCGGCAGGTCGAAATCCTGGTTTGGTGTTGGGCGCTGCATTGGGCATGGCTTCGTTGCAGGGACGCGACAAACTGACCCTGATTGCGGATCCCTTGTGGCAGCCTTTGGGCGCGTGGCTTGAGCAGTTGATCGCCGAAAGCAGTGGCAAGGAGGGCAAGGGGATCTTGCCAATCGATGAAGAGCCAGTGATGACAGTGGACCACTATGGAAAAGATCGGATTTTTGTGTACTTGAAGTCTGACGGTGGAAAACAGGCCTTTGTGGACACGCTAAAATCTAAGGGACTGCCTGTCCTCACATTAACCTCTGCGGATCCATACGACCTGGCAGCGGAGTTTTATCGCTGGGAGTTGGCGACGGCAGTAGCATGCGCTGTATTGGGCGTGAACAGTTTTGACCAGCCAGACGTGCAAGAAAATAAAACTTTGACCAAGAACAAGTTGGACGTATTCAAGTCGGTCAAGCATTTGGATGAAGGCCAACCTGTTTGGAGTGGTCAGGGCGGTCGGGTTTATGGTGAGGCAGTTCGAGGGATTGCTGATGCCAAGGATCTGGCAGACGGGATCAAGCTGTTCCTTGCGCAGGCCAAGCCAGGCGACTATATCGCCATCAATGCCTATCTGCCACGGAACCCAGAGATGAAACAGAAGCTACAGGCGCTGCGGAAAAAGGTTCAGGCCTTAACGGGCATGCCGACCACTTTGGGTTTTGGCCCGCGATTCTTGCACTCCACCGGTCAATTGCATAAGGGCGGCCCGGATAGCGGGATTTTCTTACAAATAACTGCCGATCCGGCAGAGGATATCGAAATCCCAACGCAAGGGGTGAGCTTTGGCGTTTTGGAACGCGCACAGGCGTTAGGAGATTTAGAATCCTTGATTGGACGGAAGCGACGCGCAATTCGCGTGTATTTGGTGGATAGCACGCTCGAAGATTTGCTCTAAATCGAGCTTTCCCCTAAAACTTTATCCGATCTGGCGGGCGATGGCGATGGCGCCAAGTCCGCCAGATCGCGTTCCAAGCCCTGGCGGGATGATATAAGAATCAATTTTCTCTAGAATGGACGGTGACTGTACGTAGCCGCCCAGCATCTGGATGATCTTTGAATGGATCAATGGGAAGAGCTGCATTTGTTGCATGACCCCCCCACCAAGAATGATACATTGGGGCGAAGTGATGCAGATCAAGTTGTGCAATGCGGCGGCGATGTAGGTGGCTTCCAGTTCCCAGGCAGGGTGTTCGGCGGGGAGAGTGTAGGCGGGAACGCCCCAGCGTTTTTCCATGGCAGGGCCGGAGGCAAGCCCCTCAAAGCAGTCGCCGTGGTAAGGGCAGCCACCTGAAAAGGGATCCTGCAGCTTATCGTGAGGGAGCAGCATGTGCCCGACTTCTTCATGAACAAGCCCGTGGATGGGTTTGCCTCCGGAAATGACTCCTCCGCCAATACCGGTACCGATGGTGAGGTAGACGAAATCTGAGAGGCCCTGAGCAGCTCCCCAGGCGCCTTCGCCAAGCGCAGCGACATTCACATCAGTATCGAAAGCAACCGGAATTTGAAGAGCATTCTGGAGCGGGCCAACCACGTCTGTGTTCCGCCAGAGAAGTTTAGGTGTGGAGGTGATGTAGCCATAAGTGGGTGAATCTGGGGTGAGATCAACCGGTCCGAAGCAAGCAACACCTAAGGCGCGGATCGGTTCCTCGATGATCTCGGTTTGTTGTTTGAAGAAGTGAATAGCTTTCTCTATTGTCTCAGCGGGGGTGGTCGTGGGAAAGCGTACTTCTGCGCGAATGTCTTCTGGACCGCTCGCGACCATGCAAACGAACTTGGTGCCTCCAGCTTCAATTGCTCCGTATAAAGGGCTCATATTCACTCCACTGTGGTTGATTTGGCGGTTACGTTGTGATTATACCTGTTTCGGAAAAATCGGGTCATTGGGAATTGGCTTGGTGAAGTCCGCATTTAGGGGTGTGTGAGTGGCTTCGCCACTCACACACCCCTAAATGCGGACGCTACCACGGCAACTCCTAGAGAGCCAAAATCTAATGGCAAAAGTGGGTCAAACTGGGCTATAATCGACGCATTCATCGGGTAGGGCGATGCGGAAGAAGCCGCCCCGATGTAGTACGATGGTTTCCTAGCTTCAGTTTATGTTTTTGGCATATAGATATTTTGTGAGGGAGAAGGAATGGATATTTTTGAAAAATCCAAGCATTTTACGGTTGCCCGCGATGCTATACGGGAAGGATGGTATCCCTATTTTATCCCGCTGAACGAGAATGAGGGTACCGAAGTAGTGTATCAAGGCAAGCGGTTGATCATGTGCGGTTCCAACAATTACCTTGGGTTGTCCACACATCCCAAAGTGCGAGAGGCAGCCTGTAAGGCAATAGAGCGGTATGGTACAAGCTGCACGGGGTCACGGTTCTTGAACGGCACGCTGGAAATGCATGAGGAGTTGGAGCGCCGCCTGGCGAAGTTCGTGCACAAAGAGGCTGCGCTGGTTTTCTCAACCGGCATGCAAGCGAATTTAGGGACGATTAGTTCAGTGGTTGGTCGCGGCGATTATGTAGTCTTGGACAAGGACGATCACGCCAGCATCGTCGATGGGGCCAGACTCAGCTATGGAGAAATTACCCGATTCCGGCATAATGACATGGATCACCTGGATAGGGTGTTGAAATCCCTTCCGGAACAGGCAGGGAAGCTGGTGGTCGTGGACGGGGTCTTTAGCATGGGCGGAGATTTAGCGCCTTTGCCTGAGATGATCCCGATATGCCAGAAGTACGGAGCGCGATTGATGGTGGATGATGCGCATGGGATCGGCGTAGTCGGCGGCGGGCGGGGTACCGCGGAGCATTTAGGCGTTTCAGATGGCGTGGACTTGATTATGTCCACTTTCAGCAAATCCTTTGCTTCATTAGGCGGCTTTATCGCCGGGGGCGACGAAATTATCCATTACATCAAGCATTTTGCCCGTTCATTCATTTTCAGCGCCAGCATCCCACCTGCGAATGCTGCGGCGGCGCTGGCTGCGCTGGACATTATGGAACAGGAGCCGGAGCGCGTTGAGCGCGTGGGTAAGATTGGCGCAAAGATGCGGGCGGCTTACAAAGAGATGGGCTTCAATGTTGGTGAGAGCGTCACGCCGATTATTCCGATCATCATTGGTGATGATCAGCGGACATTTGGATTCTGGAAAGCATTGTTTGATAACGGTGTGTTTGTAAACCCAGTGGTTTCTCCGGCAGTTCCGCCCGGAATGCAACTCCTGCGGACAAGCTACATGGCTACGCACACCGATGAGCAGATGGACCGCGTGTTAGAAGTGTTCGGGGCGGTCGGAAAAGCTCTTGGTGTAATCTAGGCTGCGTGATGACAAAAGCGAGTGGGTGCGCATGTACCCACTCGCTTTTTAGATACTGAAAAAGCCTATTTGAGCAGATAGAGGATGCCGATCGTGTCGGGGCCGCAGTGGCTGGCGATAACGCTTCCGGCAATCGTGACATGGATTTCACTGGAGGGGGTGAGGGCAAGAAGTTCCTGCTTAAGGTATTGCGCGTCGGCATCGCATCCCGTATGGGTGACAAATAGATGCTGCGGGTCGATTTTGGGCAAATTTGCTTTCACATCGTCAAGCAAGGCAGTAAGCGCTTTGGCGCGTGAGCCGCGGACTTTTTCGCGGACGTTGAGGGTGCCATCGGGCTGGACTGCGATAATGGGGCGGATGCGCAGGAGGCCGGCCATCAGATTTTGCATGGCGGAGCATCGCCCGCCTTTATAGAGATAGTCGAGAGTCTCAATCACGAAAGCTGTTCTTACCTTGGGCAAACATTCGGTGACTTTCTCGACGATTTCTTGCGCCGGAAGGCCTGCATCACGCAGTTGGGCCGCCTTCAGAACGAGAAGCCCGATTCCAGAGGAAAGATTGAGCGAATCGATGATATGAACATTGCCTGGTTCTATTTGCTCTGCGGCTAGCTGGGCATTGCGGACAGTCGCGGAAAGCCGGCTAGAGATCCCTATGTAGACTTGATCTCCAGGGCGTTCAAAAAGCTCTTGAAAGCCAACAATGGTTGCGGCAGAAGTTTTTGGCAGTTGGCCGGTTTCTTGGACTGATTTGAACAAATCTGCGATGCCAATTTCCGTGCCGTCCACATAGGATTTGCCCTGGATGATTACGTAAAGGGGGATTGTGTCGATTTTGTAGCGAGATAGCAAGGTGGAACCAAGATCGGCAGTGCTGTCTGTGATGATGTTAACCATGAGTCGGTGCCCTCCGATGAAGAGATGGTGCCCCCTGTTCTGTTGTTCGCGTTGAGAGATAATGCCCTATATTACCACAAAGGCCAGGAGAGAATCCCTAGAACCAATTACGGCGTTTGAAGAAAATGAGCATAGCAGCCAAAATGACCACAAAGACAATCCAAACGAATAGATAACCCAACCGCCAGCCAAGCTCGGGCATGTAATGGAAGTTCATCCCGTAAACGCCGGCGACGAAGGATAACGGAAGAAAAATTGTTGAGACGATGGTTAATGCTTTCATGATCTCGTTGAGGCGGAGGGAGGTTGAATTTAGATAGATGTCGAGTACGCTGCTGACAATGTCGCGTAACGACTCGGTAAGTTCTTGAATGCGGACCAGATGATCATAAATATCGCGGAAGTAGATACGACTATGACGGTCCACCATTGCGAACTCGTCTCTACTCAGGCGGTTGATGACTTCGCGTTGAGGGGTGATGGTTCTGCGGAAGAACATGATGTTGTGTTTCTGTTCCAGCACCTGGGACAGGATCGAAGGGGATGGTCGATCAAGCACCTGTTCTTCAAGACGCTCAAGGGTATCGTCCATGTGATCCAGAACTGGCATATACTCATCCACCACCGCGTCCAATATGGCATGGCAGAGAAAATCTGTGCCGTGATTGAGCAATCGTTCGTCTACCGATAAGCGATTCCACACTGCCTCGATAGGGCCCATGCGCGGGCTGCGGAAATTTGTCACGAGGTAATTCTTCCCGAGGAAAATATCCAGCTCAAGAGGGTCGGACTCATCGAAGTGCTGGTCGATGGGGATGGCATGAGTAATGATGAAAAGATAAGAGCCGAAATCATCCAGTTTAGGAACCTGGTAACCCTGGCTTTGACAATCCTCGATGGCAAGCGGATGAAAGTGAAATGTTTCGGCAAGGATGGTTAGCAGTTCGGTTTCACTGGGTTGTTCCAGGCTGACCCAGAGCAAACCCTGGTTGTTGGCCGCGGCTTGTTGAATCTCATTCAGCGGGAGATCTGTCTGGATCGGTTGGCGGGAGGTGAGGTAGATCGAGCGAATCATCGCGCTCCTAGGGGTGAAAAAGATGGGTGGAACTTTTAATCTGAAATTATATGCCAAAAAATGAAAATCCCCCGGAGAAAACCGGAGGCTCTTTAGGATCTGCCGTGGTAGGTGCCGCATTTTGGGGTGTGAGAGCGGCTTCGCTGCTCTCACACCCCAAAATGCGGATTTCACCACGCCGATTCCCAATGAGCCAAACC
>CAZMMI010000131.1:0-11176 GCA_964567255.1 uncultured Anaerolinea sp.
CTGCCGGCGGAGTGCTGGATGAGGTAGCGCCTGCCGCAGCCCGCGGCCTGGGTGTCGGCCAGCAGCTTGCGCACCACGTCCAACTGGTGATAGCGGGGGAAGATCTGGGTCGATTTTTTGCGCCCGGTCTTCTCGTCTTTGATGGTGACGACCTGGACGTAATTTTCGAGGATGTCGGTGAGGCTGGAGGGGGTGAGGGTTTCGCGCCACAGGTAGTCGGTTTTGAGCCCGGCGGGGTTGGGCGGGTTGCCCGCGCCGTCGTTCCAACCTTTGTTGAAGGGCAGGAACCAGGAAGATTTGCCCTGCAGGGCGGTGCACATGCGCACCTCGTGGTCGTCGACGGCAAAGTGGACGATGCAGCGCCCGAACTCGAACAGCCTGTCTTTTGGGTCGCGGTCGCGCTTGTACTGCCATTCGGCGTCGGCGGCGGTTTGCTTGGTGAGGCTGTTTTTGAGCTCGAAGGTGGCGATGGGCAGGCCGTTGATGAAGAGGACCATATCCAGGGCCAGTTGGGTTTCCTGGCGGCTGTAGCGCAGTTGGCGGGTGACCGAGAAGCGGTTTTGGGCGTAAAGCGCCGCGGCGGCGGGGTTGCCCGCCGAAGGCGTGCCGTAAAAGAGGGTCAGGTGCAGCGGGCCGTGGGCCAGACCCTTGCGCAGCACGTCGATGACGCCGCGCTTGCTGATTTCGCCTTGCAGGCGGGCCAGGAACTTGCGGCGGGTGGGGGAGTCACCGTCCAGGTCGAGGGCGGCGGCGGCTTTGGGCTGGGTGGCTTCCAAAAAAGCGCGCAGGTGGGCCAGGTCCACGCAGTACTCGCGCTCGTAGTCTTCGGCGTGCCCGGACAGCCAGCCGGTGATGTAGCCCGGAGTACCTTCGTGTACGGCATGGCCTGCGACGGCGGGCGCATCGGCTGCGGAAGCGCCGGTCAAGGTGTTGAAAATGAGGCTTTCCAGACCTTTTTCGCTGGTATCGCTTTTCATTTGTCCTCCCCTTCCAGCGCCTCCTGTGCATCTTCGCCCGGCGCGGCGTCTTCTTCCGGCGCTTCTTCGATGTCCAGGGCTTCGGGCGCGGCGATTTCATCGGGCAAAGCCGCCGCCGCGGCGCGCACATCCAGCTTACCCGTGACGATGGCAGATATTAGGCCATTTTGAAACTCTCGCATCAGGTCAATTTCCTTTTTTGCAGTATGAATTAACCTGTTAATAACAAAGTTGGATTCGGAAATAAATGTTGATATGGTTTCTTGTTCATCAAGTGGGGGAATAGGAATCTTAAAATCATACAAATCGTTTTTTGTAAGCTGATTGATAGTGGATGTAAGGAAAAACCCCGACTGTAATTCGAATATTTTTGAGTTAAAAACATAATACAGGAAATCGTTTATGTTGCTTCTGAAAACTAACATAAAGGCACCAAAAGTCACCGCCTCTAAATCACTCAAAATTTTTAGATTTTTCCCTATTAGTTCACGACTTCCGCTTCGTGCGCACAACAAAATATCATTGTTCCTTGTAAAGAGATGCTCAGGTATTTCACAATTAACATAAACCTTATCGGTTAGATTAACTTGTCCATCCAAAATATTAGAAGCTCTGAGGACAAGTATTCCTTCTGACTCATCGACTACATCACTTGGTTTATATGTTAGTCCAATAATAGCTTGGCCTAAATTCTTTAACCTGTGTACTTCCCAATGCTCCGGCACATCGCCCAACCACTCTACGCCGGAGGGCTTGAGGCGGACGTTGGGGTCCAGGCCGCGGGTGACGGCCTGGTGGATGACGGCCTGCTTCTGCTCGTTGAGCAGCTTGATCAGCTTCTGTTTGGCGCGGATGTAGCGCCGGATGCGCCGGTCCATGAAGTCGAGGTAGCGGACGATCGCATTCTGCTCGGCGAGGGGAGGGATGAGGCAGGGTAAATACTTGAAATCCCGCCAATCAATATTTTGACGAAGGCCCGAGCCAAGCCCATAAAAGATTTTCTTTAGATCGTAGGTGTGTAACAAGAGGTGGGCAAAGCGGTTTGTTATCGTTTCACGTGGTTTGAAACACATATACGCCGATGTAATAATTCCACGGTTCTTACTCAATCCAAAACGCAAGCTCACCCAGTCATTCTGTAGATCTGTAGGGCGGAAAATAATATCCCCTGGATCAACAATCTGGTAGGTTTCAAAGGACTCGGGAACCAATCCGTGCAGCTTTTCGGGGGGTTTGACCACAATTTGACCGTAGCTTAGAGACAAGACGGTAGACTCGATCATTCCCTTATTAGAAGTCTTCTTCTCTTGAAGGCACGCTCTTCCAGGCAGCACTTGCCAATGCTCTGGGACATTTCCTAGCCAGGGAATACCGGAGTCTTTATATGTGAGGTAGGGTGTCAGCACAGCCTTTAAGTGTTGCATGTTATCGGTATTCGCCCATCGTGCGCCATTGGTTATGCTTATTCATCTTCGTCTATTTCGCTAACAACAACCTGGTTATCATCTGCGACCGATATGATCGGTTTCCCCATAGCCTTCTCGATAATTTGAATAAGACGTTGTTTTCGATTCTTGTAGAATGTCTCGAAATTATCGACTTTCATATCTTCAGGATCGATCAAATGACTAATTAGAATTTCGTCTTGCTCGGCAACCGATAGCATCACCTCTTTAGCGGTACGCAATTTCTCAAGATACCGTGAAGGCGCAGCCCCTCCAATCATCCGGTTGGCTTTATAGGAGATGGCAGTCTTGTTAATGATAGAGTTATAGACTCGATCTGGAATGCCCTGAGCCTTACACCAGTCTTTCGGAAAAATATGGTGGATGTCAATTTCGTTATAATCCAGACTCGTTATTTCGACTTTCCAGAAGAAATCTCTCGACTTTTCACGCTGAAGTAAGACATACAAACCGCGGTAAGCCGCGCTCGTCCGGCTGCGCAGCGTATCCAGACGAGAAGCCTGAAAACCAGCGCTAATGATTGTGGACGGCTCAGGAGCCTTTGGATCATCGATCCATGCCATTAAGTCCTGCAAATCCAACCCGATCCGGGTTTCGATAGATCCCCCATACTGTTCGCCGAAGACCCCACACCAGAACCAGCGTGTCAGTTTATCTTGTATGACAGGCTGTAACCACCGGTCGCCGATTAATACCATAACGCAGGCAAAAGGTACTAATTGGCTGCGGTAAGGCAGGTAATCTATTTTCCTAAACCCCTGCATCCTTAAATAACGTTCAACAGAGATAAACCCTTCACAAAGTTTATCGGCCCATTGTTGATATGCGGATAATGGCAGTGCCAATACTTGATCCCGTTTGGCGCTAACAGCCGTAATTTCTTTCGGGTTAGTTTTGGTCGCCTTGTCTTTGATGTGAGCCTCATAAGTATTTAACAGGGAAAGACCTTGCAAGAAATCCGTAGGTTCAAGGCTCTTCAATAAATCATAGGCATACAATCGATCTTTTCGTCCCTTTACGCTTTTGGTGGGAACCCCATACCAATCATCGCGCAAGTTGAAACCATCAGCGGAATAAGTTGCAGTCATAAGCTCGAATACTGAAAGCGGAACACCACCAGTGTTGACTTTTTCGAACACCAGGCAAACGGCTTCTTTGCTATTCTCTTTATTCAATTCAATGACTGGAATATCATAGGCGCGGAATTTATTAAGGATTTCGGCCCTGAATTTCATGTACCGGGGAAATTTCTGGGAATTATAGTCCATCAAGCCTTCTTCCCAGACATCTGAATTTAGTATCTGGTTGCATGGAAAATGAAATGTTTCGAATTCTTTTTCCAACGTGCTTAGATCCAGTTCGATGTCCCGACCAAAGTTAGATTTGAGTTGTTTATTTTCATCGACACCGATGATAGCTTCTTCAAGGTTACCGTTCCCCATCAGTGCTTTCTCGATATTGATGTAGTAATAACGTGTAACGTCTTGGTTCTTGGCGTTTCTTGTTTTTATCGCATGGGGAAGCCGTAAGACCTGCGTTAAAGAAGTGAGACGTTGTTGGCCGTCAAGGATCAGCCGTTCCGCTTTGATGTTGTTTGACGGCAAGGTAATGCCTTCAACTGCGCGTTCTTGGAAGCGTGCTTGCCCACCAGTCTCCAGAAGCATTACACTTCCGATTGGGAATGACCTTCCAATGCTCACCAGTAGGGAACGAATATGTTCATCATCCCAAACCCAGCCACGTTGAAAATCGGGCAACTGGATTTTTCCAGAAACAATTTCTTCCAGGATGGTTCTTAAGGAAATTTTAGTTGAGTCAAAATTTGACATATGATAAGTTACCTCAAAAGTTATTCCAATATCTCGCCCAGCAGCCCGTCCGATTCCTGCTCCAGGGCCAGAATGTCGGCGCGGATTTCTTCCAGGCTGCGCATGGGCTGGGGTTTGTAGAAATAGCGCGTGAAGCTGATCTCGTAGCCCACCTTGACGCTGTCGGGCACGGTCCAGGCGTCGGGGGCGTAGGGCAGCACCTCGCGGCGCAGGAAGGCCTCGATGCCGCCTTCCTCCAGCAGGGGAATCTGCTCCGTGTCGCGCAGATCGGGATCGGGCTCGTATTCCACCACGCCGGGCTTGCCCTCCACCAGGGCCTCAAAGCGCCCGCGCAGCGGGTCGGGGGTCGTGCCGCGCTTATGCAGTTTGTTGATCACGGTGGGCGCATCCGGGGCGGGTTGGGCCGCGGCCTTGAGGGCCTTGATCTCTTTGGGGGTATAGACGCGCTGCGGGTCGATTCCGGCCAATCGCAGCGGGCGCTCCACGGTCACCTTCCAGTAGCCAAAGGCCGCGTTGGGGAAAATCTTGGACTGCTCGCTTTCTTCAAAGCGCAGGAAGGTTTCACAAATGCGCTCGATGTCTTCTTCTGAAAGCTCGCAGTTCTTCTTGCCCAGGTTCTTGCGCAGGGGTTTATACCACTGCGTGGCGTCGATGAGCTGGACCTTGCCCTGGCGGTGGGCGGGCTTGCGGTTGGTCAGCACCCAGATGTAGGTGGCGATGCCGGTGTTGTAGAACATGTTCAGCGGCAGGGCCACAATGGCCTCCAGCCAGTCGTTCTCGATGATCCAGCGGCGGATGTTGCTCTCGCCCTGGCCGGCGTCGCCGGTGAACAGCGAGCTGCCGTTGTGCACCTCGGCGATGCGGCTGCCCAGGCGGGTCTTGTGCTTCATCTTACTGACCAGGTTGGCCAGGAACAGCAGCTGCCCGTCGCTCGAGCGGGTCAGCAGCGAGTACTCCGGGTCGCCGGCGTGCTCGATCATAAAGCGCAGGTCCTTGACCCCGTCCTTGCCGCCCATGCGCTCCAGGTCGCTCTTCCAGCTTTTGCCGTAGGGCGGGTTGGAGAGCATGAAGTCGAACTCCATGTGGCGGAACTGGTCGCTGGAAAGGGTCGAAAACTCGGGGCCGCCGCGGATGTTGCTGCCGCCTTCGCCCTCGCCCTTCAGCAGCAGGTCGGCCCTGGCGATGGCGTAGGTCTCGGCGTTGATCTCCTGGCCGTAGAGGTGGGTGACCACCTGCTTGCCGTGCTGGGCGGCCAGCTCGCGCAGGGTTTCTTCCGCCACGGTCAACATGCCGCCCGTGCCGCAGGCCCCATCGTAGAGCAGGTAGGTGCCCGACTCAATTTCCTCGGCCACGGGCAGGAAGATCAAGCGGGCCATGAGCTTGACCGCGTCGCGCGGAGTCCAGTGCTCGCCGGCCTCCTCGTTGTTCTCCTCGTTGAAGCGCCGCACCAGCTCCTCAAAAACCGTGCCCATGCCGTGGTTATCCAGGCCGGGGTGCTTGACGGTGCCGTTGCCGTTGAGCACCGGGTTGGGGCTGAGGTTGACCTCGGGAGAGGTCAGCTTCTCGATCAGCGTGCCCAACGCGTCGGCTTTGGACAGGCGCGGAATCTGGTTGCGGAACTCGAAGTTCTCCAGGATCTCTTGCACATTGGGGGAGAAACCGTCCAGGTAGGCCTCGAAATCGGCGCGCAGTTGGGCCTGGCTGGCTCGCGAGCGCAGATCGCGCAGGGTGAACTGCGAGGTGTTGTAATAAGCCTGGCCGGAAGCGTGGCACAGCGCGGAATCCTGGTTGACGACCTTTTGCTGGTCGAGCAAGGTTTTCATTTGCAGCACAGCCGCCTTGGTCGGCTCCAGGAGCGTGTCGAGGCGGCGGATGACGGTCATGGGCAGGATCACATCGCGGTACTTGCCGCGCACGTACAGGTCGCGGAGCACGTCATCGGCGATGCCCCAGATGAAGTTGGTGATCCAGTTGAGTTGTGGCTGGTCCATAGTGTCTCCTGCGATGTCATCCCCCAGATGGTGATGGGTTAGAATTTTCCCTGAGTTTAATTGTACAACGGACGAGGGGAGAATGAGCTTGCAAATTTGTTTGAATTGGGGGAGGGGGATAATTTCCAGCAGCAGATTCAGTAGAACCACAGTTGAGGCATCTATTTATTCCCGGCGCGGATTTGTTCAAGGAGATGAGTTACTTCATCGATCGACTTTTCTTGCTTGCCGAGTCTTTTGTTCTTAACATGGCCTGATTGAACACTACTAATCCAATTCGCTAGCAACGGATCAGCAATTTCAAGTTCATCAACACTTCTTTGCCGTAACTTTGAAATCATACTCAACAAATTTGCTTCGGCCCTGATGTCTTCAAAGCACAGTCGATTTTGGAAAACGACAGGCTCTCCCTTTAGTTTCCATTGCAGAATAAAAAGACGATCACGGATCTGGGCGGGAATTCCGATAAACCAGATAATAATAGATTTAAGGAAGAAAAAGATGCCTGTAACTGTTGCGCCAATAATCATCAACAGGATCATCAAAGTGCTTAGAGTTCCGCCACCTGGAATGGAAGGAAGCGCGAATGTTAATCCAATGTACAACGCTGCTAAAAAGAAAACCACAATTCGAACGAAGTATGATGTGGATAATTTCCTTTTTTCTCCAAGTCTTTGCAAATTTTCTCGGACATCTGAGGCAAGTCCTCGCATTGTTTTGGCAAAGGCGATAAATGGGTAAATTGGCCATGAGTATCGAGTGATAACTTCACCCTTTTCGTATGCGCGCAGTAAGCTATATGGAAGTGTCAGTAGATAGATGCATATAGCAATTACGATCATTGCCAATATGGATGTGTTTATCACCAATAGCCCAATTACAGCTAATGCAAACATGCTTCCAATAGGGAAAAAAGCACGTAATGAGCGATGGTTTACAAAAGACATTACATAAATTGACGCAAGAACAATTGATGTTATGAACACGGAAAAGAAAGTGGAATTTCCTTGAGCCAGCGTAATGGACCAGATTGAAAGGGGCGTTAATGAAACAATGCCAATGGCGAATAATATTTTGGGTAACCCCATGAGGATCATAAAACCTTTAAGAAGATTAGGACGGCTTTTTAACCTTGCCAAGTATGCGAAATTAGAATCTTGGTTTTCGAAAAATGTGCCCGTTGTCAGTTGCTTTGTAATAGATTTTGCGACCCACTTAGCTAAATCAGTGGGGATATCGTCCAACCTTGCGATCTGGTCATAAGCAGAATTTGTGATTAATTGACTCTTGCTGTCAATTGCGAATCGAAGGATCTCGACGAATGACTCGTCTGGTATACTGGCTGCGACTTCTAAAGCCCATTTTTGATGAAGTAGGAAACCCTTCGTGCTTGCTTTGGTAATTATCCACTCAGCTATCTGTCGAATATCAATAGGGAGCGAATCGCGGCGCATGCTAAAACCATCTTGCAAAATAGAAAGTAAATGCAATGCTCCGGTTGGCCAAGGAAAATCCATGTAATCTGAGTGTATTTTTTGTAAGGAGGCGTAAATTTGTTCTTTGTATCCAGAAAGTAGCTCGATAATGGTTTCAAAGAAAGGTTGAAGTTTCTCATCAGGATAGACCTGGAGAATTACGACAGCTGCCTCGCGCCAATAGGGTTGGGTTAGTAAGTCCTTTGTTGATATTCGGTCTGGCCAGCGCAGGACAATTTGGGTGGCAAAAAATTCCTGAAAGCGGCGATGAGAAAAGGTAAAAGTTCGTTCTTCGTCCACAGCTTCAATTTCGGCACGGCCAAGCTTAATGAACTCGAGAGCATCTAAACTTCGGCTTGTTTTTCGGTTCACTGCGAATCCGTATTGCGTTAGAGCAGCAAAGATACTTTCCCGGGTAGGATTCAGTCCCAGATGTTGGTCACAAGCCATACAAAACGCAACTTCTTCGGCAACGGACCGGACTTCTTCCGGTTGTAACTTAAACTTTCGGGCAAGTCGATCTCTGTCGCGAGTTAAGCGGGAATCCAGGTAAGTTTTAAACACACTGTAAGTATCTTCAGGAAAAGTGTGTCCAGAGCGAATATGTTCTACCACCATGCTTAAGAAAAGTGGGTTGCCAACCATTTGAAGGATTTCATCTGGTGCCTGGTTGAGACCTGCGAAGAGCGTTCTCTCTTGATCATTGGAGAGATTGTTTTTGAGGATAAGAGAACGCTGTTGGGTTTCGGTAAGCGGTGCGATTCGGAACCTGGGCCATCCCATATAAGTCGGTCCACGGAAATACCGCGAGGCCACAATGCCTCGACAGGTATTCATGTTCATGCCGTGAAAGAAATTATAGATTGCTTCTGAGTAACTCCGCACTGCTTGGTCAAGATCGGTTGCCCCTAGTATTTCCGGAATTTCATCGAAGGAGTCAAAGAGAAATAACCACCCACCCTCCGCAAGTCCTTTTTTGAATTCATCATCCAAAAAAACATCAATGTCACGGTCGTTCCTATCATTCAAGTTGCATAACTGCGCAAGGATGAATTCTTCAATCAAGGCACTATCGATTTTTCGATTGCGAGGCCTTTCGAGGCGTTTGAGGTTGATATATAAAGGGATGGGGTGGGATTTAAGCTTAACCGTTCTGGATTTTTCGGCCAAATCAAGAGCAAGATGTCTGAGCGCGACGCTTTTTCCTGCCCCGGGTTCACCTTCTAGAAGAATTAATGGTTCTTTGCTGGTTCTTAAAGCATCGGAGAGTGAGCCAACTCTTCTTAGTCCAGTTCGCTTCCTGAAAATAAAGGGGAATATCCGGCTAGGAATTGATGTAGCGCCCGTTGTTTCTATTTCGGCGTCAAGCTCAGTGAATCGATAATCTCTCCATTCTTCTTGTGAATTGATCCTGCGTATCTCTTGTTCGATTTGTTCTGCAAACCGTGCTCGACGTTGTTCGCGCCTTTTATCATCTTTAGAATAAAACAGGGGAATGATCTTACTCTTAATGGCTTCTATTGCGTCTGCTATTACTTTGATCGCATTGAGGACCAACAAGATAACGACAATGATCAGTAACCATACTCCAGCAGGAGTGCCGGCAATCTGTTCCCATATCTCGTAAAAATCTTTAAGCGATATCCCCATGTTTTTAAATGCTCCAATTGAGATTGTTGCCCCATCTAAGACCTAGGTCAATTACTGCAATAACACTCAAAATTAAGCCTGAAATCGTCAATAAATTCCATTATATCTGTTTTCGTTTTGGATGATTTCCTGGAAGCTGTCTTTGCCATCAGGTAAAAATCGTAGGGTGAGGGCGTAAGCTATGATATTTACAAGCAAGTACAACTGAATAAATTCCAATCCACTGCCGGCACCATGCCAGCCAAGTAAGACTCATACTCAGAAACCGATCGGGGATCCATTTGCGGTCGCAGGGAAAACAACGGCCAAAATGCATGGCCGTTTTTGTTTTAACCACCCTTCTCACACGAATATCGTAAATTGCACCTGGACACCGGGGTAGGGAATGGCTTGCGCATCCTGAATTACCGGGCGCATAAATCAAAGGGTGACACAGCTCGGTGGGTGCACTCTCTTTGGAGGTAGGCGCAACGAACCCGAATAGATGCAGTGTAACTCTTAATCAAATGTAGAAATACGCAGCAGCAGAGTGGATTCTGGGTATGTTATGGTGACTACCAATGGGGAATTTTTGCTGCGGGCGGGATGGGAGAATGATGCAGTAGAAATGTAACCTCGAAACATAACAAATGTAACTATTATTGATACATTAAATTCAGTATTGTGGAGAATAGTTAATCTTAAATAGTGGGATTAATGGGTTGATAGTTGTTTGGGGGATGTTCCGAACTCCATTGCCGTGAGAACCAGTTAAATACTTTGAATCTCATCGTAGCCAGTTTATAGGCGTGGTTCTAAATATTGGCTTGAGATCATTTGTGGGTAGTAGCGTTTTGTGCAAACGTGGTCGCTGCAGGTATTTTGCCTGAACGGTTTCCATTCTGCACAAGGTCTCTTTCTTGTTGAATGTGTCAGCTTTTCGGGGAGGCAAAATGAACGCCCTAATCAAATCGAGCAAAGTATTGATTCTTTCGCTCATCCTGGCAGTTGTTATCTACACCAGCGCATCAGCCGCGGCATTTATATTGTCCGGGCGGGTAACGGATCAATCCGGAAATCCGCTAACTGGTGTACTGATAGAGGTGGTCGATCCGGCCACCGGATCCACGGTAGTCAGTGCGACGACCGCATCGACAGGCTACTACACCCTATCGGTGGAAGAGGGTACCTACAATGTTCGCGTCACGCTGCAAGAAAGCAGCGGCTTTGGCCCGGCGATTGCGCTTAATCAGGAGATAACAAACGATAAGAGTTTGGATTTCGTGCTTGTGCCGGCGGGGGTAGTTATCTTAAGCGGGAGGGTAATAAATCCAGAAGGGGAAGGGGTACCACAGCAGACCGTATGGGCTATTCCGTGGACGGGCGGACCGAGCACGAGTGGGGTCACGAATTCTCTTGGGGAGTATTCGCTTACTCTTGCCCCAGGAGATTACCAAATCGGCGTAAAAAAATATGGAAATCCCTCTTCTCTAAATGTTGCCTATGATTACTACATCATAAACAATCAACAACCTTTTTCAATCATTGAGAGCACAGTACTGAACTTTACGTTACCGTTGAAAAAGGTAAGAGTGCACATTCAAGATCCGGCTGGAACCCCAGTGTTCAACGCAACGCTCGAATCTTCCACTCTATATACTGGAAACCTCTTACTAGGAGGTATGCCAGCTTATGGATATAGTTCTGAGCGTGATCGGTATTCTGATCAAAATGGAAACCTGATTTTGTGGTTATTTCCAACTTCTGGCTCCAGCACCTATTCCTTCACTGTCTATCCACCTAGCGGAA
>CAZMMI010000132.1:0-11173 GCA_964567255.1 uncultured Anaerolinea sp.
AAGGGGGAGTAGGGGAGCAGCGGTGGTCGAAGGAACGTTGATCGACCGAGATCACGCTGCGCACGTGTAAAGATGAACCGCAGAGCCGCCGAGTGCGCAGAGGAACGCAGAGAAATAAAGAAAAGGAAGAAGTTTGAGAGGATTTTTAAATAATAGCTGAGGTTCAGATGAGATTGACGGCGAATTCTCATAAGGAGTGAGTGTGTTCACAATTGGAGCATTTGCGATCATTTTTAACGCACAAGGGCAGGTGCTGCTTTCACACCGGCGGGATGTTGATATGTGGAACCTTCCTGGTGGGGGGATGGAAAGCCGTGAGCTGCCCACCGAGGCTGTGATCCGCGAAGTGATGGAAGAGACGGGGCTGGAAGTTACCGTAGAGCGGTTGGTGGGGGTGTACGGCAAGGTTGACAAAGATGACCTGGTGTTTGCATTTGTTTGTAAAGTGGTTGGAGGGGAGTTGAGATTGAGTGACGAAGCGGATGAGCACCGTTATTTTGATGTAAATGCTCTGCCGCCAAATACGCTGCAAAAGCAGGTGGAGAGGATTTTTGATGCGGTGAGGGATCTGCCAGCGCCAGTGTTCAGGCGGCAGAGCACGCCGTCGCGCGCAGTAATCGGGTAAGAGTGGCATACTAAACAAGAAGACCTGACAGGTTTCAGAAAACCTGTCAGGTCTGTAAGATTTCTCTAAAACGGGAGTAACTATTCAGCCAGATGCGGAAGAGGCCCAAATTTGAGGTGTGTGTGGGGTGCGAAGCACCCCACACACACCTCAAATTTGGGAACTTTCCTCATCTCCTGAGCAGTTACAAACGGGATTACTTTTCTAGTGCTTGGAGGAACTTTTCGGGCTGCCCGGCGTAGGTGTCGAGGGGCAGTTCGCCCGAGGTGAGGGCCAGGAGGGTGCGGGTGAGGAATGCGTTGACGGGGGTGGGGATGCCGAATTTCTGCCCGGCCCGCACCACAGCGCCGTTGAGGTAATCGACTTCGCTTTGGCCGCGCCCGGAATGCAGGTCGATGTGGAAGGAGGGCATTTTGGCGCCGCGGCCCGAGCCCAGCGCGCGGCTGAGCAGCGGGCGGCTGAGGCTGGGGGGGAAGGAGCGAGCCAGGAAGGCCAATGCGCGCACCGGGGTGGCGGGGAGGTCGACGACGTGGATGGATTGAGCGTCCATGACGCGCAGAGTTTCGCGGAGCATGTTGATTTCCATGCGGAACAGGCCGGGGTGGGCAAAGATGGCCGAGGCGGGCAGGTCGAGGATGGCGGAAGAGGCGTTGGCGAGCAGGTTGGTGAGCATCTTCGACCACTTCATCGAAGGACCGTCTTCGTAGGAGCGAGCGTTCAACCCGGCGGCATCCAATGCGCCGACCAGGGTGGGGGTGAGGATGTGGGTGCGGGCGATGCCCACGCCGCGCAGGCGCTCAACGACGATCTCGCCGGAGCCGCGCCGCCCGATGGCGGTGGTGACGGTGGCGGGGATGACCATGTCTTCGCCCAGTTTTTCTTCCAGGAGAGGTTCGTTTTCTACGCCGTTCTGAAAGCAGAGGATGGGGGGAAGGGCGATGTGATAAGGTACCAGGGTTTCGACGAGCGCAGCGGTATCGAAGGCTTTCACCGCCAACAGCCCGGCGTCAAAGGGGCCGCGGGTAAGGGCTTCATCGAGCGAATCGACCACCTCGGGGTTCTCGAAACGTTCCGGGGCGCCGCCTCGAGTGATGGTGAGGCCGGATTGGCGCAAGCGGGGGGCCACCTCGGGACGTTCGAGGAAAACAACGCGATGCCCGCTGAGGGCCAGGCTGCCGCCGATGTAGGAGCCAATGGCTCCGGCGCCGAAGCACAAAAATTTTAGGGGATTGGAAGCGGTGACTGCCATGCGGTCCATTCCTCGGATTATTATGGATTGGTTGCCCAGGAGCGAGCGCCGGAAAGAAAATCGCGACCGGACATGGATCGTTTTCCTGCCGGCTGGAGCTGTTCGAGGAGCAGCCAGCCGTCCGCGGCGCCGATGGCGGGCAGGGATTCGATGATGGCGCGACGACCAAGTGGAGCATTCTGAGCGATGAGCGCGCGAGCGCGTTGAATTTTGAGGGGCTGGTCTTGCCAGTGGGTGAAAGCGCCGGGCCAGGGCTGGAAGGCGCGCACGCGGTTGACCAGGGAAGCCGCGGGTTGGGTGAAGTCGAGCAGGCCTTCTTCTTTTTGGATCATGGGCGCGTAGGTGGCAAGACTCTCATCTTGAATCTGGGGGAGGATTTGACCGGCGAGATAACCAGGCAGCGTTTCGATGAGCAGGTCGGCGCCGGCTTCGGCCAGGCGTGGGGCCAGCGTGCCGGTAGTATCTTCGGGGAGGATATCCAGGGTTCGCTGAGCGAGCATGGGGCCGGTGTCGATGCCGGGGTCCATGCGCATGATAGTGGCACCGGTTTGGGCGTCACCGTTGAGGATGGCGGCCTGGATGGGAGCGGCTCCGCGCCAGCGCGGGAGCAGCGAGGCGTGCACGTTGATGCAGCCGAAGCGCGGCAGGTCGAGGACGTTTTGGCGCAGGATCTGGCCAAAGGCGGTGACCACGATGAGATCGGGGTTCCAGGCCTGGAGTTTTTCTTGAGCTTCGGGGCGGCGCAGGCGCTCGGGCTGGATGACCTCCAGGCCGAGGGAAAGGGCCAGGGTTTTGACGGGCGGCGGGGTGAGCTGCTGCCCGCGTCCGGCTGGGCGATCAGGTTGGGTGATTACGCCGAGGATGGTGTAGTCACTGCACTCTGCCAGGCGGCGCAGGGTGGGCAGGGCGAAGTCGGGCGAACCCATGAAGACTACGGTAATGCTCATGTTGAAAAATTGTAACACAAGAATCTCCAAAAGCAGTACGAGACGGCGTGCGCCGTCTCGTACTGCTTTTGGAGATTCTTGCAAAAAGAGATTATCCGTTGCGGCGCTGGAAGTCGGCCATGAATTCGACCAGGGCTTTGGCGGATTCAATGGGCAGTGCGTTGTAGATGGAGGCGCGCAGGCCGCCCACCGAGCGGTGGCCCTTGATGCCAATCAGTTCGGCTTTCTTGCCTTCTTTGACGAACATGTCTTCCAGTTCTTCGCTGGGCAGGCGGAAGGGCACATTCATGATAGAACGAGCCTCTTTGACGGCGTGGCCGCGGTAGAAGCCGCCGGAGTTGTCGATGGCGGAGTAGATCAGACCGGCCTTCTCCTGGTTGATCTTGTGGATGGCGGGCAGGCCGCCCAGGTCTTTGAGCCATTTCATGACCAGTCCGACCATGTAGATGGCGAAGCAGGGCGGGGTGTTGTGCAGGGAGCCGCTCTCGGCGAGGAGTTTGTAATCGAGCATGACGGGCAGTTTTTCGGGCACGCGGGCCAGGAGGTCTTCGCGAACGATGGCCACGACAACCCCCGCGGGGCCGGCGTTCTTCTGCGCTCCGGCGTAGATGAGACCGTATTTGCTCACATCCACGGGCTGGCTGAGGAAGTCGGAGGACATGTCGCAGACCAGCTCGACCCCGGCAGGAGTAACCGGCTCGGCTTTGAACTCGACGCCGTGGATGGTTTCGTTGTGGCAGAAGTGGACGTAGGCGGCCTGGGGGTCGAATTTGAACTCGTCCTGGGCGGGAAGGCGTTTGAAGTTATCGGCTTCGCCACTGAAGGCGACGCTGGTGGCGCCGAGTTTGGCGGCCTCTTTGAGGGCGGTCTTGGACCAGGAGCCGGTGACGATGTAATCGGCGGAGGCGCCGGCGGGGCGCAGGTTCATGGGCAGCATGGCGAATTGCAAGCTGGCGCCGCCTTGCAGGAACATGACTTTGTAATTGGCGGGGATGTTGAGCAGCTCGCGCAGGTCGGCTTCGGCGGTCTGGATGATGCCTTCAAACTCTTTGGAGCGGTGGCTCATTTCCATGACGGACATGCCGCAGCCCTGGAAATCGAGAATTTCGGACTGGGCCTTTTCGAGGACGGGCATGGGCAGGACGGAGGGTCCCGCATTGAAATTGTGGACACGTTTGATAGGAGTCATGTCTTTTGCCTCATATGGGAAAATGGATAGGATGTGAACCTGGGTTAATAATAGCGCAGAATCGGAAAAATAGAGTCATGAAATTAATGTATAGAATATCACTTGTCTAGACAAGACAGCCAGGGAATCGGCTAGGTTGCATCGCCGGACCAGAGGCGCTGCATTTCGGGGCTGGTGGCGAGGAGGTCATCGAGCTTGCCTTCGGCTTCCACGAGACCGTCCTTCATTACGATAATGTGATCGGCGCGGCGCAGGGCGGTGCGACGGCTGGACACTACCAGGCAGGTCTGCCCGGGTTTTTCAAAGACGCGCTCCCACAGCACGCGCTCGGTTTCCACGTCCAGGGCGCTGGAGAGGTCGTCAAAGACCAGCAGCTCGGGATCGCGGACAAACATGCGCGCGGCGGCGGTACGTTGAATCTGCCCGCCGGAGAGCTTAACGCCTTTGGGACCCACGCGGGTATCCAGGCCTTGCTCGAACTCGTGCAGGTCATCCTCCAGGACGGCGGAACGCACGGCGCGGAAGATATCCTCGTCGGTATCATCGAGACCCATGAGGATGTTGTCGCGGAGCGAGTCGCTGAACAGGCGCGGAACCTGGGCGGTGTAGGCGCAGTTAGGCGGGGTGAAGAACTCGCCCGGTTTTTCCACGGGCGCGCCGTTCCAGAGGATTTCACCCTGGTCTTTGGGCAGCAGACCGAGCAGCACGCGCAGCAGGGTGGTTTTGCCGGAGCCGATGCGCCCGGTGACCACGGTGAACGAGCCGCGGGGAAGGTCCAGGTTGATGCCGCGGATGCCGTTTTGCGAGCCGGGGAACTGGTAACTGAGATCGCGGGCTTCCAGGTGGCGGAGGCGGTTGGCTTCGTCTTTCTTGGGGTAGACGACCGGGGGGAACTTGCCGTTGAGGTAAACGGGGCTGAACTCGACCAGGGCGTTGGGGTCGGCGCCTTCCATCAGGCGCTGCATACGCTCGACGGAAATGCCGATCTGGCGATAACGAGCCACCAGTAGGCCGGTGAAGGTGGTCATTTCGGAGAGGAATTCGAGGTAATAGACGAAGAGGGCAAAATCGCCGACGGTGAAGGTGCCGAGCTGCATGGCTTGCCCGGCGAGGATGAGGATGACGCCGGTGCCGAGGCTGGTGGCGTTGTGGAAGATGGAGTTGAGAATTTCGTTGAAGAGACGATCGCGCAGGGCCAGCTTGCGGCGGTCCTCGTTGAGCTGGTTGAAGCGGTTGATGACGCTCTTTTCGGCGGCAGAGACTTTGACCGCCTGGACAGCGCCGAAGAACTCGCCAATGAAGCCGGTGATGATGCCGGTGGCGCGGCTGCTGGCACGGCGGTATTCGTCGATGCGCTTGGTGGATGCGGCGGCGATGACGGCGACGATGAGGAAGGGAATCATCGCCAGACCCGTGTAGGTGGGGCTGATGCGGATCATGATGATCAGGGCGATGATGTTGAAAGCAACGGAGCCGAGCAGGTCATTAATCCACAGGGCGAAGAGGGGAATTTCAAAGACATCGCCGCGGAAGCGGGAGATGGCTTCGCCGGGGGAATCGGGCAAGGCCGAGGCGCCGGGGCGGCGCAAGATATGCCGGAGCAGATTCTTGCGCAGGAGGGTCATGGTGTTTTGGAAGAAGGGCACGTTGGTGGCGATCAAGCCGTAGATACCCACGATGCTGCCGATTTCGGCGGCGAAGAGCAAGCCGATGATGGTCCACAGATTCAGGCCGTATTGGGCGTTGCCGCTCAACATGTTCATGAATTCGCGCAGGGCCAGGCCGGGGATCTGGTAGAAGAGCATGGTGAAGAGCATCATCAGCAAGTTGCCCAGCCAGAGATCCTTGCGGTAGATGATAACCTTGAGGATGACTTTCCAGGCGGGGAGCGTTGGTTTGCGAGGGGTTGAAGTGGTGGTAGCGGTCATGCCAGCACCTCCTCAAGGCCGGTGCGCAGGAGCCCGTGGAAGCGCGTGGCAGGGTCGGCGGCCAATTTCTCGCGGTCACCGTGCTCGATGACGCGGCCATCCTCCAAAATGAGGATCTCACTGGTGCGGTGCAGGGTGCCCAGGCGGTGGGCGATGATGATGGCAGTGCGGTTGAGGAGCAGCTTGTCGATGGCGCGTTCAATGAGCTGTTCGGTGGCGGGGTCGAGGCGCGAGGAGGCTTCGTCAAGAATGACCAGGCCGGGGTCGCGCAGGAAGATGCGCGTGAAGGCCAGCAGTTGGGCCTCGCCGGCGGAGATGCTGCGCCCGCCGGACTCGAGTTTGGTGTCCAGGCCGTTGGGCTGGCGCTGGAGCCATTCGGTGAGGCCAAGCTGGTCGATGACCGCGATGATGCGTTCATCGGGGATGGACGGGTCGAAGAAGGTGATGTTGTCGCGGATGGTGGCCTGGAAGAGCTGGACATCCTGGGTGACCAGGGCCACGCGGCTACGCAGAGCCACAAGCAGCGCCTGAGTGAGCGGCACGCCGCCAAGGGTGATGCGCCCGTGTGTGGGGTCATAGAGACGGAAGACCAGGCGGGCCAGGGTGGTTTTTCCGGAACCGGTGCGGCCGAGGACGCCGATGACCGTGCCGGGTTTGATCTGGAAGTCGATCGCTTCCAGAACTTGTTCATCCTCTTTATAGGCGAAGTTGACATTTTCAAAGGCCAGCGAGAGCGGACCACCGGGGATTTCTACGCCGGGGCCGTCGAGGATTTTCGGCTGAATGGCGCGCAGTTCGATCAGGCGCTCGGTTGCGGCGCCGATGTTTTGGAGGTTCTCGACCTGCTGGGTGAGCTCGCGGATGGGGCGCCGCAAGAGGGTGGTGTAGGTGACGATGAGGTAGACGGTGCCGAGGGTGATGAGACCATCCTGGAACAGGTAGTAGCCGGTGATGAGGGCGATGGCGATGCCCAGGACCATGAAGAAGCCGGCCACGAAGCGCACAACGATGAACCGGCGAGCAGAGGCGCGCCAGTATTTGAGTATGTTGATAGAGAGCTTGTAGATGCCGAGAATGACGAAATCGACAGCGCCGGACGCGCGGATGTCTTCGGTGCCCGCCAGGCGTTCTTCGAGGTAGCCGAACAGGTCGGCGACGGCTTCGCGGAACTTCTTCTGGAAGGGAATGGCGATGCCGCGGACGGCGTTGAGGGCCAACAGGGTGACGATGGACAGAACAGTGAAGGCCGAGCCTGCGCGCCAGTCCTCGAGAAGCAAGGCCACGAGGATGCCGAAGAGGAGGATGATGTTGCCGAGGACGCGAATGACCAGTTGGGAGAAGAAATTCGACAGCTCGGCCACGTCGCCGTCGATGCGCTCGATGAGCTCGCCAGGGCTGACGTTATTGTGATAACTCATGTCCAGGTTGAGGCAGTGGCGGGCCATTTCGGCGCGCAGGCTGTTGGTGGCGGTCCAGGCGACATTCTCGCCGACATAGGTGGCGCTGACGCCAACCACTGCCTGGATGAGTGCGACGGAGATGAAGGCGATGGCGGCAATGACCAAAGCGCGCGTCTCGCGAGTGGTTTGGGTGGTGTCGATGAAGAAGCGCATGATCTGGGGGTTGATGAGCTGCATACCGATGCTGGACAGGAGCAGCACGGAGAGCAGGGCAAAGCGTTTCTTTTGGGGCCGAATGTACTGGGAGAGCAGATCCCAGTATTGTTTGAAAGGCAGTTTCAAGGGGGACTCCTGTGAGCGGTGGAAGGCAGTGGTGAGACGGGCAGGAAGGCTGCCGGTTAAGAAGCGGATTCTATTATCGCACAAAATAGGGGTCTGGGAGCACGCTGGTTTCGGGGGGGCGAGGAAGTTGGCGGGTCAATCTACCTCCGCTCGGGCTGAAGCCCTTGCCCAGTTCACGGAAGCCAGATTATTGTTTCGTTGAGGTAATGAGAGCATTTTGGCGAAGGTTTGTATTCAATCGCGAGAAAGGCCATCTGTTACCCCCTTGACTCTATGGTTACTAGAGGGTGTATATTAGGCGTAGCTGCGGAGGGATGATGAAACTAAAAATCGGAGAATTTGCGCGGTTGGGACAGGTGAGCGTGCAGACGCTGCGCTACTACGACGATCTGGGACTGATCAAGGCCAGCGAGGTGGATCGGTTTAGCGGGTATCGCTATTACACGCTGGAGCAACTGCCTCGCCTGCTGCAAATTCTGGCGTTGAAGGACCTGGGGGTAACCTTGCAACAGATTGGGGCTTTGCTGGAGCAGGAGATGTCGGCCAGCGAGCTGCGGCGCGTGCTGCTGCTGAAGCAGGCTGAACTGCGCAGCGAGGTGCAGGGGCAGTTGGAGCGTCTGGAGCGTATCGAGGCGCGGCTGCGGCTGCTTGAGCAGGGCGAGCGGGCGCCGTCCTACGATGTAGTCATCAAACAGGTGGAACCGATCCGGGTTATCTCTGAACGGGGCAAGGTGGCTACTTATTGGGAGGTCGATCCATTGTGGATGCGTTTGCACGAGCGATTGGGCGCGCAGAAACCGTCTGCCATCGGGCCTTATTTCACCCTGTGCCACGCCAGTGAGCCGGAAATTGACCTGGAGGTGTGCATGCCGGTGGCGATGGACGCGGAGGTTGACGGGCTGGATGCGCATGTGCTGCCTGTGGTGGAGAGCATGGCTTGCACCATTCACCACGGGCCATTTACCGGGCTGATCACGGGGTTCACAGCGCTGATGACCTGGATTGATGCAAATGGATATGTGATTGCCGGGCCGGATCGGGAAATATACCTGCAACTGCCCGAGCGAGGGCATTATGACAGCGATCTAAATGCGGTTACCGAGTTGCAAATTCCGGTGGTGAAAGCCCAGGTTTAGTTTACGAAACGAACAGCGGCCGCTGTGCGAAAAAATCTATAGGAGTGTATCTATGACTACCAATGCGATTGTTGTGTCGCCAATTGGATCGATTCGCGCGCAAGATGGACAGTTTTGCGTGCAGATCGATCCGGCTTACCGCCCGGCTCTGAACGGCCTGGAGGGGTTCGGTTATGTGCAGGTGCTGTGGTGGAGCCATTATCTGGACCAGCCAGAAATGCGCCAGGTGACGGAGTGCGAGCGGCCGTATGCCAAGGGGCCAGATAAGATGGGCATCTTCGCCACGCGCTCGCCGCTGCGGCCCAATCCGATTTGCCTGAGCGCCGCGCCGGTGATCCGGGTGGATTTGGAGGCGGGAGTGATTACCCTGGGCTACATCGACGCGGAAGACGGCACGCCGGTGCTGGATATCAAGCCGTATTATCCCTGCTCGGACCGGGTGCGGGAGGTGAGCGTGCCGGAGTGGTGCGCGCATTGGCCCGAGTGGTTTGAAGATTCGGGTGAGTTTGACTGGGCGGCGGAGTTTGTGAACGCCCGATAAGAGATTTGGTCGCTCGAGGTAAAATAAAAAACTCCGGCGTGCTCGAAAAAGCACGCCGGAGTTTGATGTGCGCTTATTCGCTGCGCATGATGAGCGGCAAATGCACATGGTTATCATAATCCGGCTGCGGGGACGGGGTGGGTGACGGAGTCGGGGAGGGGCCGGGAGTAGGTGTGCGGGTATTGGTAGGCGTGGGCGACGGGGCCACCTGGGTCAGGCCTGCATCCAGGTGGCTGATGCTGATGACGTTGGTGGCGATGTTGAAGACATCGGTGAAACCAAGATCGGGGCCGGAAGGGTTGATGTCGCTGTCTTCGGTGTTGCTGCCCTGGTCTTTGGGCGAGAAGGAGGAGCCGGCGAACGGCACAACACGGATGCGATAATCGCCGGGAAGAGGCGCGACGACGGTGTAGCTGCCGCTGCTGTTGGTGACCGTCGAGTCGATCAATTGAGTCTTTGTGGCGTTCCATAGCTGGATGGTGATGCCGCCAACGCCCGGTTCACCGGCGTTTTGAATGCCGTTGCCGTTGAGGTCGTGCCAGACGAGATTGCCCAGGTTGATGGGAGTCTGCGTGCGGGTGGGGGTAGGGGTGCGGAATTTGATGATGCCTGCGTCCAGTTTGCTGATGCTGATGACGTTGCTGGCGATGTTGAAAATGTCGGTGAAGCCGGTGTCGGTCCCGGTGGGGTTGATGTCGCTATCGTCTGTGTCATCGCCGCCGGCTTGATCTTTGGGCGAGAAGCCATCGAGGATGGTGGGCTTGATGACCCGGATGCGATAATTGCCGGGAAGAGGCGCAACGACCCAATAGCTGCCGTTGCTGTCGGTGATGTCGGAGTCGATCAATTGGGTCTTGGCGGAGTTCCACAACTGGACAGTAACGCCGGGCAATCCCGGTTCTCCTGCATCCTGGCGTCCGTCATGATCGAGGTCGTCCCAGACGAAATTACCCAGGTTGATGGGGGTGGGGGTGCGCGTGGGGGTGGGTGTGCGGAAGATGATGATGCCTGCGTCCAGGTTGCTCATACTGATGACGTTGCTGGCGATGTTGAAAATATCGGTGAAGCCGATATCAGCGCCGGTAGGGTTGATGTCGCTGTCGAGGGTGTTGTCGCCGCCGGCCTGGTCTTTGGGGGTGAAACCGTCGAGGAGGGCGGGCAAGACCACACGGATGCGGTAGTTGCCGGGGAGGGGCGCGACGACCCAATAGTTGCCACTGCTGTCGGTGATGTCGGAGTCGATCATTTGGGTTTTGGCAGAATTCCAGAGTTGGACGGTGACGCCAGGTATGCCCGGTTCACCGGCGTCCTGGCGACCATCGTGGTCAAGGTCGTCCCAGACGAAGTTTCCCAGGCTGATGGGGGTGGGGGTACGGGTGGCGGTGGCGATGGGTGGCAGGGTGAAGATGGGCAAGGTACCGATAATGATTTGAGCGCTGGCGCCGGTGGGCGGGCGCAGGAGCGGGAAGATGGAAGCCGTCAGCAGGGCGAGGGCGATCAGGATGGAAGACAGGATTTTCTTGGGCATAACTTGCTCCTTGGTAAAGCCTGTCTAGATTATACGATAAATAAGATTAAAAATATCGTATTAATAAAGGTGATTTATAGGTGATTGGTGCGGAGTACCCCCTGCCTGGCCTCCCCCAAATCGCTGCGATTTGGGGGAAGGAGCGGAACAGAGGAAGCTGGTTAAACCACAGACCGCTTGTGTACTGAGACAAGGTACACAAGCGGTCTGTGGTCTTACTGAGGTCGGGGCGAGAGGATTTGAACCTCCGACTTCTTGCACCCCATGCAAGCGCGCTAGCCGGGCTGC
>CAZMMI010000133.1:0-11091 GCA_964567255.1 uncultured Anaerolinea sp.
TTAGGGTTTTAAATTTGCACTAGTTAAATCGCGCCAGCAACAGGTCGCACAATTCGCGCACCGCGCCGTGACCACCGTTGCGACTGAGGACGATATCGGCCTGGCGGCGGGCAAAGGGCTGCGCATCGGCGACCGCCAGCGCGCAGGCCACCTGCGAAAAGCAGGGCACATCATTGGTGTCATTGCCCAGGTAAATGGTGTTTTCGGCGCTCACGCCCAGGTCCGCCATGATCCCCGGCAGAGCACCGGCTTTGTCTTCGATGCCTTGATAGGCCTGTATCTTCATCTTGCGGCAGCGCGCCGAAACCACCGGGTTGACCTCGGTGGACAGCACAATCACCTGGACACCCTTGTCGCGCAAATAGCGGATGCCCAGGCTGTCGCTGCGGTTGGCAGCCACCATCTCGCTGCCGTTTTCACTCACCCACACGCGGTTATCGGTCAGCACGCCATCAAAATCCAACACGATCAAATCCACCTTGGGAGGCAGCGGGCGGCGCCGGTTGCGCGGATAGACAATCTCCAGGTCACTGTACCACACCAGCCACTCCGAGCGGGCCCAATCTTTGGGCGTGTCGATGTCCACCGTGTAGGGCGGGTCGATGTAAACGGGCAAAATCACCTTGCCGCTCATCGTCCCACTCAGGATCGCCGCCGGGCGAATGGCGTCGATATGCCCGGTCTGCCAGTAGACAGGAGGCAGAGCCTGGCGGGGAGCGTTGTAGGGTTCTGCGATGCCTTCCACATCCAGCAGGTTGCGCATGACTCCGCTTTGCGGGTCGATGCGCCACATCTTGTGTGGATTCTGCCCGGCAGGAACTACCCCGCGCACCGAATCGGCTTCCGGGTTCACCAGCAAGGTGCGCACGGCCTCGTCCACCAGGTTGGGCGGACGCACCGGGGAAGTGGGGCGCAGTTGCACTACTACATCGGGGCGGTAGCCCTCGTGCTCGGCCAGCCATTCCAGCGCGTGCTGGAAGACCGGCAGATCTGTAGTGCGATCCTGGGCAAACTCACTCGGGCGCAGGAAAGGCGTCTCGGCGCCATATTCGCGCGCGACGGCGGCAATTTCTTCGTCGTCGGTCGAGACGATCACCCGCGTGACGGTTTCCGCCGAGAGGCCCGCCTCGATGCTGTAAGCAATCAAGGGGTGCCCGGCGAAGTTCTTGATATTCTTGCGGGGAATGCCCTTCGAGCCGCCCCGCGCCGGAATGATCGCCAGCACTTCGGGCTTTACCATGCCGTCCACCCCCCGTCGACAATCACATTGCCGCCGGTCATGTAAGAGGAGGCATCGGAAGCCAGGAAGAGCAGCGCCCCGTTCATCTCGTCACGCTCGGCCATACGCCCCATGATGGTGCGGTAAGCGTAGTTGCGGGTGAATGTTTCGTCGTGTTTGTTATATACGCCACCGGGGGTGAGGCAGTTGGCGCGGATTTTGGTCTCGGCGTAGTAAGAGGCAATGTACTTGGTCAAACCCAGCACACCGGCCTTGGTGGTGGTGTAGAAAGCGGGCTTGAACTGCTTGGGCTGGCCCGGTTTCTCGTAGATGCGTTGATCGGGGGGCACCAGACCGTAGGTCGAGCAGATATTGATGATCGAACCGCTGCCCTGCGCCACCATCTGGCGAGCCGCCGCCTGACAGCACAGGAACACGCCGGTCAGGTTCACTTCCATGGCCTGTTTCCACATTTCCAGGGGGTAGTCCTCGAACGTGTTGCGGTGCTGCCCGGGCTGAGAGGCATCGAACTTGGGATCCATGGCTGCGCTGTTGACAATTACGTCCAGGCGACCAAATTCGTCCACGCAAGCATCCACCATCGCCTGCACCGAGTCGGGTTGGGTTACGTCCACGGCGGCGTGGATGACATTCAGGCCTTCCTTGCGCAAATCTTCCGCCGTGGCCAGGGCTGCCTCGGCGTTCAAATCCGCCAGCACCACGCCCGCCCCGGCTTGCGCCAGCGTGCGGCAGAACTCCTTGCCCAGCAAGCCGGCTCCGCCAGTGACCACCGCGCCGCGGCCCTTCAAACTGAATTTTTCAAGCACATCGCTCATACTAGATTTCCTAATGCGAATTTTTTGTTGAATTTAATTTTGCACTTTTGGACGTGCAAAAGCTGATTATAAGCTATTCTCTAGGGCGAAAGGTAGATTGCGCCATCCTCGCCCTGGTAAACCGGGCGCAAGCCACGGGTTAAAGCAGTCAGGCGTTCCTCGGTCCGCTCGGCATACATGGCAAAATCGTCGTACAGGGTGGTGTTGAACAATACCAAAGCCGCGCCTTGTTCGCGGAAGGCACGCTGGGCGGGGTCATCTCCCTCGCCATAGACGGTAAATTCGGTTTGCGGTCGCTGGGCAAAGATCTCCTGCAAAGCATAGGCCGGGCGATCAACCAGGTACATGAGAGCCGTGGTCTCATTGGAGATCAGGGGCACTCCCGCGGGCAGACTGCGCACCGCTTCTAGGATGGGCGCTGCACGCCAGGTTGGCGAATTGTAACCAATCCCAGTGCGCCGGTATTCACGAGCAATCAGCGCCGAACGTGCCATGTAAGATCCCATCATCGCCAACAAAGCGAGATAAACCAGAATCGATAAAGGTTTTACGACTCGCCCAGCCTTCCCAATGGCGCCGCCCTTAAGAACATCATCCGATACGCTAATCAGTGACAAACCCCAATCCACCAGTGCTGCCAGCAGAACAAACAACGCCGCATGTACTGGCGATAACATGCGCGAGGCCAGTGTAACCGGCGGGTATGTGAAAACCTGTACCACCGCCAGCACGATCAGATACACGCCCATGAACAGGGCCATCACAACCGCCAGGCGAGTGGAAGGCAGCATGTTTTGTTGCACTGACCCCTGAAAGCGACTCTTAGTGAGGTCTGCCCCCTTGTTTGCGCGCCACAGCCATGCCCACACCCCGATCAACGCGACTAGAGGAATGAGCCAGGCCATCACACGCACAAGCTTCGGCAGACGCAAAATCAGGCTATCGGGAAGCAACCAGAACAGGTAAATCTGTTCCAACGCCGGGCCAATATCAAGAAAGCGCTGCCAGTAGGCCGAAGGCGGCTGGCCGCTGCGTGAGCCAATCGAGCCGGTCAACAGAAAATCGAGCAGCAGCCAGAGAACTAACGGCAGGCTTGCCAGCAAGCCATAGCATACGGCCCGGCCCCAACGTTGGCGGGGAGTTTCCTGGCTCAACAGGATAATCGCCAATGCTCCCGCCCCAATATAAGCAACCCCAGCATAGCGTGTTACAGACGCCAGGCCAACCAACAAGGCAGAAAGCAGCCACCACTTGCGCTGCCTGCTTTCAAACCAGGCCAACAGCAGCGCCAGGCCACCAAAACCCAATACCAGGAAAAGCGTCTCACTCATCGCCCAAACCTGCACACCGATCAGTACCGGCGAGGCAGCCAGCAGGCCGGCCAGGATGCCAGCCAACCAGGCCCTCCGCGTGGCGCGGAAAAATCCCCAGCCAGCCAGGAATGTCCCAACACCGGCGAGAAACACGTTCAGCCCACGCGCGGCGGTAGTCATATCGCGTACCAGAAGCCCGACGGCGCTTAAGGTGAGGGGATAGAAGGGCGGAGTGTAGGGCAGCACACGGAACGAGCCGTCGGCCTCCATCCAACCCAGACCCTGCCCGGCCAGCAGGTTGCGGGCCGTGGTCAGATAAATGGTGGCGTCGCCGCCCACACCGGGCCCGGCATGGGTGGCGTAGATAATCAAGGCCATGCCCAGCAGAGCTGCCAGCGCAGAAAGGAACAGTGCCAGGCGGGAAGAGCGTTGCGTTTGCGTAAAAAATTTCATCATAAGGTCATCCTGCGAAACAGAAAGTTCACGATCTAGGTTACTTGCCGGTGCCCAGCTTGAATACCGCCTGATCGCCCACTGTCTCAACATAACTCAGACCCAGGTCTTCCACCTGCGCGCGCAGCGCTGTGAAATCCGGGTATTTGCGCAGATCGAACAGTACCCATTCTACGCCCAATTCGCGCAGCAGGGTTGTGCCCTGCGAGCCGTTGTCTTGTGGGAAGTTCTCGAGAACCGGTTTGATGCGCAGATATTGTTCGGGCTGGTTGGCCGAGAAAAAGCCGCCGATGTACGGTTTGCCGTGAACCAGGGTGTTGTAGACCTGATCCTGATCCTCCATTTGCAGAAATGGGAACTGCGCCAGAGCGCCTTGCCCAGGCTGCTGCGCCAGCCAGGAATCTACCGGACGCGCGGTCACGGGTGTAAAGCGCTGATAAGGACCGGGGTAGAAGTCGAAGAAGATCAAGGCGATCAGAAATGCTGCCAGGGCAGCAGAGAGATGGGGTTTCACGCGTCTCAGCAGCCATCCAGCACCCAGACCGGCAGCCAGGGTGGTAAACAGCAAGGTAATAAATCCTATGCGCATCAAGGCGCGCATCTTCGCATAAAACGGTAGAACTTTAAACAGCACCAGCGCAGGCAGCGGGATGGGCGTGGTCTCGCGATGCAGGACGGACTGAAGAAAGCCCGGCACAGGCAGTTCCACGCGCTGGGCATTCCAATGCAGGTCCGTGCCCAACGCCAGCACATAGGCCGCCAGGGCCATCACCAGAGCTACCTTGAGCAGCGGCGCGTGGCCGGTCTTGTTGCGATTAATCCAGGCCACAACCGCCAACACCAGGGTAACCACGCCGAGATACAGGGTGGCCTCAATCCACAACGAGCGATCAAAGGTCTTGCCAACCCACGCGCCCCACAAAAAGTGGTCCGTGGAGGGCAGGAAGAAATCCAGCGGGCTGGCCGAGTACATACTGGCGTAACTGACCGAGCGGGAAGCCAGCCCGCCCTGGCTTTCCAATCCCAGGAAGGGCAGCATGGCGGCGATCACCAGCGGCAGGGCAAACACACCCAACACCGCCAGTCGCAGCCAGAGTTGCCGGTCTCTCCAGGCACGGCGCTCGACCAGCAGGTAGCCGCCAACAAACAGCCCCGAGAACAGCGCGGCATAGTACAGGTAATACATCGAGGTGAAGCCGATCAGTCCCAGGCTGACAGCGGCCAATACAATGTATTTCAACGATTGGCGAACCGTAGAAGACGGTTTACCCATCGTTAAAACCTTTTGAGACGTGCCGCGCAAGGTCTCATACAGACCCATGAAGTACAAGGGGAACCACTGCGTACCCAACAGGTTGAGGTGCCCAACCAGGTAGTGCGCCAGTCGGTACGGCAAAAAGGCATAGATCGTGCCGGCTACCAGCCCGGCAGCAGTAGATCCGGTTAGCCGGCGCACCCAGAAGAACATAGCCCAGCCCGAAAAGACAAAGGTGACCAGCATGGCCAGGTTATAACCAAACACTGGCCCACCCATCAGGCTGAATAACACCCCCGGCAGCGTAGTCGACAGGGCCGTATCGGTGGAAGCCAGGTTCCAGCCCTGTGGGTAATTCAGCCAGGGGTGAAAAAATGGCGAGATGCCGAGCTCAAACCAGGCCTTCTGATACCAACGGATCAGGAAAACAAAGTAGATGTTGTCGCCGATCTCACCAACAATTGACTCGCCAAGGTGCAGCACCAGCGGCCAGGTCATCACCACGCTGAGCAGGCTGAAATAGATGACAGCCCCGAGGTGTGCCAGTTTGCCGCCAGCCGGCGAGCGCAGATTCACACTACCTATCTCAGACTCCATCGGCGCCCGCATCTCGGGATTGGGCGGTTGGGGTGGAATCTGAGGAGTGGGTTCTAACAACGACATGCTGCTCCTAAAGAGCCTTTTTCAGGGCGTCGGCGACTAATTCGCGCGCCGCCAGGGCCAGCTCAAGGGCACGAACCCCATCGCGCAATGTGCAAAGCGGTTCAGCTTCTCCGCGCGCCACAGCCAAGAAGTGCTTCGTCTCTTCCATAAACAGCCAATTGCGCTCAAACCCTTCCGGCGCAGCGAAGGTTTGCCAATCGGCCTGCCCCGCCTGGAACAGTGACAGGGCGGCGGTGGCGTTATCCCAACGCAGGGTGCCCTGGGAGCCAATGATCTCGAGGGTGTGGGTGGGCGGCTGCTGGAGGTAATCCAGGTGCACGCTGCCAACAGCGCCGCTGTCAAACCGCAGGCCGATCTCGGCGGTATCTTCCACATCCAGCCCCAGGCCCAGCGAACCGCCCGCGGCCCATTCCACGCGGGCTTCACCCAGCAGCCAGCGCAGGTAATCCAGCGGGTGGGTGAGGGTGAGAACCACGCCGCCGCCCAGGTCGGCACGGGCGGCATAACCCTGGCGATAATCCTCCCAGGGGTGCCAGTTGGGCAGGTACTCGCCCCAGTGCGCACGGGCAGCCAGCGGGCGACCAATGGCACCTTCTGCCAGCAACTGGGCGGCTTTACGCAGGGTGGGATGGAAGCGCAGTTGAAAGCCAACCAGCAGCTTGCCGCCGCTGCGATCCAGGGCAGCTTGCAACACATCCAGGCGATCCAGGGAATGAGAGACGGGCTTTTCCATCAGGATGTGGCAGCCCGTTTCCGCCGCCGGGATGGCAACGTCCAGATGCAGGGCGGTGGGATTGGAAATGACCACGGCCTGGGGTTTGTGCGCCAGGGCAGCCTGCAGGTCGGTTTCCACCGGGAAACCGGCAATTTCATCTTCGGGCAAGGTGCTGCGGCGCGAGCGGAAAAGCACGATGTCGTGCTCGCCCAGGGCCAGCAAATTACGCATGTGCCGCCGACCGATTGAACCATAACCCGCGATTAGAATTTTCATAATCTCTCCTTAAGATCACCGCAGAGGCGCGGAGGACGCAGAGAAGAATTTTACTTAACCAACGACCTCAAGTATTCCCCTGTCCTTCTCCCGGCCGAGCCATCCATGAACGTGCATTCGTCCTGAATGAATTTGTGCCGGATTTCGCTCTCAGCCATTGGCTCGCGCAGGGTCTTGTTCAGGGCCGCTTTCAACCCGACCTGATCGAACACCACCTGCCCGGCTCCCGCCTGGCGGAAGCGTTGATGCGTGGGCCACTCGCCGATCTCAGTCAGCGACAGCGAGAACTTACCCGGTGTATTCCAGCCGCCCGGAACATCGATGCACACGCTGATGATCGGGCGGTCATGGATGGCTGTTTCAACTACCATCGTCGAGTACACGGTCAGAAACACATCCGAATAAGCCATCATGGAAGCTTTCTCGGGCATATCCTCGCCGGAATAATGCCCAAGTTCGCCGCCCAGGGGCACCGGCTCCACCAAATGCACGTGCGGCATATCGCGGATTAACTCGCGCACGCGGTTGGCCTCGCCCTCATACAGCGACCCCGGCATGAAATGGTTGGGGTGCAGGCGGATCAGCAACTGGCAAGGCTCCGCCAACGCCTCATTATTGACCAATTCAGCCAGGGCGGCAATGTTGGCGTAATTGGGCGAGAAGGTTACAAAACTGCACGCAAACGAAAGCAGCTTGCGCTCCGGGTCCAGACCGTGCAGGGCAAAGTACTCCTCGCGGGACATCAACCATTCTTTGCGGAAGTAGCCGTCGTAAGTTGGGATTCCGCCGACATTGACCTGCTCGGGAGACCAATCCGAGCCAAGTACCAACTCCTGCTTTTGAATCTCCGACCAGCAGTTGATCCATTTAACCGGCGCGCCTGGCAGACGGTAACTGGAAGGATTGTCCCAGCCGACAATCACCGCAGCGGTATCGATGCCGCGCTGGGCAGCCTCGCGCAGCAGGTAACGGTCCCAGCGCCAGCCAGGGGTGCTGGCAACCACCAGTGAAGGCTGATATTTCTCAAACAGGTCGCCATAGATCTCTGGGGTAAAGCGTCGCTGCGAATCCACCAGTAATCGCCGAGCCAGGCGCGACTTGCGCAGCACTTTGGTCAGCCCGCGGATGAGCGGCATGATCCGCTTGCCGCGCGGCGAGGCTTCATAGCCCATCTGGCGCAAATGCCCATCCATGGCGTTGGTGTTCACCCGGTCCGAGCCGCCCATCCAGCGCAAGAAATGCGTCCAATGCTGCAAGGAGTGCGACTTCGTTTCAAAATACTTGCGACATTCCTGAAAGCGCAACCCCTCAATATGCAGGCCGGGGCGCTCAAAGCGTTTGGCGATCTGCTCGCGGATGGCATCGTCGGTCAGCACCACCACGTTCAGCCCGCCCTCTAGTAGAGCCGGCAGCACATCCGTCTGCAAGAAGTACACCAGTGACAGGCCATGATCGGCAGAGATAAAAATCGTTTTCGTGTCAGGCATTCAGCGTCCTTGGCGATCAGCGGTCGTAATAGGCCCGGAAGATCGCATCGTAGATTCCTAATAAAATGCGCTTAACTGGCGGAAAATCTAACAAGGCGTTCCCACGCACCTTGCCAGAATCTGCTTTGCGGCGCGCGCCGGGCAGCGTATTGCTCATGTTCATCGCCAGCGGGTCTGACACCATCAGGCGCAGCAACCCGGCGGCGTTCATGCGTTCGTCCAACTGCTTGACCTGCCCCATGGGTCGGTCCATCTGGAAAGGTAAAAATTGGCTTAACACACTTTTATAGGCGGTGAACTGCCAGTGAGAGGCCCCGGCAAAAGCCTTCACACCCTGGTAGGTCAGGCGCACATCCTCACCTGACTCGAAGCGCTGGCGGATATCGGCCTCATCCTGACCCAGGCTCAGGTCAAACTCGCGGATCGTTTCCCAGGGTACCAGCTTTCCGGTTTCCACCTGCGCGTCCGGTTGGGCCTCGGCCCACTGCCGCGTGGCAGAATATACCTCGGGGCGGGTGCGAAACGGACGCGCAGTGACCATGCCCACGTTGGGGAAGGTCTCCAGCAGTTCTACTGATCGCGACAGCCAGCCCTGCGAGAACAGGCAATCGTTGTCTGTGTAGGTAATGATCTCGCCGGGTGCGCCCGCCAGGATCATGTTCCAGGCTCCACCCTTGCCCAGGTTTTTATCCGAAAGAAGCAGGTATTGGATCCGCCCGGCTTCATATTGGTCTGCCAGATACTGGCGCACCTCGGGGCAACTGGCATTGTCAAACACCAGCAAGTCGTAAGACAAATCGGCGGTCTCTACGATGCTATCCAGGCAGGCCTGAAGCACCTTGAGCATATCGGCGTAGAACCCACTCAAGAAGGGAATGTAATTCAACACTGCCACGGTAATGCGAGCGGGTTTGGCGACTTCTTTCACGAATTTGGCGGGGTTTTGACCAATGCGCATCACGCCTCCTTCAAAGCTGCCTTGCGCGCATCCTGGCGGAACTCGCGGTAGGCTTTCAGCGGGTGAAAAATGAAATAAAACACCTGCGCCAGCGGGTAAGAGTGCAGCTTGACCAGGGGGAAGATCTCCATCTCGCGCCAGAAGCGCTTCCAGGAAAAGGCCGGGCGGCGCAGTTCACCATTACGCAGCACGTGGCTGGCATCAGGTAGCTCGAAGATGGTGCGCTTGCCCCCCGCCAACCGCACGTTCTCGTCCGTTTCGGGCAGCTTGTAATGCGGCTGCCCGCCGGGCAGATGGCTGTAATCGTGGTTCTGGTGGATGATGGTGACCGTCGGGCTGGCATCCACCACCGGCCAATTGCGTGCCCGACCCGAGTAGATCATCCAATTGTCCCATCCAGCCCGCCCGATGGCAAATTTCGGCATATCGGCAAAGCATTCTCGTGGGAAGATGAAGTAATCCGAGCCGGAAGCTCGGTGCAGCTTGCCCTGGCTGAAAGCCCGCTCGCGCAGCTTCTGCGGCCAGTTGGTACTAAATTCGAGTAGTTCGGTCACTTCCAAATCCCAGCGCTGACCCACCATCAGGAAGCGCGGCGCAAGCTCCAGCACTCGCCGGGCGTGATCCACAATGTCAGGGAAAAGCAGGATATCGGCGTTGACGCAGCCCAGCAAAGGGCTGGATGAGTTCTGGCGGGCTATCTCAAACATCGAAGACACCAGCGGGGTGCCGTTGGCGTTACGCTCCACCTGCGGAATGTGCCGCGCGCCCAACTCAGCAGCAGCTTCAGCCAGACCTTCTTCCTGGCCCAGCAGCAGCACCTCCACTTCCGGCCCCAGGTTAAGCCAGGAGCGAATGGCGTTGCGTTGAATCACCGCGATGTGCGGGTTAGTGAATGGTTTGGGTGAGGTGAACAGGGTGAGAGTCGGCATGTGCATCTACTCCATGCGCTTGTCCACGTCCGTGGCGGTCTTATGCTGCACCCCAGCGTTGATCTGGGCCAGTTCCGGCTCGCGCTGGAATAAAGCCAGCACCTCGCGCCAGGAAAAGTCCATGCGGCCCGCAAAACGCCCGGCCACCACTCGCAGCAAATCCAAATCCTGGGGGGTATCCACCGTCCAGCGCAAGCTGCCGTAATCGGGGTCGTGGTGCAACACGTGGATCTTAAATCGCCCTTCTTGATCGTAGAAATAGGGCATGACGTGTTCGCGCTCGAATTTTTGCGTGGCTTCTTTCCAGGCTCGCTCCAGGGCAGCCATCGAACAGACTTCCGTGTCCAGGCCGATCGGATAGGTACGCTTCCAGGGGGGCGGCAGGCGGTTGGCGGCAAAGTCGGCCCCGCTGCGCCAGAACTCCTGCACGGTCAGGTCGATTAAATCCGGGTCGATGAACGGGCAGTCAGCGGTGATTCGCACCACCACCTCGGCTGCATAATGGCGAGCGGCCTGATAGAAGCGGTCCAGCACGTCAAATTGGCTGCCGCGGAAGCAGTCATAACCCTGCGCCGCACAGAAATCGGCAATTGGGTCGTCCGCCGGGTCATCGGTGGTGGCGACTACCACCTGGGTAACGGTGGTAGCACGCCGGACGCGCTGCACGCACCAGGTCAGCAGCGGCTCGCCGCCCAGATCTTTGAGTACTTTTCCCGGCAGGCGGCTGGAGCCCAGCCGTGCTTGAACCAATGCAACTACCTTCATTGTTTCTGTAAATCCTTCGTTACTACTCAGCCAGCGGTGGATGAGACCTGAATTTTAGGTGTATGTTGGGTGCTTCGCACCCAACATACACCTAAAATTCAGGGACTTTCCCCACCCTCTGAATAGTTACAATCCTTCAACGTTTGATAAGTGCGCAGCAATTTCTTGAAGTTTTCCGGCCAGTTAGCGCGCCGCTCGGCCAACGCGCGGGCCGCCTGGCGC
>CAZMMI010000134.1:0-10999 GCA_964567255.1 uncultured Anaerolinea sp.
GCTTCCGGGTTTCACCCCGGTCGTTTGGTTATCCGGTTTTAGCAGAAAGTAAAGCTTATAAAAATATTTGAAATAAAGTAAAACTCATTCCTTTTCTCAGGGGGTGAATTATGACCGATTGGAACCCGCCGCAAGCCATGCCGTTTCAACGGCAGTGGACAAGGCGGGTTTCTAGAGCAGCTTTAGCTCCGAGGGCCCTGAACAATCGTTCTATTTGTGCTATTCTATAGACATGAAAGACAACTATCAGCGGGACGAACATCGGATACACCTGATCGTCTACCACCTCGTCTGGACACCCAAGCGGCGCAAACCCGTCCTGGTAGGCGAAGTAGGACAAGACTGCAAAACGCTGATTGAACAGAAGTGCAGCGAACAAGGCTGGACCATCCTGGAACTGGCCGTGCAGCCCGATCACGTCCATTTGTTCGTACGCGCCTGGCCGCTCACTTCAGCTGCTGAAATCGTGAAAGAATGCAAGGGGGTTACCTCGCACGAACTACGCAAGAAATCCCCCTTTCTCAAACGTATGCCCTCATTGTGGACGAGGAGCTACTTTGCCGCCACAGCCGGGAATGTCTCGGCGGAAGTCATCCAGCAGTACATCGCCGCTCAGAAGGGGCTGTAATGATCCTCAAGACCTACAAGTACAGGCTGTACCCAACCCCATCGCAGATTCAGAAGTTGGAACAAACCGTGGAGACCAGCCGGCGGTGGTACAACACCTGTCTGGAGGAACGAAAGACCGCCTGGGAAACAGAAAAACGCAGTGTGGGCAAGTACGAGCAGCTGGCGAAGGTGAAGGAGTACCGCAAAGCAAACCCCTATGCCGGGCAGGTTCACAGCCATATCTTGCAGGTCGTGGCCGTAGACGTGGACAAATCCTTTCAGGGATTCTTCCGGCGGCTGGAGGCAGGAGAGACTCCAGGGTATCCGAGGTTCAAAAGCAGCAACCGCTTCGACAGCTTTGGGCTGAAAGAGTATGGTAACGGGTTCAAGATCGACGGACGGCGGCTGAGGATCAGCGGGATCGGACGGATCCGAGTGCGCTGGCATCGTCCGATGGAAGGGAAGATCAAGACGGTGCGCATTCGCAGACAGGCGGGGAAGTGGTATGCCTGTTTTGCCTGCGAAGTCGACGAACAAAACCTTCCGGCCACCGGGAAAGCGATTGGTGTGGATGTGGGCATCCACCATTTGTTGGCGACGAGTGAAAATGAGGTAGTGGAGAACCCGCGCTGGTATCAGGTGGAACAGCGCAAGCTGCGCGTGATCCAACGGCGGGTGTCGCGGCGGAAGATGGGCGGGAGTAACCGGAGGAAGGCGGTGGTGGATTTGCAGCGACAGCAGCTGCATATCGCCAACAGCCGCAAAGACTATCTGGAGAAGTTGTCTCATCACCTGATTAGCCACTACGATGTGATCGCCTTAGAAGATTTGCAGATCCAGGGGATGGTTCGGAACCACCACCTATCGAAAAGCATATTGGACGCGGGCTGGGGATATCTGAAGATGCGCCTCGTGAGCAAAGCGGTGGATGCTGGCCGCGAGGTAGTCTTTGTGAACCCTGCCTATACCTCCAGGACATGTTCTTCGTGCGGGGCGGGGTTTGAGGACCTCACGTTGGCGGATCGTTGGGTCGATTGTTCTTGTGGTCTATCGTTAGATCGAGATGTGAATGCAGCGTGTAATATTCTGAGAAGGGCGGGACACGCCCTTTGGGACGAAAGCACAGCCACTGGGCTATGGCTGTCCCAAGAAGCCCCGCCGCTTTAGCGGCTGGGGAGTGTCACTGGTAGATTGGAGGAGTAATCTCATCAATTGCTACACCACGATTCAGTCCAAACTGAGTCCACTCTGCCTCATCGTAGTAGGCCCAATCAACAAGCCCATCTACCCAAACACCATGATCTGTAACTAACAGTAGGCGAGGACCACTAAATAAGTCTGGAAATTCGATAGTCTTCTCTGTTTTCAGCGATTGAGTGTCCAGCCGAATAACTGAAGACCGGCTTGCTACCCAAAGCGAATCGGACTTAGACTCCATCTCCGTTGCCTCGATACCAGGGTACTTAGCGCAGGTCATCCGTGGAGTGTGTGTTGGCAATACAGTATGCTGTGGCGAGACTTGAAAGTCTCGAATCTGGATATCATAGCCTTGGCAGCACGGCTCTCTATACGGATTGATGGAGATATCCTCTGGGTAGCCGTAAGTTGGATTATATGAAACCTGAATTAATGGCGCCCTATCCTGATACCTCTGTTCTATATCTACAAACAGAGCGGCAATCATGAAACTCGCAGCATCATCAACCGACACTGAATAGCCTTGAACATCAATTGCGGAGACAACTTTTTCGTCTTCCACCTCCAGAGTCCAGGGCATCCCACTATAATGACCATAGCCAGAGAATTCGACCGCCATTTTGTAGTGGGTGATATGCGCACCATCCCACTTAGCACGATTCTTCTCAAGCTCAGCTTCAAAGTTCGCAGGACTATGTTCCGGAAGGCCACATCCGGAGAGAAAAAAAAGTATGGAGGTAACTAACAGAACAATTAGTGATCTCTTTTTCATGACTATCCTCCCCAGGAAAGTTCGCGCAGCCCACATCATAAAACGCCTAACGCTATGCGCGTCAGTCGCGCCGCGAGTTTACCGAGATCGGCTTCAATTCGAGCCGCGTCACATAACCGTTTTTGACAGCTATACCGGTTGCAACAGCGGCGTCGGCCTGCACGCGCTTGTTAGGTGCTGTTATATTTACCCTAACTGGCTGAATACCGCTCCATCTCAATCCGGCGAAATGCTTCAATAAAACCCATTTTATGCAGCGCAGGCATATGAGGGTCATCTGCAACAATGTTCTCGGTATAGGTATCAATCAATGGAAATCGCTGGTAGAGGTGTGAAAGCAGCGCTTCTGCAACGCTGGCTGGATCTCCGTACTCCGTATGGAAGATAAAATGCGAGAGCAAAAATTTTTGCCGGCGGAATATCATCCAGCCCCGGCTGCCGCCCCCCAGATGAATTTGTAGCCCCATCAAGTCATCTGTGTTTTGTAACGACTCAAGCTGGTTGGTCCAGGCTGGACGGCACTTCTGTGAATGATTCTTTAAACAAGCCTCAAAGGTGTCGAGCGCATCTGCCCTGTCTAACCAGGTGGCCATCCACTCGGAGGTTAGGGCAGGTTTACCGGGAGGGCGGCGCAATACCAGCAGTTCGCGTGTCTCTTGAAATCCCAGCTTACGAAACAGTTCGTAAGCTGGAGAATTCCCCTTAATTACTTCCAGAATCGTGCAACTTAATCCCAGGCTTTGAGAAGCTGCCAGCAAGCCGCGCATGATCGCTTCACCCGTCCCACGCCTTCTTCGCACTGGCAGCACACCCAGGCGCGTGGTCCAGCTGTACTGGCTGCGGACCCCCAGCATTCCGAGACCCAAGATTTGATCTCCTTCCACGGCAACCACCGAATGAGGCAGGCTCACGTTATACACATCAATATAAGCCGCCAGACGAGCCGCATTCATTGGCATAGGCACCAGATAATCCACACGAGTCTGGTTATAAGCAGCTGTTAATTCATCCAAAGAGAACCGGCTAGCAGGGAGAATCTGAATAGGCGGTTCTATCGTAGATGGCAGGGTTTCGTTGGAATTTGAACAGCTCAACTCAAACCACCTGGAAATAAGAATTAATCTTCTTGATGAATTCTCGAACCTCAATCGGCTTACTGATAATGTCATTACAACCGTAAGCCGTAACCATCTCACGCGCTGTTTCTAAGGGCCAGGCAGTTACTGCAATAATGGGTGAATCTTGGATGACTTCTACCTGACGCAGATAGCCCATTAAGGTCTGCCCATCGATATCAGGCAGCCCCAGATCCAACAAGATCATATCTGGAGCGAATTTTTCAGCCATCTCTAGCCCGGCTTCACCGGTATCTGCCCATAAGACTTCATAGCCCTGGGAGTGCAAAACACGCCTCACCAGGGTAGCATTATCCTCGATATCTTCTATTACCAGGATTTTTCGCACGATAAACCTCTACTCACCACTTAGAATACATCCGGCAGCTCAAAAGCACTTATGGAATTCTCTTTTAAGTACCGATCCGATAAATCTTTGCTTGAGAGTAGTGGGTCGGCGACACATCTGCCAACCCACTACACTCAAAACAATTTCGGAAAGGTTCAATTGGATCTATCCAAAAAAAATTCTTGCTGGTGTTATTAAAGGAGGACATCCACTCGCGACCACCTGCGAAACAATTTCTGGATAGGTTTAAAGTAGATTATAGCTTACTAATGACCGATTGGAACCCGCCGCAAGCCATGCCGTTTCAACGGCAGTGGACAAGGCGGGTTCCAATCGGTCATCAAAAAGTTGATGACTACCAGAAATTAACGCCGCTCCATGTATATAAGATTGCTGGTTTTCGTCTGTCTCCTTTTGGCAGGTAAACATCGGCCTGGATAGAACATTCCTCCGTAACTTTATATATGTGAGTTTGAGGGAAAAACCCGGTTATTGGAGAGGATATTTACGCTGCGATAGATCGCTTTGATTTCCACCGGCGAATTCCATCTGGCTTTTTTGGGCTTATGTATACCAGGCACGTAGGGGTTCTTAGGCATTCGGGTGAACCTCCCAGAATTTGATGAGACGACGACGTGAGATAATTCGCATGAGTTTAATAAACCATGTTTCTCCCAATTTGGGAGATTTAAATCCCTCCCAATTCATCATTTTTCGTTCTTTCATTATCCACAGGACTTTCGTTCAGTGACACTTCCCTGCCGCTATAAGCGGCAAGGAAGTGTCACTAGAAAATTCATGTATGAAAAGCCATGCATGATTGAGGATAGCTTCAACAATCTCGAGATTTCGGCGAAAACAAAACCGATCGTGGAGCGGCTGAATCAACAAATCGTTAATAGATCGCAAGGTTAAAAGAAGAACTGGAGACATATAATTATTTATCCCTGTAATCATTGCATATTTGGTGCAAGACCCGTATTTTTTGGGGGATGTACTTGGCAGATACGACTGCCTGTTCATTGCATGGTTCGAGATTTTGAGGCATTCTGTTCATTCCAGGTGGAGAGTTGAACGTATTGGAGTCGGGACAATATCTCCTGCTTCGCCGAATGTTTCATTCGGGGCTGCTTTCTGGCTTTTCAGTCGCTTTTCAGTTGGCCGGCGTTGATTTGGAGCGCCATGTCCCCATCTGAAGCCACTTCACTTCCTTTTTAAACGCAGCCCGGTGCGTTTTCCTATCGCCAACACCATTGCATCCGATTGAGTGCAAAAAACGATGTTGTTTACATAACTCACAACCTATTAAAACCTGCTAATGCTCACTCAAATAACGCCGGTTGGTAAAAAAGGAGAACCAATGAAAAAGTACTTTATCTCAATAATGATTGTCTTTTGTTTGCTTTTGTCGCCATATTTTTCTTCGGCAGTTCATTCGCAAACTGGAAATACAAACAAAATCGTTACGATTAATGGCGATACGGTATACAGTGGGACGTACGTATATCAGGGCATGCGCCAATCTTCCAATTGTGGCACCCCACAAACCAGGCCATATTACAAATCCGGCACCCATTATTTGTACGCAGATTATGCGCTGGGGACGTGCACTTTCCCAAATGGATTTGAGTGGGTGATTTTTGATGGTGACATCAATACCAATAGCCCTATCGGAACCTCATCGACGCTGCCTCAATACATTGGATGGGATAACAGTGATATGAGCTACCCCCAGAGTGGGGGTACCTGGTGGTGGGGTGATTCTGGCGGTAATGATAAAACTTCCTTATTTACGATAACCGATGAGGTTAGTGGTGTGGCGCCTACGGTGTCTACGATTAACGCCTCACTGGTTACGAATACTTCCGGAACGCTTGAGGGAAATATCATTGCCGATGGCGGTGCAACAACCTCCAGGGGGTTCGTTTATTCATTCAGCGATGCGACTCCTACGATAGGTGAAGCCGGCGTTACTCAAATAACAAAAGGTACGGGAACGGGTTTGATTTCTGAAGTGATCAGCTCCTTGACTGCCGGGAGCACATACTATTTTCAAGCCTATGGCGCCAATACTTACGGAACCACTTATGGCGGCGTGAAAAGTTTTGCTACGCCAACAACCAGCCAGCCAAATAAATATCTATCGGGCGTGACGACACCGGCGGCGGCAAATGGGGTTTATGTATGGATTGGGAACTATTACGGCAAACCTGCCTGGAAACATCAAACATCTAACTATTGGATTTACTACAGTATCTATTCTCCGGTTGCACCTTACGACACACAATATGGATGGTATATCGATGATGAGTTAAAAAATAATCACGGTGCTGAGGATTTCCTTTTTGATCATGTTGATGCTGCTACCTGTCCTTCATCTGGCTGGAGACTCCCCGATAATAGTGCTACTTCAATTTCAGTCGTGGATTACCCGCAGGTCGATTTTGCCGGCGGAACTGGCTTTAGTCCAGCCAGCCCAACCGGAGGTACAAACAATAATCCTATCGGTCGTTTCTTCCTGGATGCCGATACTGCCGGTGCGGCTTTAACCTCCGTCACAATCAATGCCGCCGGCACCAGGTCGGGAATCTCCAATTTAAAACTCTGGAGCTCGACAGATGCCACCTTCAATGCGGGAAGCGATACGCTACTGAACAGTCAATCCGACGGTTCAACGGTGACCTTTTCCGGATTTAGTTCTTCCATTTCAGCTTCAGGAACCTATTATTTTATAACAACCGATTTGGGTATATCCGCGACCGGCACTTTTACCTTGACCATTGGTTCAAAAACCAACCTGATAATAAGCGGGGGGGCTTCTTCTACTGTTTTTTCCAATGCCGCATTATCCAGCACCCAGGTTTCAATTACTCAAGCCATAGAAATAAATATCAAGGGAAATGGCGTATCGATTGGCGACGGAGATACGACACCTGCATCAAGCGACCATACCGATTTCGGAAGCGCCGATATTGCAGCGGGCAGCGTTGTGCGCACCTTCACAATTGAAAATCTTGGCTCCGGAACATTGTTACTTACAGATCAATCTCCTTATGTAGTCATAACCGGCGCAACGTCTGATTTTAGCTTAACACAGACTCCCTCAAACAGTGTCGCAGGCAGTAATTCGACCACCTTCCGGGTAACCTTTAATCCAACGACGACCGGGACAAGATCCGCCGCGATAAGCATTGCCAATAATGATGGTGATGAAAATCCATATAATTTCAGCATTCAGGGAACAGGAACCTCTGCACCGGAGATAGATATTTCGGGCAATGCTACATCCATTACGGATGGTGACTCCACTCCCGCTGCCACCGATGATACTGATTTCGGTTCGGTCAATGTCACTTCAGGTTCAATAGAGCATACCTTTACCATCACCAATGCCGGCTCGGCAGCGCTTAGCCTGACCGGCGCATCACCCTTTGTCACCATTTCCGGGCATACCGCTGATTTCAGTTTGACTCAGACCCCTTCAAGCAGCATTGCTGCGGGTGGGGGAACGACTGCATTCAGGGTTACCTTTAATCCTACAACAACAGGAACGAGGTCGGCGACAATAAGCATTGCCAATAACGACGGGGATGAAAATCCTTATAATTTCAGCATTCAAGGTATAGGAATAACAGCACCCAGTGTAACCACCTCTGCTGCGACATCCCTTTTGGTAAACGGGGCAACCTTGGGCGGTAATGTCAGCAGTGATGGAGGCGTTGCAGTCACCGAAAGGGGGGTAGTGTATTCCGCAACCAATCCCACGCCAACCATTGGAGAAGCGGGTGTTACCCAGGATGCCAACGGCTCCGGTACGGGCGCTTTCAGCAAAGCGATCGCAGGAATGACGATCGCAACCCATTATTACTACCAGGCCTATGCCATCAATTCCCAGGGGACTTCTTACGGTGGGGTGCTGGAGTTCACAACTCGCAATTCGGTTACAGCCATCACTCTTTCCGGCTCCAGCCCTACCAACGCTTCTTCGGTAAGTTGGGAGGTTGAGTTCGGCGCCAGCGTAACCGGGCTTACCTCTTCAAACTTTACCCTGGCAAATACCGGCCTGACCGGCCCGGCAATCACCGCGGTAAGTGATAACGGCGGAAGCACCTGGACGGTTACAGCCAATACCGGCACAGGTTCGGGAACGCTGGGGCTGAACCTGACGAGCGACGCCGGGCTGAATGCCGGGCTTTCGAACATCCCCTACACGGGGGCAGTCTATACGCTTGACCGCACCGCGCCAACTGTCACGATTAACCAGGCTGTGGGCCAGTCGGACCCGACCGATAGCAGCCCGATCAACTTTACGGTGGTCTTTAGTGAAGCGGTCAGCGGCTTTGCCGCTGGCGAAGTGGACCTGAGCAGCAGCACCGCGCCGGTTGCGCTCGCCGCCGTTGTCAGCGGCGGCCCGACGACTTACAACGTGACGGTCAGCGGAATGACTGGTGACGGCCTGGTCATTGCCGCCATTGCGGCCGGCAGCGCACAAGACACGGCCGGTAACGTCAATTTCGCCTCGACCAGCACCGACAACCGGGTGCGATACGACACCGTTTCGCCGAGCGTTACCATCAATCAGGCCGTTGGCCAGGCTGACCCGACCCGCGCGGCTGCGATCCACTTCGCGGTAGTTTTCAGCGAAACGGTTACCAACTTCGCCACCGGCGACGTGACGCTGGACGGTCCCCTCGGCGGGCTGTCGCAAACGGTGACCGAGATCGCCCCGATGAACGGCACGACTTACGACGTGTCTGTCACCGGAATGTCGGGCAGCGGCACGGTCACCGCCACAATCGCATCCGGCGTCGCCTCCGATCTGGGCTCGCATCTCAACACGGCTTCCGCCAGTACAGACAATACCGTCACTTACGACGATATTGCACCCAATACCAGTCTAAACAGCAACCCCACCAACCCGACGGCCAGTACCGGCGCTTCCTTCACTTTTAGCGGTACGGATACCGGCACCGGCGTGGCCAGCTTCGAATGCGACCTGGACGGCGGCGGTTTCAGCGCCTGCCCCAGCCCCAAGGATTACACCGCCCTGGCCGATGGCAGCCATACCTTCCGGGTGCGCGCCATCGACAACGCCGGGAATACCGATCCCACCCCCGTCTCCTTCACCTGGGTGGTGGACGCAACCGAACCGGATACGATCCTCCTGGGCAACCCGGGTAACCCGACCAACAGCAACACCGGTACTTTCACCTTCAGTGGGAATGACGGCGCTGGCGTGGGTGGCCTGATATTCGAGTGCAAACTCGGCGGCGGCTCCTTTGCCGTCTGCCCCAGCCCCAAGAGCTACGACACTCTGGCTGACGGCAGCCATACTTTCCAGGTGAGGGCGGTGGATGCGCTCGGAAATGTGGATTCGACCCCTGCTTCTTATACCTGGACGGTAGATACGGCTGCGCCTACGGTGCAGGTGAGTTCGACTATCCCCAGCCCGACCAATGTTTCACCGATCCAGGTCACCATCACTTTTAGCGAGTCCGTCACCGGCTTCACTCCTGTGGCGGCGTCTGGAGACATTATTATCACCAACGGCACAGGCAGCAACCCGGCGGGCAGCGGCACGACCTACACCTTCGATCTGACCCCCAGCGACCAGGGTCCGGTGACGGTCGTTGTCCCAGCAGGCAGTGCAACAGACGCGGCCAGCAATGGGAACGTGGTTTCGAATACATTCAGTATCACCTACGATACGGTCAGCCCCACGGTCACAGTTGAACAGGCATCCGATCAGGATGACCCGACCAACGTCATCCCCATCAACTTCAAGGTGATGTTCAGTGAGGCCGTCACGGGGTTTGTCCCCAGCGACGTTACCCTTGCAGGGACTGCTGGCGCGACGACTGCCATCGTGACCGAGACCGCCCCCAACGACGGCACAACCTACAATGTAGCCGTCATTGATTTGACCGGTGCTGGCACGGTCACCGTTTCGCTCGAGGCAGGGCAGGTCAGTGATCTGGCCGGAAATGAGAATACGGCTTCCACCGCCAGCGATGCGACGGTCACCTTTGCTCCGGCAGCCACCACGACCGTGTTGACCTGGATCGAGCATCCCTGGGCGTGTGGGCAATCCTGGACATTAAACGCGGCCGTCTCTGCGAGTACCGGCACTCCCACTGGAACCGTGACCTTCCGGGACGGCACAACTGTCCTGGGCACGAGCACCCTGTTTAACGGGACCGCCACATGGACCGTTCCTTCTTTTCCCGGAGGTTGGCATACTATCACTGCTGAGTACAATGGTAGCGGAAGTTACATCGGCAGCGTTTCAGATCCATCTCAGATCCAGGCGCTACATTATTTGATCCTTCCACTCATTTTCAACTAAACGATTTAGCGGAACTGTTTTGTTGGTCGGTGTAGTCCCCGAATTTGAGGCGCTGTAGTTCCTCAAATTCGGGGACTCAATTTCCATAGACATTTTCCTCAATTCTAGATGCTTGAAGCATCCATCCAACCATATTCGGCGTGAGTATCTACGAACCGAATAAACATCTTTCCTTGAGTGTTTTTTAACTTGAAAAATGGACCCGTCCAACAGGAATTGTTGCGCCTTTTTTTTGCAACGATTCCGGATTAGGAACAATTATTCTTCCACTGGGCTCAGGTTGTTCAGTAGATCCTGCGCTTCGGCATTGCCTTTGAACAACTTTCTGGCAACATCCAGATCAATCTCACCAATCCGCGCCTGGTGCAGCAGCGCCGACCACGGCATTTGTGTGCCAACCGCTGCCGCGTACGCCTTTGCCTGCCGGCGAGGCGTTGATTCGCTGAAACCAGGAACGTTCTGCAACTCTGCCAGGATGCGCCGGCTCTCGGCCTGTGCCAATACAGCGATCTTTTTCAAAATTTGCTCACTTTCCTCGTTCCACTCGTCAGGTATTGTTTTCTTGGGCGGAGCTGCCCGCCTGGGTGGATTGGACTGGGCATGTTTCTGCC
>CAZMMI010000135.1:0-10865 GCA_964567255.1 uncultured Anaerolinea sp.
TGTACCTGATCCACTGGCCGCAGGTGGGCATGAAGCTGCCCGAGACGTTCCGCGCCCTCAACCAGCTTGTCCGTGAGGGCAAGGCTCGGCATGTAGGTGTGAGCAACTTCAACCTCAAGCAGCTCAAGCAGTCGGTGGAGTTGTGTGAAACGCCACTGCTCACCAACCAGGTTTCCTACAGCATCCCCGACCGCACCATTGTCAAGAACGGTGTTTTGGAATACTGCCAGCAAAACAATGTGCTGGTGACCGCCTACAGCCCGGTCAAACGCCGCAACGTCAAGAGCAACACGGCTCTAGCAACCATCGCCGAGGCCCGCGGCGCGAGCCCCCAGCAAATTGCCCTGGCCTGGCTGATCACCCAGCCGCGCGTCATCGCCATTCCCATGTCGCATAACCCGCAGCACCAGGCTGAAAACCTGGCCGCCGGGGACATGCTGCTGACCGAGATTGAGATGGAGCAGCTCAACCAGTCGGTGAAACAAAAGTAACTCCTCAGCCAGAGGTGAAGGTTGCCTGAATTGGAGGTTTTTGCGGGACGCTTTGCGCCTCACAAATACTCTTTGCTCATCGCAGGTTCATGGCATACTGCCGAAAATTCATAGGCAACCTGGTTAACATCGGAAATTCAGCCTTTGTCTTACCATCGATGACGGCTTGAGTCATCGATATTACATTCTGGGCAAAGTCGCCAGTAAAACCGGCCTGCAATAATGTGGTTTCCCATTTATCGGGGAATATTTGTTGTAAGGCAACATCTTGTTGCAGGATTTCTGCGAATATCTCAGCAATCTCTGTCGAACTATAAGGTTGAGGCCCACTAATCTCTTGTATTCCATCAGCCTGTCCTGAATCAATGAGGGCTTCGGCTGCAAATTGTGCCACATTTTGTGGAGCAATCATTTCGATTTTCATTGAAGGGGAAAAGAACGTGGGCAATACCCCGGCGCTCTTAACGATATTCACATATCCCAACCAGTTGCTGTAATAGTAAGCCGGTCGAATAAATACTTGTTTAACCGCAAGATCTTTGAAGTTGTTTTCAAGCAAATTGGACGCAACCAGGTTTCCGGTGCCGGCTGGATGCTGTGCTCCCAAGGAGGATAACGCAACGATTTTAGTGATGGTTGAGTTGGCGATTGCTTCCCGGTAATTTCGCAGGAGTAATTTGACAGTCGATAGGTAATTATTCCAGCCTGGATCTTCCGGCGTAATCAAAAAGATGGACACAGCATCTGACAGGGCGTGTGTTAATGCAGGGACGCCAAAATAATCGGCGACGGCAATCTCGGCGCCTTGTTGTTTGAGCATTTGCGCCTTGTATTCATTCCGAACGACTGCCCGCACTGGATGGCCTTTTGCCAGTAGTTGGGCGACGACCATTGATCCGATTTGACCTGTGGCTCCGAGAATTACATTCATTTGGCACCTCTTTTTGAATCAGGAAAACACGATAACTATTCAGAGGGTGAAGAAGGTTCCCTCTGCTTTCTGGATGAGTGTTTGCTATTCATCTTGCAATCAGTAGTTATTACTCAGCCAGAGGTGGAAGCAACCTGAATTTGAGGTGTGGGGGGTGCGAAGCACCCTACGCACACCTCAAATTCAGGAACTTTCGTCGACCTCTGAGCAGTTACGATCAGTATATAATCTATAGATGCCATATTCTGTCATGGTTTTGTTGTTACCCAAAGCAAATCTAGGTCAATTAAGTCCAAGGTGAAATGTATGTCTAAAACAAAGACTCTTTTCGATTTGATCTTGTATGTCAATAGGAAGCGTAGCTTCGCCGCTCGTGAAGTCGCCGAGGAATTTGGAATATCCGTCAGAACCGCTCACAGATATTTGCTCGAACTGACAGAGCTGGGGGTGCCTTTATATACAGATCAAGGAAGGAATGGCGGGTACCGGACTCTGAAAAATAGAGTGCTTCCTCCCGTCATTTTCACTGAGGACGAAGCGTATGCAATATTCTTTGCCTTTCGATCGTTAAAGTTCTACAATGCCTTGCCATTCGATTTGGACATTAATACGGCCACCTCAAAACTTCATGCGATCATGCCTGAAGACACTAAAGATAGGCTGAAGCGGTGGGAGGAGGTTTTTTGTTTCTGGAATCAGAAAAGAAGTGTGGCCACACCTTTTCTAAAAGAGATAATTGAGGCTTCTTTAGATCAACACAGGGTCGTTATCGAGTACCAGTCTAAATCTGGGAACAAAGTAAAAGAGGTTGAGCCGATCGGTGTATATGCCAGCAATGGCTTCTGGTACATGCCGGCATTTGACCTCGACTATGGTGAAGTTCGTTTGTTCCGTGTTGATCGAATTTTGACAGTACAGCATACCAAAACAAAATTCGATGCCCCAACTGACCTCGCAAATTGGTTTACTACCCGAGCAAACAGGGAGCCCGTACGATTGCACGTTAAGCTGACCCGAGAGGGAGTGCGGCAATGCCTGGGTGAACCCTGGTTGGAACCGCACATCGCTAGAACCGGTCAAGACGAAGGGTATATTGATATTGAAACCGACAAAAGCGAACTCGATTTCTTGACGGGGTTCTTTTTCGGCTTGGGTACAGATGTAACTATTTTAGAGCCGGTAGAATTGGCCTATCGAATCAAGCTGAGAGCGAAAAGCATCCTGGATCATTATCAATGATCCAGACAACAACAGTGCGACGCCTACTTTCGCAATTCTGCCAGCACTTCCTCGAGCCGCGCGCTGACAGAAATCGGGTCGGGATTCAGCCCAGCGGCCTGGCGCAGGCTCATCGACGACATTTGTTCCGCGATCCGCTCGGAAAGTTCATCGTTGATGGAGCGGAACAGATTCATCACGGCGGTGTAGGCTTCTGAATCATCCAGCAGTTCGTCCAGGGTGGTATCCATCGACAACGGAATGCGCTTTTGGGCTTCTGTCGCAAAGGGCACAGACCAGTGGTGCTTCCCCGAGCCGATGGTGATGGGCAGCTCGTTGCCTTGCCCGGGCAGGGTCACCGTGCCGGTGGTGTTGGGCGGCAGGGTGACATCCAGGTGGAACTGCCCGGCGGCGATTTTCCAGGACGATTCCGCCTGCCCATAAGGCGTATTCAGCCGCGCGCGGGCATGGGTCAACCCGTCGCCTGGAATGGGGCGGATTTCGATCTGCCGGTAGCCGGGGGCCGCCGGGGCCAGCCCCGCCACGCTGCGGTGCAGCCAGTCGGCCACCGCCCCCAGGGCGTAATGGTTGAAGGAAGTCATCTCGCCGGGGTTGACCGTGCCGTCGGGCAGCATGCTGTCCCAGCGCTCCCAGACGGTGGTCGCGCCCATCGTCACCGGGTACAGCCAGGAGGGGTTCTCGGTCTGCATGAGCAGGCGGAAGGCTGCCTCGGTGTGACCCGCGTTGCACAGGGCGTCGCAGACCAGCACGGTGCCCACAAAACCGCTGCTGATGCGGTAGCGGTTGGCGCGCAGGAGTTCGGCCAGGCGCTGTCCGGCTGCGCGGCGCTGATCCTCGCCGGGCAGCAGGGCAAACTGCAGGGCCAGCGAGTAGGCGGTAGCCGAATCGCCCAGGATGCGCCCGGCGGGGGTGACGTAGTGGTGCTGGAAGGCGGCGCGAATGGCGGCTGCCAGGGCCCGGTACTGCTCCTCTTCCGCCGCCCGCCCCAGCAGGCCCGCCACGCGGCTGACCAGTTCGGCGGAGCGGGCAAAGTAAGCCGTGGCGACGATGCAGTTGGGCGTGCGGGCTGCGCCGGGTTTGTCGGGCGGGGCGGCCGGGTCCAGCCAGTCGCCGAACTGCACACCTTTCTCCCACAGCAGGCTGGGGCCGGTCAGGCGGTGAATCTGTTCCACCCAGGCGCGCATGCTCTCGAACTGGCGGGCCAGAACGCCCGTGTCACCGAAGCGTTGGTAAAGCACCCACGGCACGATGACCGTTGCGTCGCCCCAGGCCGCGGAGGGCGGGGTGGGCTCGGGCTGGGGGCTTACGCTGGGCGCATAGTAGGGCACAGTACCAGCGGCGAATTGATCCGCGGCCAGGTCTTCCAGCCAGGAGGAGAGGAAGCCCGCGCAATCATATAAGAAGGAAGCCGTGGGCGAGAATACCTGGATGTCGCCGGTCCAGCCCAGGCGCTCGTCGCGTTGCGGGCAGTCGGTGGGGATGTAGAAGAAATTGCCGCGCATCGACCAGACCACGTTTTCGTGCAATTGGTTGACCAGCTCGTCGGAGCAATCAAACCAGCCGGTGCGCTGCATGTCTGAATGGCAGATGACGACCTGAACATCGTCTAGACGTAATTCTCCAGGCCAGCCGCTGACTTCGGCGTAGCGGAAGCCGTGGAAGGTGAAGCGCGGCTCCCAGGTTTCCACGCCGCCGCCCTTGAGCGTGTACTGGTCGATGGCTTTGGCGTAGCGCAGGGTGCGCACGCACACCTCGCCGTTTTCAAGAACCTCGGCATGCCGCAGGGTGATGGTTTGCCCGACGGGGCCTTGCACGCGCAGGCGCAGCCGCCCGACCACGTTCTGACCGAAATCGAGGATGGTTTTTCCGGAGGGGGAATGGATGATGCGAGCGGCGGGCCAAATCTCGACGCGCCGCACGGGCGGGGTGTAGGAGGCAAAGAGCGTGTCCAGCGAGCGTTCCAGTGGGCGCACTTTTGCCCAGTTCGAGTCGTCATAGCCGGGCTGATCCCACCCGGCGCGCTCCAGACGGGCATCGTAGGTTTCACCGTCGTAGATGTCGCTGCCTTGAATGGGGCCTGTAATGGCGCGCCAATTCTCGTCGCTGACCACGCGCGCCGTGCTGCCGTCGGCAAAGGTGATTTCAAGCTGGGCCAACAGGGCCAGCCGGTCGCCGAAGATGTTGCGCCGCCCGCCGCCATAGCCCAGCCGCCCGCGGAACCAGCCGTCGCCCAGCATGGCCCCGATGGCGTTCTGCCCCGCGTGCAGCAGGCCGGTTACGTCATAGGTCTGGTAGCCCAGGCGATAACGGTAACTGGTCCAGCCGGGAGCCAGCACCTGGTCGCCCACCACCTGCCCGTTGATCACGGCTTCATAGACGCCCAGCGCGGTGACATACAGTCGCGCCTGGCGGACGGGTTGGTTGAGGTAAAACTCGTGGCGCAGCAGCGGGGCGGGCTGAGGGCGGGTCAGGTCTTCGTCCCAGGCAGGGGTGATGAAGCGCGCCGACCAATCGCCGGGTTGCAGCAGGGCGGCTTCGGCGGTGGCAGGTTCGCTCCAGGCCGAGGGTTGCCCATCCGTACCCCACACGCGCACGCGCAGCGCCACCTGTTCGCGCGAGGCCAGCGGGGTGAAAGGCCACGCCACCAGCACCGACTGGTCGAAGTCCACGCGCCCGGTGGCGCCGCGTGGTTGGCCCTGCGCGTCGAGTGCTTCGATCTCGTAAGCCTGCTGAATCCAGCCGGGATGGGTGGTTTCGGTCATCCAGGAGAGGCGCGGTTGGTTGGAGCCGAGCCCCAGCGCCTGGGAGGAATGCTCAAAGCGGAGGTTGGTCACGCGAAGGGTAGGTTGGGTCATATGGTTCCCTCGGGAGAAAAAATGGGTTGGCTATTATGTAATTGTGCTTGCCTTTCGCGGTTTTGGCAAGGTGACTGCTGCTTCAAGATTCCAAAGAAAAAACGCACCCATTTGCTGAGTGCGTTTTGATCAGGGGGGGTGCGCAACAACGAAGCCGTGCTTATTGTTTAGCGGGGGCGATGTTGACCATCCAGTCGACGCCAAACTTGTCCTTGAACATTCCAAAGGTATCGCCCCAGGGGGCCTTGGTGAGCGGCTCGACGATCGTCCCGCCGGCGGAAAGCTTCTGGTAGTAACCGGTCAGCTCGGCTTCGTCATCCCCGCTGAGGGAAATGCTGAAATTGGTTCCTGGTTGGTATTCCATGCGGTCGGGGGTGTCGGCTGCCATCAGCACAATGCCGTTATCGGTTTGCAGCATGGCATGCATGATCTTGTCATCTTCGCTGGAATCCTGCGAGGCATGATATTCCTTGAAGGTGCTCAGGTTGAGTTTGCCGCCAAACACCGAGTGGTAAAACTCCATGGCCTGGCGGGTGTTGCCCTTAAAATTGATGTAGGGATTCAGAATGCTTTTCATTTGTTCTCCTAAAATCGACCGATCGATTGAGGGCGTTTTGCCTAAATCCGGCGCAGTAATTCCGCCAGTTGGTCGGCGCATTGGCCCCAGCCTTGGTGGAAGCCCATCTGCTCGTGGCGCTCGCGGTCGGCTACCGACCAGTGCAGCACGCGGGCCGTGTAACGAGTCTTGCCGCCCAGGTCCTCGAAGGTGAGAATCAGGGTCATGAAGGGCTGCTCGGAGGGTTCCCAGGCGCGGGTGTAGGCGTCGGTGATCACCAGGCGTTCGTTTTCGACCACTTCCAGGTACACGCCGGGATTGGGGTAATCTTCGCCTTCCGGGCTGCGCATGGTGATCAGGTTGGATCCGCCCGGGCGCACGTCTGTTTCCGCATAAGGCGTTGTCCAGGGCAGGGGAGCGAACCACTGCTTGATCAGCTCGGGCTCCGTCCAGGCTCGGAAAACCTTTTCGGACGGCGCGTCAAAGATGCGGGTCAAGACCAGTTCGCGGTCGGCAATTGAAGAGGGAGGGTTAGGCGTGTTCATAGGGTTATTATATACCAATAACATCCACTTTGTCTATGTATTTAGAAAATTCGTTCGATATTTTAAGGTTCAAAAACTCCACAACCCACTAACTACATGGATGAAAAAGACGATCACCAGTTGCTGTTAAAAACCGTTTTCGATCCGCGGCATCAACCAGATGGCATCTTGCTGGCTATTTTGGCGGTTATTTTCGTATGATCGAAACCAAAATCGGACGAAACGGCCTGAAAATTTTGTCAGGTCGATATCGATTGTTTGGGGGACGCCGCTTTCTGGTTGCCATATTCCGAGGATCACATAACCTTCCTCTTCAGGGAAAAGAGTAACCTCAAAGGTAACGTCACAGGCGATGGAGGTGTCCAGGCAGCCGATTTCAGATTTGAAGTGATCCCCTTCCAGTAGTTCGATAACACCAAATGTGCCAGAGACTTCGTTAAGACCGGTAGTGGGTAACAGCAACGCCTTACCTGTTTTTTGAAAACCGGTAAACGGAGGAAGCGGGATAGGCCGGACGACCCTGATTGTGGAATCTTCTGTCTTGTAACAGGGTAAATCCTCTCCATCGGCGTGCCATTCGGCATCACAGCCGTGTTCGGCAAAATTGTACCGCACGGTTCCTGCTGACGGAGTGATTTGCGCTTGTTGCCACTCCTGGACATGCTGGGTTTCTTTGACCGCCGCAGTGCTGGCGGCTGCGGTATATTGTGCGATATTGGTAGGATTGATGTGTTGGAAAGGGCGTTCAACAAAAATGAATCGGATGATCACCAACATAATCAAGCAAAGCCAGGGCACGGCAAGAATAAGGAGTTGCACTATGGCAAACAATGGAGCGTGGCGTGAATTTTTACGTTTCTTGATTAAGCGGATCGCCATCCAGAGCAATGTGCCGAGCAAAAGCCCGCTGAACCCGCCGAGTAAAAGCATAAATAACAGGTTGGACATTTCTCCCCCGTTCTTAAAAATTGCCCAACGCCAAAGATTCCCATCTTGGTCAATCCCATATACGATACTATCCGCCTCAACACTGGCGTGGCTGATCGTGTAGACGCAAGAGGTCAGGTTACCAGGAGGGTTGAGTAATGAAGAAAATGCAACCTGATCTAGATCACAAGGTCGGGCATCGATACGATCGGGAAGCACAAACGGAATCCAACATTCGTCAGATTTGAAAATGGAACAACGGAGAATTTCCTCATCGGACGTCCGGATATAAGCAGCCCTACGATCACCATACACGATCTCTTGAGTATTGCTGGGAACGTGGGCAACGATCTCCCATCGTTCAAACCAACCTCTCCATATCAGAATGGTGAAGACGCACGATAGAATGACTCCAAGAATGGAAGAGATAACGAGAAAGAGAGCAAGCTTTATCTCAGTTTTAAATTTGAAATTTGGCGATGAATCCATGCGAGGTTTCCTTATAATGCGTTTATCCCCCTTGACCACTTACCCGCCGAAAACTTGTTTAACTTTACGTGAGTATCTACGATAAATTGATTGTACTCAGAAACCTCCAATCACGTCTGAAAGAAAGCGTTTGTGGAAGCCCATTTCTGCTATGATTAATTTCGAGGAGGCGTCCGATGAATACTATTTTGCAAGAACCACGCTTTAATTTCATTCCCGACCAGGATAAAGCCTTCATGGTCGCTTTCAACGACGAGATGGCCCGTCTGGGTTACGATTTTGGCAACAAAATCGGCGACGGATTCTGTTGGGGCAAATACATGGTTATTTACACCCGCACGGGGGTAAAAAGCAAGAATGTCTATGCCCGGCTGTATTTGCGTGAGCCGCGCATCATCCTGCGGCTTTTCCTGAACGGCATCGACCAGCACCGTGCCTTCCTCGAGGCCGCCCCAGGGCATATCAAAGAGGTGTTCACGGGGCCGTTTGGAGACTGCGAGCACTGCCACAACCAGAAGAAAGACGGGCGCTGCCAGTTCCGCAAAACCTACACCCTGGACGGGCGGCTGATCGAAAAGTGCAACGGCAACACGTTCTGGTTTTTCAACCCCAGCATCGAAAAGTTGGATGATACCATGGCCCTGTTCACCGAGTTTTACCCGGATCGTCGCAGGGCAATTCGGTAAGGGCAATTCATGAATTGCCCTTACCAGATGTGCTGCTCAAACATTGTTGCGGAGGTTTGACTTTGAAGAAAATCCCCTATCTCGCCTTTGCCTTCGCCATCTTGTGGCTGTTTTTCATCCAATCGGCGGGAACGCTGGTGGAGTCCATCTACATCCTGGACCTGCTCAATACCCAACTGGATGAAAAAGCCCTGGGCGTGTTGTTCTTCTTCGCCCCGCTGCTGGCCCTGCCCTGGTTCCGGCGCAGCCCGCGCGTGCTGGGCTGGGGCCTGTTCGCCGCCCTGCTGCTGGGGCGCGGGCTGATGCCCTACGTCAGCACCGCCAACCGCGTGCTGCCCGCCGGGATCGCCACCGCCGCTGCGCTGGCATTGCTGTTCCTTCTGCTGGCTGGCATGCCCGAGGAGCGCAGCCGCTCACTGCAAGCCGCGGCGGGGCTGGCCCTGGCCACCGGGCTTTCGGTGCTGCTGCGCACGGTGTACTTCGGCGTGGAATACTCGTTGACTCCTGCCGGGGGCTGGGCGGGCGTGGCTCTGGGCTTGCTGTTGGGCGGGCTGCTCACCCAATTGGACCTGGCTCCCGCGCCCGAACCGCAGCGCGCAAAAACGCCTGTCACCGCGCCGCTGCTGGGCGTATATCTGGTGCTCATCCTGGTTTATTTTGCCTTCTCCGCTCCATCGGTGATTGTGCGCTGGACGCAGTCCAACTACCCGCTGGTGGTGGGCGCGGTCAGCCTTCTGTCGTTAGCCTGGGCCGGGCTGGCTCTGCTGGCTCCTCACCTGCTGGAGCGCATCACTCCGCGCGTTCTGCTGGCCTGGAACGGACTTTTCACCCTCAGCTTGACCGCTACCCTACTGGCTCAGCGCGTGCCTTTTCCGCCCACGCTGACCTCGCCCGAGGTGGTGGTAGGCGCGCCCACCTTCTGGCAGCAAGTCCCCCTGGTCTTCATGCTGCTGCTCTTCCCGGTGCTGTTCATTGATGTGCGCGTGCTGGCGGGGCGCGTGGAAGGCGGCCTCTCGCCGCGCGGCTTGATCCCCGGTGTGCTGTTGGGCGGATTGGTGTGGATTCTGCTGGTGTTTGCGCACATCTTCACCAATGTGTGGGGCTATATTGATCCGATCAGCCCGCCGTTCCGCAATGCCTTCTGGCTGCCACACCTGCTGCCGGCGGCGGGCATTTGCCTGCTGGCGTGGCTGGCGCGCAAGGGTGGATCTGCCTCAAGCCAGGCAGCCTCCGCGAGCTTCCCCCTGGGCTGGGCGGCTTTGCTTGGGGCCTTGTTCCTGGTCACCCAGTTTGCCTCGCTCCCCCGCCCACGAATTTTTGAGCTTGCCGCCCAGAGAGTCTCTGTGCGCGTGATGACCTACAACACCCAGCAGTTCAACGATAATGACGGCGAGAAGGCCATTGACAAGCAGGTGGCGCTGGCGCGCAGCGTGTCGCCGGACGTGCTGGTCTTGCAAGAGTCGGACTCCAACCGCATCTCGCTGAATAACAACGACTATGTGCGCTACTTTGCCGACCGCCTGGGTTACTACTCCTATTATGGCCCCACCCCGGTCACCGGCACTTATGGCACGGCGATTCTGTCCAAGTTCCCGCTGGAAAACCCGCGCTCGGTGTTCATCTACAGTGACAAGGATGAGACCGGCGTGGCCGAGGCCGAGGTGAACATTGACGGGCAGCGCTTCACCATCTTCAATGTGCATCCCGATAGCTCCAACCCCGCCATGCTGGTCTTTGCCCAAACCCTGGTGCGGCGCGCCCTGGCTCAGCCCAACGCCATCGCTCTGGGGGATTACAACCTGCTTGATTATAAAGAGGCTTACCAGGTCATTGACAACGAGTTGGTCAATGCCTGGACCAGTGTGTACCCGTCAAAGATTGGCCCGCACGGCATGGACATGTCGGGGCGCAACCGCATCGACCACATCTTCTTCTCGCCTCACCTGTGGGCGAATAATCCGGTGTACGTACTTCCGCCCGAATCGGCCACGGACCACCCCACGCATTGGGCGGATATTTTCTGGGTGAAGCCCTAACTCAGCCCGAAATCATTAAAACTTGCTCAGGTGGATGAATTCCCGTAAAATAACTGTAACTTCTCAATCAGAGGCGGAAGAGGCCTGAATTTGAGGTGTATACGGGGTGC
>CAZMMI010000136.1:0-2632 GCA_964567255.1 uncultured Anaerolinea sp.
GGCCACAGGCCGAAAGAAGTAGGACAACAAAAAATAGAATTCCTAAGTTACGCATCTTGCTCCCTCTTTAATAATTTTTTTGAAACCAATCACTCATTCGAATGACAGATGGTCCATCATCCTCATCCTCAGGCTGAAAACAAGCCAGGATTAATGATAAAGCCAACATTCCCAAATGGTAAATTGTCATGAAGCGACCAATGTCTGTATAGTAGTCCGGCCCTGCGGGAATATCCGTGCGCCAGGTAAGCAAAGCTAAACAGGCAGAGAAGACAATCACAATCGGAATAGCCGCACGCCGCTTGACAGCCGTCAAAATTAATAAGATCGGCACGCCAGGCATACCGTAAGGTGACAAAATTTGTCCCAGGGCCGCGCCAAGTTGCCAAAACTTCCACCGTCGCGCCAGGATAATCCACAGCGCCAGTGGAACCGCAAACCACACACCAAACTTACCCATGACCGAATGACTGGCAACATCTTGAGGGGTAGGAGGATCAAACAAAATTACTCTCAACCAATCTGGATATAAACGCAAAAAGGGCAAACCGTAAATCAATAATCCAAGCAGAACGCCGCGCCAATCTTTCTTCAGCAGCACATACAGCAGGACTATAAAGAAACCACCCTGAGGTTTCACCAGCAAGAAACCGTATCCCACAACTCGGACGAGCGCTGATAGCCAGGTTCTGTTGCCAATTTTCTCTGACCAAAGCAAAATCAATAATCCAGCGCCCATCGCATAAAGATCAACATTCCCCGCCGCAACCAACCAGAGTAAGGCATTCGTCGCGAACCAGGCCAATGCAACCCAGGCTTCCAAATAAAAGACCAGAGCGATGAGCAAGGTTCCGCCCAACACGATCATGCTTTTAGCGTCCAGGAAAAGCATTGGCCAGAGGAAGAACACGCTCAAAGGAGGATTGTAGTATAAAGATTTGCCGGCCCAGGGATTCCCCCCTTCTAGGACAGTTTCAACCCCCTCGCGGATAATCAGGTAATCAAAATCGTTCACCACAAACACGCGCACCACCACCATCATAAATGCAAAACCAACCACCCCTCCAAACAGCAGTCGGGGCAGATCGGGGATACGTTGGGTACCCAAGATTCGATGTATGCTTCTTAACTTTTCCATGTAAATCTTTAAACCACTACTCAATCACCCCATAGAACAACGGAAGTTCCGCAGTGGGTTGCTCGCTCCACGCCAGCGCCTGCCTCAAGGCTTCGGCGGCTTGCTCCGCCTCGGCTTGATTGCGAGCATGGATGGTGAACAACACCTCGCCCGCCTCCACCCGCTCGCCCACCTTGTGATGCACCAAAATGCCCACGCCGTGATCGATGGCGTCGCTCTTTTTCGCCCGCCCGGCGCCCAACGCGACCGAGGTTTCACCTACCACCCGCGCGTTGATCTGCGCCAACCAGCCGGCCTTCTCGGCGCGCAGCTCCATCACAAAGGCCGCCTTGGGCAGCCGCTCCGGCTCGTCCACCGCGCGCACGTCTCCACCCTGCGCTTCCACCAGTTCGCGGAATTTTGCCCAGCCGCGCCCATCTCGGATAGCCGTTTCCGCCATCCGGCGCGCTTCGTCCAGATTAGCGGCCTTGTTGCCCAGGTGCAGCATGTGGCTGGCCACCACCAGGCAGTGCTCGCGGAAATCCGCCGGGCCGCCGCCATGCAGCGTATCGATGGCCTCGCGCAGTTCCAGGGCGTTGCCCACGGTCTGACCCAGCGGCTGGTTCATGTCTGAAAGCAGCGCCACCACCTTGCGCCCGCTGAGTTTGCCAATCGCCACCATCAACTTCGACAGCTTGCGGGCTTCTTCCACGTTTTCCATGAAAGCCCCCAGCCCAAGTTTTACGTCCAGCACAATGGCCTGGGCTCCGCCGGCGATCTTCTTGCTCATCACCGACGAAGCGATGAGCGGCGTGGAAGGTACCGTTCCGGTCACGTCCCGCAGCGCGTAGAGCTTGCCATCGGCCGGAGCCAGGTCGCCGCTTTGCCCGGTCAGCACCAACCCAATGCGCTTGAGTTGGGCCATGAACTCCTCGGTCGAAAGGTTCGTGCGATAACCCGGAATCGACTCAAGCTTGTCCAGTGTGCCGCCGCTGAAGCCCAGTCCGCGCCCCGACATCTTGCCCACCGCCAGCCCGCAGGCTGCCACCACCGGCTCCACCACCAGGGTAGTCTTGTCCCCCACCCCGCCGGTCGAGTGTTTATCCACGGCAATTTCCACCACGCCGCTCAAGTCCTGCACCGAGCCGGAATGGGCAATCGCCAGGGTCAGGTCGGTGGTTTCCTGGTCGGTCATGCCGTTGAGCAGCACGGCCATGGCCCAGGCAGCCACCTGGTAATCGGGAATTTCACCACGGGTGAAGCCATGCACAAAGAATTCAATCTCTTCTTTGGTCAGTTCCCCCTGGTCGCGTTTCTTGATAATGATGTCGACAGCACGCATATTCATGCTCCTTTCCACCCTCCCATTATACAAAAGAAGGCGGCTCAAGGGGGAGAAACGCCTTCATCAAAAGTAGGAGCAATAAAAGAAGGGGCAATTCATGAATTGCCCCTTCTTTTTTATTTCTTCACCACAATCGTGATCTTTCGGTTGGGTTCTTCGCCGGTGCTCTC
>CAZMMI010000136.1:2732-10831 GCA_964567255.1 uncultured Anaerolinea sp.
TTTATTTCTTCACCACAATCGTGATCTTTCGGTTGGGTTCTTCGCCGGTGCTCTCGGTCATCACATCCGGATGGTCGCGCAGCTCCATGTGGATCACGCGCCGCTCCGCCGCGGGCATCGGCTCCAGCGTCTGGCGCTTGCCGGTGTGAATGGCCTGCTCGGCCATGCGCCGCGCCAGGACGCGCAGTTGGCGCTCGCGCCGCGCCCGGTATCCCTGCACGTCGATCGTCACCGGCACCCAATGGTTCAGGCGCTTGCCCACAATCAGGCTGGTGATGTATTGCAGCGCGTTCAACGTCTCAGAGCGCCGCCCGATCAAAATGCTCAGGTCATCACCTTCAATGTTCACCACCACGGTGTCCTCGTCGTGCGCATCCTGCGCTGTCTGCATCTGCGCGTTGACATTGGCATTTACTTTCATCTTGTCCAGCAGGTCCAGCACGATCATCCGAGCAACCACCACCGCCTCGTCTTCTTCACCTTCCGCCACAATCTCACTGGCTGCGCTGCTCGCCTGAACGGGCGCTTCCGCAACCTTCGCGCTGACCGGAGCAGCCGGCGCTTGCACAGGTTTGCTTGCCGGCTTGGCTTCCGCGGCGCCCTTCAGGCTCAGTTTGACCCGCGCCTGGCGGCTGCCAATGCCAAACAAGCCGCGGCTGCCGCTATCTAGCACCTCAACGTCCACGGCATCTTCGCGCAGATTGAGCTGCGAGAGCCCTTTCTGAACAGCTTCTTCAACGGTTGGCGCTATGACTTCCAGGGTCGTTCGCTCTGCACTCATTTTTTGCCTCGCTTTACTTTGGAATCAGGCTGCTGCGGCGCCGCCGGCTTTAAGTTTGGCAGCAAGTTCCGCCAATTCACCTTGCCTAACAGCGCGTACTGCCCAATGCCGATGATGTTACCGGCAATGAAGTAGACCGACAGGCCCGACGCCAACGTGAGCCCCATATACCCCATCAAGAAGGGCATATAGATGTTCATCATGCCGGTCATCATCGCCGACTGGTCTTTCGGATTGCTGGTATTGGGAGTGGGAGAAAGAAGTTTCGATTGGACGTAAGTGGTGACGGCCACAACCACCGCCAGCACCGGGATGCCGAAGGCTAAACCAGGTATATACAGGCGTTCCGGCTGGCTCAAATCCATCCACAAGAAGCGGTTGTTTAGGGGGATGATCGATGAAGAATCGACAAACGGCCAGATGATGCGGCTCAAATTCAACAGGTCCAGAGGCGTGTTGGCCATGGCCTTGATCAAAGCCTGGTACAGGCCAATGATGATCGGGAACTGGATCAGCATGGGCAGGCAGGAGGAGAGCGGGTTGATGCCCAATTCCTGGTACAGCTTCATCTGCTCCTGGGCCAGCTTCTCCTTATCATTCTTGTACTTTTCCTGCATCTCCTGGAAGCGCTTGTCGGACTGCAATTTCTGCATGCCCTGGGCGCCCTTGATCTGCGAGACCGTCAACGGGTGCGTGATGAGGCGGATCAGCAGGGTGAACAGGATGATCGCAACGCCAAAGTTCTGCCCAACAAAGTTGTAGATCAGCAGCAAAACATTGGTGAACGGCGTAATAATTAATGCATTCCAAATATCCATTTTTACTCCACTTACTTGGCCGGGTTGAACGTCCAGGAGGGCGTGCCGGTACCGTCAAACGTCGCCAGCACCGTATCGGTTTCCAAACCCGCCACAACCACCCGCTCATTCACCACCACGGGGGATGAATACAGCTTGCCGTTGAGCTGGCGCGACCAGGGTCGCCCGCCTTCGAAGGTGTACATGTTGACTTCGCCACTCTCGGTGGTAATAACAAACCCCTCGCCAAACACTGCCGGAGTGCCCAACGCAGCCGAACCCGCGTCCATCTGCCATTTGACAACCCCGTCGGCGGTGTTCATCGCGTAGACTTTCCCCGCCTCGGAGCCAAAGAACAAGGTGTCATCGACCAGCAACGGCTTCGACCACACGCTGCCTTCCAACGGTGACCGCCATTGAACTTTGCCGGTGGCTTTTTCAACAGCGACCATCTCGCTCCCCAAGGTTCCAACATACAGATTGTTGCCATTCAAGGTTGGGACAGCGATCAGAGCATTGCCCAGGTCCACTTCCCATTGCAACTGCCCTGTCGCCAGATCGATGGCATACAGGTAATGGTCCATGCCCGCCAGGTACACGGTCTTCCCATCGCTGACCGGTTGTGTCCACAAAGTATTGCGCGCCTCGAACTTCCACTTCAAGGTGCCGTTGAGGTCGCGAGCATACAGGAAGTGATCGGTGGAGGGAATCAGCAGGGTGCTGTCCACCACCGCCAACCCGCCCACAATGCGCCCCTTGCCGTCCTGCTCTTCATTGATCCAGGACTGTGCCCCGGTCGCGGCGTCGATCGCGTACACATTGTTGGCCGAATCGCCAACAAAGACCTTGCCATCCCCCACCGCGGGGGCGGACATGATCAGCCGGTTCTGATTGAGCTTCTCCGGAAAACGCCAAACCTGGGCGCCGTCCTTCACCGCCAGCAACTGGCCGCCCGAGGTCACAAACACTGTGCTCTCGTCGGCTGCCAGGCCCGGCCAGGTTCTATTGGGCATGACGCCGCAGGCGCTGGCCAGCAGGCTGACCATGAGCAGCACGCTGAACATCAGCATTCTTTTTGAATTTAGGAAAGTAGTGCGCAAGAGATTAACTCCATTTACTCGAACAGCTTGGTAACCGATTACGGCACCGGGTCAAACCCGCCTTTGTTAAACGGGTTGCAGCGCAGCACCCGCCAGGCAGCCATAACACTGCCTTTGATCGCGCCGTATTTATAAATTGCTTGATAACCGTAATGGGAACAAGAAGGATAGAACCGGCAAGTGTCCGGCGGCAAACCGGGCGAAATGAGCTTTTGGTATCCGCGAATTAAACCCAACAACGCGATTCGCGGCAGGTTCCAAAAGGTAACCGGCAAATCGCGCAGCTTGGGCTCGCTTGCGTAGTCTTCGCTCATTTCACCTCACCGTGCTTTCAACAGCCCGGCGCGCTTCAGGGTCGCTTCCAGCGCCGTCAGTGCCTGCCAGTATCCGGCGGCGGGCAGGGGTTTGCGTGCCAGCAAAACCACGTCCCAGCCCTCCGTCATCTTGGGCAGCAGGATCACCAGACAGGCTCGCAGCAAACGCTTGGCCCGGTTGCGGATTACCGCGTTCCCAACGGAACGCCCCGCCGCAATGCCAATCCGAATCGTTCCCAACTCGTTTGGCAAGGCCAATAATACAACAAGCGGGTGCGGATACGACTTGCCTGATTGCCGCACCCGCTCGAAATCAGCCGATCGGGTCAGGCGAAACTCACGTTTCACCCATTTACCTGTTACCGGACCGGTGAGCGACTGGCTTTGCTGCTCGCCACACGGACAACTTAAGGTTCTAAAGAGGAAGTCTACCAGCGAATGCGCTTGGTAGCATTGTTCATGGTCACCGTCAGGCGCTTGCGGCCCTTCAGACGGCGGCGCTTCAAAACTTCGCGGCCATCAGCAGTCGACATGCGCTCACGGAAACCGTGGACGCGCATACGGCGGCGGATTTTGGGTTGGTAAGTTCGTTTGGTTGACATGCCCGTTCCTTTCTCAATAACTTTGTCTCAATTTTGTCAGACCGGGCTCAGAGAAGCGCCTCGTTTCTCGCAACGGGACCCTTCACTGCTCCCTGGTCAACGGCGCTTTGCGCCGGCTGACTTCACTTAACGCGAATTTGGATTATACCTCAAGGTCAGGTATAGGTCAAAGGTTCGCAGGCCTTTATTTCTTTTTGCCGTTCCCATTTCCGTTCTTCGGCTTGCCCGGCGGAGAGAAGAGATCGGACAACTGGTGTGCGCCTTCCATATCCGTCACCGCCAAAATCTCATCGTCTTCCTCGATGACACTGACGCCGCGAGGAATCATCACCTCGCCCTTGCGCACGATTGCCGCAATGACGCAGCGTTCGGGCAGGGCCAGGTCCTTGATCGCAAAGCCAATCGCCGGCGCGCCGTGAGCAATCTTCTCCTCCACCAGCGAGTAATTGCCCTTGCGCAGCTTCACCAGGGTGATCATATCCCCCAGGGACATTTCTTCTTGAATCAGGCTAGAAAGCAGTTCCGCCTGGTTCACAGCCACGTCCACGTGGAAGGTCTTGTCAAACAGCCACGCATCGCGCGGATTGTTCACCCGCGCAATGGTGCGCTTCACCCCAAAAAGCTCGCGGGCCAGATAGCACAGGGTCAGGTTTTGTTCGTCCAGCGTGGTGCAGGCTGCCAGCGCATCCGCGTGGCGGATTCCGGCTTGCTCCAACACCGTCAGGTCCATCCAATCCCCCTCCACAATCGTTTCGGTGGGCAGTTCGCGGTGAATGCGGGTCAGAACCTCGGGGCGGTTCTCAATCACTCTCACCTCATGATCCATGCCAATCAACATGCTGGCTAATTGTGCGCCCGTGCGCCCGCCGCTTCCAATAATAACGTACATCGTCCTACTCCTTCCGCCGCGGGGGGCAAACACGCGCGCGAACCGCTTCGACGCCGTCCAGCGTGGCGCTGATGTGCAGCACATCACCCAGTTCCAACACCAGGTGCGGGTTGGGCAGCATGGCCTTTCCGGCGCGAGTCACCGAAACCGGCACGCAGGTTTCATAGTTCAACAAATCGCCCAAAACCTGCCCGGCGCAGTTTTCTTGAATCGCCAATTCATAAACTTCCACCTCACCGTTCCCTGCCGAGAAGACGGCCTTGACATCAGCGTGGTACATCATCTCTTCCATGCGCTGGGCGCCCCAACTTAACGCGCTCACCATCTGCAAGCCGTAAGCCTCAAGGATGGGCCGGTAGCGCGGGTTGTAATTTCGCACCACCACGTTGGGCACGTGGTAAACGGTCAGCGCGATATGACCAACGGTGGCATTTAAAATATCCGAATTGGTCACCACAGCCACCGAATCGGCTTTCTCAATGCCTGCCCGCCGTAAAACGTCCCTGTTCATCGCGTCGCCTTCACTAAAGCGCCCTTCGAAATCGTCGGGCAAGCTCGAAAACGCGTTTTCCTCCAGGTCAACGATTGCTACCTCATGCCCTCTTTGAAAAAGGCGGTAGGCCAATTCGGCCCCCAGGCGACCGCAACCTACAATAACTGCTTTCATAATTTTCTCTTCTCTCCTGCCTTAGTCAATCAGATAAGGCACGTTCGTAATGACAATCCCTTTGCGGAACATCAGTGCTTCTCGCAGGGCATCGGCTGTATTCGTATGAAGGATTTCCGTCGCGCGCTTGTGCGAAACAAATATGGGTACCACAATGGTGATCACCTCGTTCGGCTGCTTCTTTTGGTAGATTTCATCAATATACAACAGCAGCGGCTCCATAAAGCGGCGGTAGGAAGACTCGACGATCATCAAGCGCACGCCGTCGCCCCATTGTTCCCATTTCTGGCGCACGCGCTCGGCTTCATCAGGATCAACGGCAATATGGATGGCAGTGATATCCTCGGAAAGCGCGCGGGCATAACGCAGGGCCGCCAATGTGCCGCGGTGCACGCCGCCAATCGGCACCAGCACCCGGTTGCGCGTTACTCGCGGCGGAGGGCTGCCGTAATTGTCCATCGATAGTTTCTTGGCCAGGTTGATGTAATGGCGCTGAATGATCGAGAATAAGGTCACCAACAGCGGGATGATCAGAATGATCACCCAGGCGCCATCCATGAATTTGGTCGCGGCAAACATGATCATCACTGCAAAGGTGGCCACTGCCCCAAAACCGTTGATGATCATCTTAATCTTCCAGGTCGGCTCATAGCGCAAAACAGAACTGCGCTCTTTCACTTCCTCGCCTTCCTTCAACTTGCCAATCTTGAACCAGCGCCGGGCCATGCCAGTTTGAGACAGGGTGAAGGACACAAACACGCCAATCGCATACAGCGGGATGAGGCGCGAAACGCTGGCCTGAAAAATGATCACCAGCAGAGACGCCATCATCGCCAGCAAAACGATGCCGCGCGAGAATACCAATCGCGCGCCCTTTTGGGTGAGCTGCCGCGGAAGCAAACCGTCTGCCGCCGCAAAAGCGCCCAGCCGGGGGAAGTCGGCAAACGAAGTGTTGGCCGCCATGACCAAAATCACCATCGTTGCTATGATCGTCATCAAGTACAGCGTACCCCGCTCGCCATAAGCCGTGCGAGCCAGTTGTGAGATCACCGTCTCCATCTCCGAAGGCAGCGCGTGAATGTTCGCGCCCAGGAAGGAAATTCCCAACATCAAAGCGCCCAGGATGCATGACATCCAAATCAGGGTCACTCCCGCATTATGGCTGCGCGGCTGGCGGAAAGCCGGAATGCCGTCGGAAATCGCCTCTACGCCGGTCAGAGCGGTGGTACCGTTGGCAAAGGCGCGGATCAGCAAAAAGCCCGTCACCACCTGCGTGCTGTGCAGCATTTCCATTTCCGGCGGGTCGATCACCGTCCCCAGCGAACCGGTGAAATAGCGCACCAGGCCAACGATTACAGTCACAAACATCATCACCACAAAGAAATAGGTGGGAACCGCAAAAATGATCCCCGATTCGCGCACGCCGCGCAAATTGATCAGCATGATCAAGAAGATCAAACCAACCGCGATCCACACCCGGTAATCAAACAGGTTGGGGAACGCCGAGACGATTTGCGCCACCCCCGACGAGATCGACACAGCGACCGTGAGGATGTAATCGCTCAACAGGGCCGCCGCGGCGATTTTCCCCGCCCACATGCCCAGGTTGTCGCGCGACACGATGAACGCGCCGCCGCCGTTGGGGTAAGCGTGGATGGTTTGCTCGTACGAGATGGTCACAATCGCCAGCAGGGCGACGATCACCAACGCAATGGGGAAAACGTACTGATAAGAGCTGAGCCCGGCGACGATCAGAATCGCCATGATTTCCTGCGGGGCGTACGCCGTAGAGGATAGTGCATCAGAAGCAAAAACCGCCAGACCCACCACCTTACCGATGGTCTCGTGGGGCGCGTCTGCGGTCGCTAAAGGCTTACCGATCAGTAAATTTGCTAACGTTCGCGGGGGTTCTTTTTCATCCGCCCTGCGCAGCACCGTGGTGCCGTTTTCATCATGTATATTCATCTTCTCTCTTTGATCCCAGAAATCCAGGATTCCTTTTCAACAAGCCGTGAATTATAGTTTCACGATTGCCGCACGTCAAGCATCCAGGGACGATTTAAGGTTCGCCTGGAAACACGCCCACGCCCAAATTCGGAACTTTTCAAGCACGATCATCCGTTCGGGTGAAGGATGGATGTGCCCGAACCCACGTTAACTATATACCTTTTGGGTACAATATTGAAGGATTTGTTATGTAGCTGTAATGGCCTCTTCACGCGTATCTTTTTTGTCATTAGAGGGTTTTACACCACGTACTATTGCGTTTTCGAACTGGCTTTAGCCCTGACGATTCGATTATTTCTTAAAGGAGTTATTCATGTCGAAAGTCGCCCTCGTAACAGACAGCACAGCCTATATCCCCGCGGAACTGGTTAAGTCGTATGATATTCACGTCGTCCCCTTGCAGCTCATCTGGGGAGACAAAACCTACCGCGACAACGTTGATATCACTCCCGCTGAATTTTACGAGCGACTCCCGCACGTCAAAGCCCACCCCAGCACCTCGCAACCTTCTCCCGCAGCCTTTAAAGAAATTTACAGCAGCCTGCTCGAGCAAGATTACAAGGTTCTCAGCGTGCATATCTCCTCCAAACTCTCCGGCACCATGGACTCGGCCACGCAGGCCAAACAGATGCTTCCCGACGCGCCCATCGAGATCGTCGATTCGCTGAGCACCTCCATGTGCATGGGCTTCCCGGTGCTGGCAGCGGCTCGTGCCGCCGCCCAGGGCGCCTCTCTGGCCGATTGCCGCACCATCGCCGAGCAAGGCTGCAAGAACTCGGGCGTGCTCTTTGTGGTCGACACCCTCGAATTCCTCCGCCGCGGCGGGCGCATTGGCGGCGCGCAGGCCTTTTTGGGCACCGCTTTGAATCTTAAGCCCATCCTTGAGGTGCGCGAAGGCCGCATCGAAGCCGTCGAACGCGTGCGCACCCTCAACAAAGCCAT